>NZ_CP136865.1:1611247-1933497 GCF_045689245.1 Congregibacter brevis | reverse complement strand
ACGGACATGTGACGTGTACTGTTCACGACAACATTGTTCATTGGACCGAAGACACCGGAGCGCTCACTGAAACCCAGCTTTAAATAGTCCGCGATGTCCTCGTGAGACCACTGACCCAAACCATTGTCCGCAGAGGTAAGGTTAGGCGCAGACCATGCTGACAGCTTGCCCTCAACACGCTCCATATAAACACCACCGGTCATGAGGAGGTCCCCATCCACACCACCTGCAGCGTTGCGCGGAGAGTGGCACATGGCGCAATGCCCTAAGCCTTCGACAAGGTAAGCACCGCGATTCCACTCCTCTGACTGCTCGGGATCTGGCTCGTATCGCCCTTCGTCAAAAAACGCAGACTTCCACACTCCCAATCCCCACCGTTGGTTGTAGGGAAACCCCAGATCGTTGTCCGGCGGCGCGTAGGACACGGGCTCCATGGTCTGAAGATGCCCATAAATGGCGGCGATATCCTCATCGCTAACTTTCGTGAATGCAGTGTAGGGAAACACTGGATACAGATGACTGCCGTCGGGCCGCTCACCCTCTCGCATGGCGGCGGTAAACTCCTCGAGACTCCAATCACCAATGCCAGTCTGTGGATCTGGCGTAATATTGGTCGAATAAATAGTGCCAAAGGGGGTCTCAAACTCGAGGCCGCCAGCCATAGCAGGGCCATCTTCACGAGTATGGCAACTGACACAATTCCCAACTGCCGTCAGATAAGCGCCGCGGTCTTCCTGCACGGATTGTGCAGCGTCCGTCGTGGTAGCCAGGCTCAGAGAAGCAACGGCTGAAAGAAGTACAAATAGCAGCGTCGTTAATCTCAAGAATCGGCACTCCAAGAATCACAATGTCCTTCGGGATTAACTGCATTCCCATCAAAAATCCCGCAGGATCCGCAGCCATCGGTGGCCGCCGTAAAAAAGGCGCAGCCGGCGCAGGTTTTCGCCGTGTCCGCGGAAACTTCTGTATATCGTAATGTTTTTCGCACACTCGCCTGCGCGGACGTCATCTCATCAGGATTGGCGCACACAAGCGTGGGCGCGGCACTACCGTTGGTATCTCCGCTCTCGCAGCCCACTAAACTCAGTAACAATCCCCCCGCGACAGGAAGCTGGAGGCCTCGTAACAGCACTGCGCGGCGTGACATTGTCTTATCCATTATTCGCATCCTCTAGCAGCTAACGACCCGCGGCCGCTTTGCCGCGCTTGATTGATTCTTGTGATTCCGGCCCGTAGGCCAGTAAACCCAAGAATCCTTGTTCTACCCGGAGCGCCACGGATTCTGGGTCTACCGTCGTTAGATTCGGCTTACCCACGCGCTTACTCTCCGCCAACACCTGTTGATTGATCGCTTCCGCTGCGGCCCTATCGCCACCTAAAGCGCTGGTCAGACTGCCTATGCCACACACAAGCGCGCTGAATCCCGGGAGATTCGCAATTTCTTCCAGCTCGGTAAAAACATCGGGGTCCTCAATAATCAGCATGGCAACGATGTCGCCGTCAGGATTAGCGGGAGACCACACATCGGCGCCTTCAAAAAACGAGATAGCAGCTCGAGCCTCTTCCAGATCCATTACATGGGGAATGACTACGCCATTGGCTCCCATGGCCAAGAGCTCTTGCACGCGAGCTCTGGCCGCATCCTCGCCATCCACATTGATCGGGGGAATACGGACAAGCAGTGGGAGTTGCACGGCATCCACCGCTCCCTGACGAATACCTTGAACAACATTCTGCGCAGATTGAAATTCATACTTTTGCTCAAGACTGAGAAATGCGAAATCCAGCAGAGGGTTCGCAGCGAGATCCAAGCCAGTTTGTAGCGTATAGCTTGGAGACTTCTGGGAGTCGTTTGCATCATGAGACTGCGTAACATACTGACCAAAAGCCGGCTGCCCGGATGACCACAAATCTATGAGGCCCCCGCCTGCGGCAGACATGTTGGCATCGTCGGCAGCGCTCAACGCAGATAATGATGACAGCAACACAGTGAGCGCCATCCCCAGGTAACTCAGTCGAACTCTCATCAAATACTCCCCTGTTTGCTTAGTTATCATCCATGGATCTCAGAGAGCTAGCGCTGCGCTGTGTTTATCCCCATGGTCTCGTCGCCGGGATGCACGATGTACACCTGATGCATTTTGACATCGACGGCAGAGGATATTGCGGTATTGGCTCCCGTGTCAGGATCCGGGTAACCGTCTGCCAAGCGCTTCATAGCGCGATACAATGACGCCGCTGATAGCTGCCCATAACTCTGGTGATGGGTGGTCCAATTCCGATTAAGGCGGTGATTGTATTGCTCGACATCGGCATAGCCTGCTAGCAGGCCTTCCGCCGTCTTCGGCGTCAGCGTCAACTGCAATTGGAAGTCGTGGAAAATGTGAAAGCCTCCGCCGATACCGGGAAAAGACCAGGGAAACTTGGTACGAGCCGCGGGCTCTGTTGTGAGAACTCCATCGACTATCTGGCCCTGCACTTCGCCTCGGAAGCTCTCGCCCCATCGACCGTCAACGCGCTGCGTACCGCCAGCCACAAAACCCTTCCCCGAGGCGTCGGTAACGAGATCGTCCAGACCGCGATAAAAACTGACTGTTACCTCGTCGTCGTTAGCCAGATCGTCGACTCCCGTCAATTCAATCAGCCAACGGTTATAAGCATTGCCGTACATGAACAAGTTCGAAAAGTGGTAGAAGGCTCCGTCGGGACCTCGATATATCGCAATACAGGCAAGCGCGCGATTGAGCTGGTTATCGATGCCTTCCACTCCGTCAGGACTCGTGAAGTCTTCCTCGGTAATCTTGCCATCTAAATTCACGCCGTAGGCGTTCGGACCAACCGCATCGTAAAACGGAAACGGTTCGTCCGAAGTCTCGCGGTGAAAACGTCGCCCTTCTCTAACAAGGCGAGTATCGACTTCGGCGCGCAGCACACCACCCTCTTCAGGATAGAGTTCTGAGTACTGCTCACGCGGTCCAATGTTGAATCCCTGAGGGCACTCCGTCTTGGCGTCCTCCGTTTGATATACAGACCAATGACGCTCTGTAAGTACATATCCGATTCGCTTACCACTGACGGGCTCGGCATTTGCTGCGCCGGACAAGGCTGCCATCGACACGAGCATAGCGAGTAGAGGGCTTCCTAGGAGCCGAATACTCTTGGCTACGGAAGATCCGCGAGCTGGTAGAGATTGTAAAAAGAGTGTCATCGCTTGGCTCTCCTGGGCGACCTACGCCCGCGTTGTGCGGCAGGTTTTTCAGCGTCGAAATGCGTTCTCGCCAAAATCATCCCGCAGTACGAAAACTTTGTAACCATTTCGGCTGCCCGTGAACTCGCCGATGCCATCACCATTTGTGACACCGGGCTCATCATCGCCCACATAGGTGTACACCGGGCGTTTTCGGTAAGCCCACACCTTCAAAACTTTGTCGGGATCAACTTCTGCAGTGGCAAGGTTGCCGCTATCTTCATCAATATCAATAACGCTCCACAGGCTGCTCGCGCTTACCGCGTCTGGACCCGCAAGCACATAGGGAAAAGTCGCTCTACATAGCTCTGGATCCCCATCGCCACAAATGGCCAAGCGATAGTCCTGTGATGAACCGGGGTGATCGCAAGCTATCTGCGACATGGAATCATCCCGGCAGTTGTAAAGATAAATCGAACGCCCCGAGCTATCGGCCAAAACCTGTCCGCCAAACTCCACGTCCTGCACAGTAAACTCGCCGGGCGGGGTTACAGCACGCTGAGTATAAACATTGTGCCATTGTGGGTTCCGCCAGTTAGGTACATCACCACCCGCGAAGCTGCGGGTACCAGGATCATTGTTATGGGTATACAAGGGTTGTCCGCGAAAGGCCCATTGATTGAATCCCGACAACTGCTTAACCACCGTCCACTCACCACGGTTCATTGCGATTCCCGGCGCGGGAACAGGCGTCCAATTCTTCAGACATTCCAGATCGCAATTCGACTTGTTCGACTCATCCCCGTCCCAGGCATAAACAGAAAATTCGTCCTTGTTCACCAAAAGCCTTCCCGTAGTGCTGGGAATTACTTTGAACCCTGCGGGTACGTCTGAGGGAGGCCCTACCGGTACGCGAACTACGCCACCGTCATTGCGCGAACGAATCTTGGATCCGCCAAACACATCGCCAACTTCCTCGTCTAAATGCGATCGATAGAGTGGATAGCCATCGTAGGACCATTGCCGATCGCCGTTCGCTCGCTCCGTGAGGGTCCACTTATCCAACTCCTCGGCATCAGCATCCGCAAGCAGTGGCGGCCAAACACTTGAACAACTGACGCGCTGTTCTACCGGAAGTAAAAGATTGGGGGGATAGGGGCTCATCAAGCCTGCGGAGACTTCTATAACTTCGTCTCCACAGTTGGAAGGGCCATCTTTTCGGTCGCCAGTGGACCCATTACGCAAAGCACTGAGAGGCCACTTGTACAACGTGCGGCCTTGCTCATCGGCATACACCGGGCCCTCAAGAGCAGTTACCACCACCTGAATCCCCGGCGGGGTTAGCTCTTCGATAAAAGCTTCTTGCGCGGGGCTATCAGCAGACTGCCAGTACTTAGAGCCCAGCTGTGAGTCCGTCTGCCAACCGGTTTGTGACTGAGAAAAAGTTTGCGCAGAGAACAACCCGACAATGAAAACAGAGGCCGCTCCGACTATGTGCCGAGCGCTCAAGGCAGTCGCTTTACGATGTGGCAATGAACTGTTCTTTACGCCCATGGTGTGCACCACTCAGGCCACCACCTCAGCAATGGGCTCAGAGGTCTTGTTGCTTAAGGTCCCCCAAGACGGTGTATCGATATCGAGCAATCGCAGGGCGGTGTAGCCTACTTGCGACACCGAGCCCCCCTTCAAATCGACATGAATTCCACTTTTGGCTTTGCCCCCTGCGCGACCTGCAAGGAACACGGGCATTCCGTCGATAGCATGAGTCCGCGCATATCCGACATCGGTGGTACCCAGAATGAGCACGTTATCCAACAGCGTTCCATCACCTTCGGGGATCGCCTTGAAGGCGGCTACAAAGTCCGACCAGGACTCCATTGCCCGGCGCGTAAACCACGATGCGTGGTGCTGATAACCCAGCTCACCATCAACGGGTTCTTCGTGGGTGCAGGTGTGATGCGGTTTGGGATACCCCGGCTTAATAATCGAAGAAAATGCCGCAGAATAAGTCATGTTAAAGACACGAGTTTGATCACAGGCGATGGCCATTACCATCAACTCCGTCATCATCTTGTGGCGAAGCTTTACGGCATCCGCGGACTTGTCCATAAGAGGGTTCACAGGAGCCTCACCGGGAGCGATACATGAGGCAATGGGCTCCGGCTTGGTAAGGCGATGATCGAACTGCGTCTCCAACTGGCGTAAGCCGGTAAAGTACTGATCGAGGCGTGCTCGGTCCTCCGCACCCACGGCCTTCATCATGGTACGGGACTGATCCATTACGCTGGACAGAACGCTTCTTCGCGCCATCAGCCGTGGGTCGAGATTAAACTCCTCGGCGTTGGGGTCCTGAAACTCCGGCCCGAAAAGACGCTTGTAGAACTGGAGAGGCGACCAATCTGGTGCGTTCGGAGTAGCTGCATTCAAGTAACTATAAGTATCTCTGGCATCGGCTGTGGCAGTCGCAGTGAGCGAGCTAAACCTCGTCGCCCGACCAATCTGCTTGGCAACGGTGACGTCGATAGTTTCCGCTGGAACGATGCTATTCACCTCCGGCGCCACTCCCGTTCTTGAGACAACCCAACCGGTGAAGTGATTGTTGTTTGGCGACGCGTCGGGAAATGCCGATCCGTTAGTAAACAGATTGATATCGTCGCGTACCGGGTCCCAGGAGGCGATCTCCTCAGGAAGGTCATATCCAGCGCCGACTTTTTTGGGCACAAAGATGTCTGAAGTACCACCGAGACCGTAGCCCCAGGTGCCAAACCGCACAGGCATAGGTCGTCCCGACGCCAAGGCTGTTCCGCTTCCATTAAGGAAAACCTCCAGAAAAGGCAGAGCAACGGACACTCCGACGCCGTTCATCATGCCTTTCAGCACTCGACGTCTATTCCACTTACTCATAACAACTCTCCTGTGTATCCATGACCTACATATTTACCGGATCAATTAGTTAGAACTTACATCGGCAACCTGACTTGAAGAGGACTCCGAATCACTCCCTTCACTAGGGTCCTTTTGAATCCTTGAAAAAGCGCTGCTTAGTGCCACCGTTCGCAGCAACTCCCGAAGCCGATAACCGTCCTGCGCAAATTCATCGTTGAAATAATCCATCACTGCTCTCGCCTCAAGCTCCGGAGGTCCACCCGTACCATAGCTGTACACGCGCTGAACGAGACAGCGAGGCAATTCGGGGTTCTCTCGCAACGCCTGCCCTAGACCAATCGCGCCATCGAACTCGTAGCCATCGAGCCCGCCGCTGGCGTCAATAGTTGCGCCATTTTCCGTAAGGCGAAACGCACCAGCCCCGTCGAACTGCTCCAAGGACAAGCCGATCGGGTCGGTGATTCTGTGGCAACCTGCGCAAGACGGTGTCTCTAGATGCGCTGCAACACGTTCTCGCTGTGTGGGGTAATGGGAGTTGGGATTGGACACCACGGAAAAGTCTATGCCTGGCGGAGGTTCGGGTACGGTTTGACACAGGAACAACTCCCGCAGTGCTTGGCCTCTCAAAGTGACCGAACTCCGCCCCGGGTGCGCGTGCAGCGATAAGAAACTGACTTGCGTCAACAGGCCACCGCGAGGACTCCCCTCAGGAAAGGTAACCGGCGACCAGCCCGGCTGCGCAGCCACGCCATAAATAATTGCCAAGGCCGGCGACATAAACGAAGACCGCGTGGTGAACAGGTCGCGGTAGTCGTAATCATTGACCAGCAGATGATCGATGGTAGTCCGCAGTGTTTGCTCGCGCGCGTCTTCCGCTGTGACTCCAGTAAACTCCGGATAGATAGTCGAATCCTTGGCGAGCGTCTTTACCTCTTCAAAAGCAAACATGTCGTCAAAGAATGCGCGCATACCCTGGTTTAGGCGCGGACTCGCTAACATGCGCTCTACCGATCGCTCGACGCCTCCTTCGGATTGGAGCTCGCCATTCTCCGCTGCCGACAATAGCTCATCGTCGGGCCCAGCGTTCCACAGGAAAAAACTCAGCCTGGATGCCAAGGAGTAAGCGTCTAAACGCAGCTGCCCGGGGTTATCTGGGTCAGCTTCGACACGCTCGATAACAAAGAGGCCCTCCGGACTTATCAACATTCCCTCGAGGGCAATCTCCAGACCCGCATAAAAATCTTCGAGGTCGCTTGCCGCTGTTCCAGCAAGCTCAACATACATAGTGATTTCTTCTTCTGTGAGCGCGCGCCGAAACAAAAGCCGCCCAACCCGAGAAAGAAACTCTACCGCACAGTCTTGGTCTGGCTCATCCATTGCGGCGGGCTTACAAGGAACTAGGTAATTGCGATGAGTGGCATCGACAACCTGCTTGGCTACGCTCGCGGCAACGCCCTGAATGCCTTGCAACTGAGCGCTACTGACTCCGGCTATTGAAGCGCTGTTTGCGAGAAGCCCCTCAGTGCGCGCTACGGGCGCAAACTCCACCTGCAAGTCGACACCAGGACCAAAAATATATCCCAGAGAGTTCTGATACTGCTCTGCTGTCATCAGACTGGTCAGTGCCTGAGTACCAGGGCTCTCGGGCTCTACCACAGACTCAGAGCAGCCAGACAACGCCCACAGGGCTAAACAACTCAGGAAGACGGAACGGACAACGCTAACCGCAGAGGTTTTTAACAGAGACCGTCGCGACTTAAGCGATCGCGTCGTTAACAGGCAATTCATTATGCTGACGCCCTACCTTTATTTTTATCTACTCTGGATGGAGTACGGATACCGGAAAATTTTAAGACCGATAGGCTGCGTTACCACACCAGAACGTGTGCACCATTATCGTACAAACAGTGCCCCATTATCCACCGTGAAGCCCTGTGCCCTATCATGCCGAGCAGCCGGGTAAGACAATATCGGAACAAAAAGGACTCTCTGGTGCCTATAGTTGCTGGTAAGCCTGGTCGCGTCCGGCAACTCTCAGCACCTTGGTTATCGGAACATTTGTCAGAACCGTTATCAAAACAGTGAATAAGTCAGTGACCGAAGAGATTTCAGGACGTATTTCAAAGTGAGAACTACGGTTTACACAACACTTGCGTTGATTGCTTTTGCCGGAAACTCCATCCTCTGTCGGCTCGCCCTTGGCGAAGAAGCTATAGATCCATCGGGTTTCACCATTATTCGTCTTCTATCCGCCGTCGCCGCTCTTCTCATAATTCTCAGCGTCACTCCTTCTCAAAGCGCGCCCGGCTCCAAAGGCAGCTGGAGCGCTGCAAGCATGCTTTTTGTTTATGCCGCGGCCTTTTCTTATGCATACACAACATTAGAAACAGGTATCGGGGCCCTTATACTGTTTACGGCGGTCCAGCTGACAATGATTGCTAGCGGCCTTGTTACAGGCGAGCGGCCGAACCGGCTCGAATGGCTGGGACTGATCATCGCTTTTTCGGGATTTGCCTACCTAGTCGCACCGGGTGCTGCTGCGCCGCCGCTGGTCGGTCTTTTATTGATGAGTACGGCCGGCATTGCCTGGGGCTTCTATACGCTTTTGGGCAGGCGCTCAGAAGACCCGCTGAGAGACACTTCATACAATTTTTTGCGTACTCTTCCATTGGTGCTGATTTTGTTAGCCGCGACTGTTACGCAGTTAGAGGTATCAATCAAAGGCGTGATGCTCGCCGTCCTGTCTGGGAGCCTGGCGTCCGGAGTTGGCTATAGCATTTGGTATGCGGCATTACGTGGACTTTCCGGCACGCAAGCCGCAGTGCTGCAGCTTTGCGTTCCAGTGATAGCGTCTTTGGGGGGAATAGTGTTTGCGCAGGAGTCGCTCTCTCTTCGTCTGGTTTTAGCGTCGGCGATGATATGCGGCGGAATACTTTCGGTGATCCTCGGCAAAGCTAATGCAGTGCCAAGACACCAATCCATACAGACTGAGTCTTGACGGCAAGTACCTTATACTTCCGCCTATTGCTCCGTGATTTTGCGCAGCTAAATTTTAGAGATACCGATCATTCAAACACCATTCAAACATTCGATCATTATGGCAGCGGCGCTATCCACAGCTTGCGGAGGCGGTGGTGGCGGAAATAGCAACACGACAGTCGCTGCCCCAGTCACGCCAGCACCCACGACTGCCAGCTGCGGGGTAGAAACGCAAAAAGACTTTGTGTTTTCCGTCGCGCAAGATTGGTATCTCTGGTACGACGAAATGGCGACTGTTAACCAAGATGACTTTGCCACTGCCAATGAATACCTCGCGGCGCTTACCGCTCCACTAGCAGAAGACTTCCGGGATCCCGGCTTCTCTTACCTCACCACGGTGGCTGAGGACGAGGCCAATTTCACCAGCGGAGCTTTTATCGGATTCGGTTTTCGTTTTGCGGTGGATGACAGCGGGCGCTACCTGATCAGCGACGCTTTTGAGGGTGCACCAGCGTTCCAGGCGGGATTCGAACGCGGCGCAGAGATTCTTGCGGTAGATTCGGGCCAAGGCTTTGTAACGATGCGAGAGTATGAAGAACAGGGGGCAACGCTCGACACAATATTTGGCGGATCGATAGAAGGGTTGGAACGAGAATTTCGACTGCTGATCGATGGCGAAACCTCGGAGCTCACCGTCGCTAAACGCGAGCTTGACGTCCCTCCTCTCGCCGCCGCTCCTGGCACCTTGGAACGCCAGGGACTGCCCCCAGTCGGCTATATCCACTTACGCAGTTTCACACTATCAGCGAACTCAGCTTTGGATGAGGCCTTTGCGGAGCTATCAGGACAGGGGATCACCGATTTTGTCATCGACCTGCGCTATAACAGCGGCGGCCTTGTGGATGTCGCCAGCCGTTTTATGGATCTACTGGGAGGAGACATAGCCGACGGTCAGATCGCTTACAGCATTAGTCATAACGAGAAGCGCGTTTCCGAAAACGAGGATTTTGCCTTTTCCCGTCGCGCCGGGTCAGCAAGCCCCCTTCGTATTGCTTTTATTACCAGTGAATCGACGGCGTCAGCGAGCGAGCTACTCATTAATAGCCTGGAGCCTTTCGCCGAGATCGCACTTATCGGCAGCGACACTTCCGGCAAGGCCGTAGGCCAATACGCTTTTGATCAAAGAGGTTGCGACACGCGCCTTCGCCTAGTGACGTTTGAAAGCGTCAACGGTGAGGGCTTTGGAGGCTTCTATACCGGACTCATAGACACCGGCCGCTTTACACTTTGTGCGGTTGAGGACGGTTTTGCCGGTGCGTTTGGGTCTGAAGAAGATGCGCTAACCGCCGGCGCTCTCGGCTGGCTAAACGAAGGACAATGCCCTGTAAACATCAACAACGCTTCGGGTCGGCAAACGCTCCGTCGCGGCCCGCAGCCCATTACCGCCAATGATCGGCCGGATCGTCGGTCAACCTGGGTTCAGTAACACCTCTATGAACATAGGCGCCTCCAACTTCGCCCCTATGACTAACGTAGTGCGACCCACTGCAATCTCGCAAGATACCCGAGGCATCGAGGGTGAGCGCTCAGGGAGCGAAACCCGCGATCGAGAAAATCAGGCCCTCGGCAATAACGCAAACACGGACCGAGTATCGATCAATGGGCTTAGCGAGCAGGAGCAAAAACAAGTGCGCGAGCTCGCGGATCGAGACCGAGAAGTACGTGCCCACGAGCAAGCTCATGCCAGTGTCGGCGGACGCTACGCAAGCGCACCGAGCTACACCTATCAGCGCGGGCCAAACGGGCAGCAATATGCCGTAGCAGGTGAAGTATCCATCGATGTTTCCCCTGTCCCTAACGACCCTCAAGCAACAATTGAAAAAGCCCGCATTGTTCGCCGAGCGGCCCTGGCGCCCGCTCAACCGTCCAGCCAGGATCGAGCAGTTGCAGCTGAGGCAACAGCCTTAGAACAACAGGCTCGAGCGGGGCTAATCGCTGAATCAAAAACAAGATCTAAAGAAAACTCGGACCCTCCTGATCAGGAATCGTTTGCGTACTACACGCCTATCGATCTGCAGGCGTAGACTTTTAGGTGCAGTGCGCTTCTATCGGCTATGCTTGCTTACACAAACGCTCAAGCTAAAACTGCAAACCACCTAGAGCGACCACGAGGAACACAATGCCGTTCAAATTATTAATGAAGTCACTAGCAACGTCTTTACTGTTAACCAGCACGATCGTAACCGCGCAGAGCGATGCGATTCAAAGCGAACACGCTCAAAAGACCTTGGAGATTTATCGCACTATCGTCGAGGTAGATACCTCCAAGACCAAAGGCAACACTCTAGGCATAGCCCAATACCTTGCCGATGAGCTAGTCACCGCGGGGTTTGCCAAAGACGACGTTCGCGTTATCCCCAAAGATGATTTTGGAATTCTTATTGCTACTTATCGCGGCGACGGTAGCGCAGGTAAAAAACCCATATTGCTCTTGGGACATCTGGACGTGGTTGAGGCACTGCGAGATGACTGGGTAAGACCACCCTTCGAACTTACGCAGGACGACGTGAACTTTTATGCCCGCGGGACAATCGACAACAAATTTGGCGTCGCTCAACTCACAGGCACAATGATTCGTCTCAAAAAAGAAGGCTTTGTGCCGGACCGCGATCTCATCCTGGCGTTTTCAGGCGATGAAGAGAGCGGCATGGTAACTACACGCATGATGGCCTACGAAATGCCAGAGCTTGTGGAAGCAGAGTTTGCGCTCAATTCAGATTCCGGCGGCGGCAGCCTCACCGCCGACGGTCGCGCTATTGACTATAGCCTGCAAGCTGCGGAGAAAACCTTCGCCACCTGGGAAATCACAGTCCGCAACCCCGGCGGGCACAGCAGCCGCCCCCGGGATGATAATGCTATCTACGAACTTGCCAGTGGTATTAAAGCCATCGAAGCGCATCGCTTCCCCGTAATGTGGAGCGAAATGACACTCTCCTACTTTCAGCAGGTAGGTGAAAAGCTCGGTGGTGAACTTGGCGATGCCATGGTGCGCTTCGCCTATGACCCTGAAGACGAAGAGGCGGCAGCACGACTTCGCACTGAGCCTTCGTATGTCGGTACAACGCGTACAACCTGTGTAGTCACGATGCTGGAAGCGGGGCATGCTGAAAACGCGCTGCCCCAGTCTGCGACGGCCACGGTGAACTGCCGTATCTTTCCCGGTGTTGCGGTAGCCGATATCGAAGCAGAATTACGTACAGTTGTGGGTAATGAAGAAGCGGAATTCCTTCTCCTTGGAGACCCTACAGAGAGCCCTATTTCGGAAATCCGTGCGGATGTTCTGGCGGCAGTCGGCAAAGCCGTTCACAGCCGCTATCCGGGTCTCGATCTTATTGCCTACATGTCATCGGGGGGAACCGACGGCATGCATTTTCGCAAAGCGGGAGTACCAACGTTTGGCGTCGGCGGAATTTTCATGAACCCCGACGAAAAGTTTGCTCACGGTCTGAATGAGCGCGTGCCAATCAAAGCGTTCTATGACGCTCTAGACCATTGGTCGATCATCATTCGGGATTTGACGGGCAAGTAGCCACGGTAATCAGCAACCGGTCATCTCAGCCGGGACGCATCTAACGCGGGTGAACTACCAATTTTCTTTACCAGAAAGTCGATGAACACCCGTACCTTAGCAGTGAGTACATTTGATTTGGGGTAGACCAGCCAGATTGCTGACTCGTCATCGACCTCGTAGCTAGGCAACACGCGTACCAGCCGTCCCTCATCAAGAGCATCATTGATACTCCAGTAAGAGTTCATCGAGATACCGACTCCAGCAATGGTAGCTATCCTCATGCTAGCACCATCGTCACACACAACACGCCTCCTCGCCCCGGGCGGCGGGAAAGAGCATGGAGCCTCGCCGATTGCTGATACAAGCTTCTTGGCCGAGCCACTCATAAAAGTCAGAATCTGATGCTTCAAAAGATCATCGGGGGTTTCGGGGTTCCCATGAGTAGCCAGGTAGTCGGGGGAAGCGCAAAGGATCCGCGTATCGTCGGCCAGCTTGCGGGCGCGAAGACTACTATCCTCAATTGCATAATTGCGTAGCGCGAGATCGTAACCACCCTCAATCAGATGCATTTGCGTATCAGATAACTTTAACTCCAGTTCGACTCCCGGATATCGCGCCAGGAACTCCGGCAGGATCGGCGCCACGAAGCGTTGCGCAAAGGTACTGGAGGCAGCAAAGCGCAAGGTACCAGTGACCTCCTCATTGCCATGTCCCAATGCCGCACGCGCAGCGTCCTCCTGAGCGAGCATTTCCTTGGCATAGGGCAAAAACTCGGCTCCTTCGAGGGATAGCGATACCTTGCGTGTCGAGCGATGCAGAAGGTCGGCACCGATTTGCTTCTCTAACTTTGATAGCCGCGCGCTAGCGACTGCTGGTGCCAAGCCGAGTGCGCGCCCGGCTGCACTGATGTTCAGCATTTCCGCAGCCGTCACAAATAGCCGCACCCCTTCCGTATCCATCAACCCTTAGCCAGTTAGATTATTTTCGTCAATTATATATGAAATACGAATACTGAAACCCTTTTTAGCCTATTTAACAATCTTTTAGCTGCCAATAAAGTGTCCTCATCGCGGGAAAGCACAACAGTTTTCTCCGACGAATATCTGGAGGCAACGCCATGCGCGAAACAGCAACAGTCAATTACCACGTTAAAAGCAGTGACGTTCAAGCGTTCCACTTTGATGTGGGTGGCGTGCCTGGCAATCTCATCTCACCAGAGTTGAAACCTACGCAGGTCGCCGTCCGCGACGTGCGGGGGAAGTCGAGTTCAATCAGTTTTAAAAGCGATGGCATCTGCTTTGAACGCCATAGCGCTCAAACCCAAGCCTTTGATGACCGCCAGAGCTGGACCAACACCTACGACGCTGAAATTCGCACTTTACTCACGGACAAGATCGGTGCCAGCGAGGTTATCGTCTTTGATCACACCGTGCGTATCGACAATGCCAATGCTGATCGAAAGCCAGCTCGAAACGTACACAATGACTATAGCGAGCGTAGCGCCGAGCAACGCTTGATCGATATCGTCGGAGAAGAACGAGCCCGTGAGTTCCGCTCGGGCCACTACGGCTTCGTCAATGTATGGCGCCCGATAGAAAACTCTATCCAGAACTCTCCCCTCGGTTTCATCAATCCGCGGTCCTTAAGTACAGGCGACTGGATGACTATCGAACTCATTTACGCAGATCGCGTCGGCGAGATTCTGGGAGTTGCAGCTAACCGAGATCACGATTGGTTTTATCTATCGAAGATGACTCCCGACGAAGTCGCGATTTTCAATATCTACGACAATCGCGGACGCCCATCTCTGGGCCACAGCGCTCTCGATATGGAATTCTCTAACAGTGCGGCACCGCCACGAAAGAGTATCGAAACTCGCACTTTGGTGCGGTACCCATGACATCGGCAAGCGTTCATAGCGCGAACGAAAACCCTGGCACCTTTGATCCGATAAACGTGGGCTACAACGCTACGTTTACTCCGGGCAAGTTATCCATCGGCCTCGTTGTACCCATCGAGACCTACCCCAATAGCGCGGTGCCTACGTTGGAGCAGCATATAGAGCGAGTTCAACTAGCCGAGTCTTTAGGGTTCTCAGCGGTTTGGCTGCGCGACGTCATCTTCAACGTGCCTTCTTTTGGCGACGCGGGTCAAACCCTTGATCCCTTTGTCTACCTTGGTGCCCTCGCTACCCAAACATCAAAAATCGCTTTGGGTGTGGCCAGCATTATTCTACCGCTGCGCCACCCCGCCCACGTTGCCAAATCCGCCGCAAGCGCAGACAACTTGTCTGGGGGTAGGTTGATTATGGGGATCGCCTCAGGGGACCGACCTGAAGAGTATCCAGCGCTTAACAGCAACTTTAGCGATCGTGGCTCACGGTTTCGTGACAGTTATGACTACATCCGCCAGGTCGGAGCTAGTAACGCTGAGTTCTCCAACGCCTTCGGCCAAGTGGAATCTGGATTAGATCTCCTGCCAAAACCTGATGGAACTCGCTTGCCACTGATGATCACAGGATCCAGCCAGCAATCGGATGACTGGATTGGCGCAAACGGTGATGGCTGGATCACCTATCCTCGTCACGCTCAGTTGCAATCCCAACTGATCGATCGGTATCGCAAGAACAACGTGCGTAACGGCGAGACCCGCAAACCCGTCATGGAACCGCTTTACATTGATTTGCTCGAGGATCCCGGGGCGTCTGCCGTGCCGATCCACCTGGGTGTTCGAACCGGCATACACCACTTACGCAAATACCTTGATGAGAGACAGAGCATCGGCGTTAACCACGTCGCTCTAAACCTGCGCTTCAACCGTGCCCCCATTGACGCAACATTAACTACGCTCGCGAACGAGCTCATTCCAACAACTGCCCATTAGGAAACTCACTATGAAGACCATTTTGTTAACCGGTGCTACCGACGGCATTGGATTTGAGACAGCAAAACTGCTGGTGGCCATGGGTCACACCCTGCTTATTCACGGCAGGAGCGAACAAAAGCTGGCGGATACCCAGCAGCAGCTAAGAACCATCAGTGGCTCGGGCGCGGTGCAGGCCTATCGCGCAGATCTCTCCAAGATCGCCGATGTGCGTAGGCTGGCCGCCGACATCGCGGAAGATCACTCAAGCATTGATGTGATCATCAACAATGCAGGCGTTTTCAGAACTGCAACGCCCACCACAGAAAACGGCCACGATCTACGCTTCATAGTAAACACAGTGTCTCCGTACCTTCTCACCCAGCTACTGCTATCGCTTGTGCCAACGGATGGTCGAGTCATCAACTTGTCATCGGCAGCCCAAGCATCCGTCAGTCTGCAGGCTCTCGCGGGCGAGGAGCCCTTGGGGGACAACCAGGCCTATGCGCAAAGCAAGCTCGCTATCACCATGTGGACCTTCCATCTCGCAAAGGCAATCGGTGCTAAGGGCCCCGCGATCATCGCAGTCAATCCCGCGTCCTTACTCGCCAGCAAAATGGTCAAGGACGCTTATGGCGTTGCAGGAAACGACCTGGGTATCGGCGCGGACATTCTCATGCGCGCCGCGCTGAACGAAGAGTTCGAAGACGCCTCTGGAAAGTACTTTGATAACGACCGAGGGCAGTTCTCGAATCCCCACCCCGACGCGCTGAGCGACGAGAAGAACAAGAGTGTCGTCTTGGCGATAGAAGAAATAATCGCTGATCTCGACGTAAACGAAACCTAAGCAAAAAAATCAGCACTCCCTCCCCAAAACCAAGCCTCAAATACAGCAAGGAAATCACAATGAAATACGCAGGATTCACTACGTTTACGACGGAACAACGCGACGGGATTCTCACAGTCACCTTTGATTTTGGCTCCGTGAATGTTCAAGGTCAGGAAATGTTGGCCGATCTTAACAGTCTGGCCATGCGCCTAGAGCGCGATCGCCAAACTAAGGTGGTCGTTTTTCAGTCCGCAAATCCCGAGGTCTGGGTATGCCACTACGACACGGAGCTTCTTAAGGACATGTCCGAAGAGGCGGTCTCTCGCGAGGAAGCTCAGCTGCTGGATTTACAAGCTGTGTGTGAGCGCATCAGCAAGGTACCGCAGGCCACTATCGCCAAGCTTGAAGGCTTCGCCCGCGGCGGCGGCCACGAACTCGCACTTGCTTTGGACATGCGGTTTGCTGCCCGCGGTAAGTTTAAATTTATGCAGATGGAAGTCGGCATGGGCATTTTGCCCTGTGGTGGCGGTGCCTCTCGCATGGCGCGCCAAACCGGCTTGGGTCGTGCACTAGAAATAATTCTTAGCGCCAGAGACTTTGATGCTGACGAAGCAGAAGCTTACGGGACCATCAACAAAGCGCTGGAGCCAGAGGAGATTGGCGAGTACGTAGATACCCTCGCAAAGCGCATCTCAAAGTTCCCGGCGGAATCCATCAACGCGTGCAAGCAAATGGTCTACGAGTCTATAGATAAGCCCATCGACGAGGCGCTAAAAGCCGAGGCCTACTGGCTTTATCAGGCTACCAGCAAAACACCCGCTATTAAGCGCTTCACCATCGCAGACGAGCAAGGTCTCGAGCACGATATGGAAAACCAGCGAAACTGGAACGATCTTGTTATGAATGTCCAGGAAATAAACTGAGTAAGTGGCTTGGAGCAATTCTATAAGGTTCGAATCCGCTTCTGAGGGACTCTTTTCTCATCTTTTGATCAGAGCTCCCTCAGTCACCCTTTGTCTCATCCACCCTAAGCCGCGCACGCTTTCATTAGCAGAGCAGGAAGATTTAGTCTCTGCGGCCGCTGAGGTAGAGAGTGTTATTGCGCAGCGGCAACGAGAGTAAGCGCGCCTTAGTCAGCGGCTTTCAGCGAACACCCACCCGCACAGCCGCCTGTTTGCGCCCTGTTGCAAGGGCATCGACACTAAAAACAATGACTGCGGCCCAAATAAATCCAAAACATACGATCCTCGCGGTTGTCAGTGCTTCGCCAAAATACACAGCAACGCCGAATTGCATGGTCGGAGCAAGGAACTGCATAAAACCGACTGTTATTAACGATAGCCTACGTGCCGCGACAGCAAAAAAGAGCAAAGGAAAAACCGTGAGTGGGCCTGACAGCAGCAATAGCGCGTCTGTTGTTAGATCCCCACCGGCAAACGCAGCACCTTGGCTAAGCACGAGCCACAACAGGCCGGTCAATGCTAGAAGGAATAGCAGAGCAGTCTCCACGAAAAGACCGGGCATCGCAGCCACGGCAACGCGCTTACGAATGATCCCATAGGCGGTGAACAAACCCGCAAGGGACAAAGATACCCAGGGAAGCCCACTTCCCTGCACTGAAAGCACCAGTACTCCAATCGACGCAAGAATGACAGCGACTAATTGCGCCCGCCGTAGCCTTTCACCAAAGAACAGCACTCCGACCGCGACGTACATTAAGGGGTTTATGTAATAGCCAAGACTAGCCTCAAATATTCGCTCGTTCACAACGCCCCAAATGTATACAAACCAGTTACCTGAGATGCACAGCGCTGAGAGCGCCAGCCAAGCAACAACGCGCAGATCTGCAAAAGCCCCAATAACGTCAGACCATTGTTTGCGAAGAGTGATAATCAGCGCACCAAAAGGTACCGCCCAAACGATACGGTGAAGCAAAATCTCTGTCGGGGATACGGCCTCAAGCAGCTTGAAGTAAATGGGAAAGACACCCCACAAGCCGTAGGCCGCTAGCGCAAAGAAAATACCGCTGCGTAACTCTGCCGCTTGCTGGTCGGCGGGCGTCATGGAGTTGATTGCATTAGCTCCTTCACTTACTGCCTTATGGCCACGACGCCGAACTCTTACTTCGTCGAGTTGACGATGCTGCAAGTAGCCCCCAAAACACAACAGAGGAAAAGTCTAACCGTATTCTTGGGTTTCTATACAATGTTGATCGGAGCTGAATTGAACTCACTGATCCAGCAATCGATCTCGTTCGGTGGCAACGGGCGACAGATATGAAAGCCTTGCGCGTAATCGCAATCCAAGTCTCGAAGGTATTGAAGAATGTGCTCGCTCTCCACACCCTCCGCCACCACATCTAAATCCATAGCACTGGCCAGCGACAGTATGGACTCGACGATTTGTCGGTCACCCGCGTCGCGATCCAGATTCATCACAAAACCGCGGTCAATCTTCAACTGGGCGATAGGCAGCTTCCGCAAGTAGTTCAGCGAAGAAAACCCTGTGCCAAAGTCATCAATCGAGATGTGCACCCCGGTCTCCGTGAGCGCATGAAGCTTTCGACTCACCTCGTCCGGGGCTTGCATGAACACCGATTCGGTTAACTCTAATTCTAGTAGACAGGGGTCCACATCAGACTGCTGAATGAGATCTATCGCTTGCTGGTACCAGGTATCGTCAGCCAAGTTCCGCATAGAGATATTGACGGCAACACTGATCTCCTGATCCCCAAAGGACTTTATCTTCTCGATAGCCTGCTCCATCACCCAAAGGGATATCGGGTTAATCATGGGACTCACCTCCGCCATAGGAATAAATCGCGCAGGTGGAACAAGTCCGTGTTCCGGGTGCTGCCAGCGGAGCAAGGCCTCAACACCGGTCACGCGACCACTGGCCAGGTGGACCTTAGGCTGGTAGTGCAGCAGCAGTTGATCGCCACCAATACAAGCCTTGAGTTCGGACATAAGAGCAAGGCGCTCTCGAGAGTGGGGATCGAAACTCTGGTTATAAACGAGCACAGGCGTCGCCGAACTCTTTGCCTGATACATGGCGACATCCGCGCAACGCAGCATTTCGTGGCTGTCTTCGCGATCCTCGGATGTAATGGCGACACCGATGCTGCCATCGATGCTAAGAGACAAATCATCAGCCACGTATGGCGCACGTACGGCCTCGAGAATCTCCATTCCCAGCGCTGTGGCCTCCGCTTCCTGAAGGGCAACTTTTAAGAGAAGTACAAACTCATCGCCCCCCAGACGTGATGCTAGGAGTTCACCCGGCGCATCGATCTGACTAAGGCGAGGACCGATTTCCTTGAGTAGTTGATCACCCACGTGATGACCCAGGGTATCGTTAACCTCCTTAAACTTATCAAGATCCAAAAGGAACAGACAGGCACCGCTATCGGGCCTTTCCGAAACGTGCTGTCGAAAGGTCTCGTGCAGCGCCCCGCGATTTGGCAAGCTAGTGAGGGAATCGTGATTCGCGCGGAAGGTCATCTGCTCCAAATGCCCAACGCTGCTCAACGCCAATCCTATTGTTCGACCAAGGGCAGCGTAACCCTCGAGATCCGCTTCATTCAGTTTGCGCTGCCCGTTAAGTACATAATTGCAGGTACCGTAGACTCGATCCCCGCTCAGGAGCGGAATGATGATCATTGTGCCAATCTGTTCCGCTGCATGCTCCTTAGCAAGCGACTGCGCTAGGTCGTTTACACGGCTATCGGTAGCCATTTGATCGACCACCTGCACACGCCCGCTACGCACAGCAGCACCACTTAGGGACCCCTCCAGCGCCAGCTCAGGGTTGCTCGCTGCCAAGTGCCCAAGGCGACCACCAGACTCTAGCGTCACCAGTTGACGGCTACCTTCGTCGAGACGATACATCCACACCGTTGATGCGGGCTCGGCGTCAAGCAATAGCTCGATACTCTCTTTCACAACGCTATCTGTGGAACTCAACTGTCCCAAACGCTGAGCTATGCGATTGCTCTGACGAAGCAGCAGTCGCCCGCGGTCTAGCTCTCGCTGATTTGCAAGAAAAGCCACAAAGAGCAAAGAAAGAGACGATGCCATGGCCGCGACCTGACTAATCGCAATCAGGTCTACTCTTAAATATTGGTTCTCAAGAGTCAGTCCTGAACCAAAGGCCGCGAGAAGGACTGTCACCCCACGTACGAAGAAAAGAAACGCCGCTATCTTTTCTGCCACACCATGCACGCGGAGCGTCAAAGCTATGTAGCAAAAAACCGCCACAAGGCCCATGACCGGTACGATCACGCCACGGAGGTTCATGGCCCGCAACAACGCAAATGACAGCACAGTCACTACGCCCGCCAAAAGCAAGTAGCGTCCGGAAAAGCTCCGTTGGGCGTAAATGGCCGTCCCTTGTAGTAATAATGGAATTGCCGCAGCAACAGAGAAGACGCAAAGCCAGATAATGGGTGTTATTGAACCTGGAGTGACCGCTGGCAGCGTCGCAACCGTGATGAACAATGCGAACAAGCCGCCCGCCCAATAGAGATTATGGCGCTGACCACGATCGCTCAGCCAAAGGCCGCCGAGGAGTAAACTGACCAACAGGCTGTTAGTCAGAAGGATTGTCTGATCAGAAAACAGGCCTTCCGGCATGTTCTGCCCTTTATAGTTTTTGGCTAAAAAAGGCTAGCACAGCGTTTTAGATGAAGTCACATAAAATATTGAAATCTGAAGAAAAAATTGAACTCGGGGTCAGGCGGAAGAAGTCATTGCTGAGCGCCCTCTTGCCCCCTGTCAGGGAAGCTTCTCGGGTACCAATCCGCGTAGCGCACTCGCTCGAATCAAATAGAGTTACACCACAGCAAACACGCTGTGCTCACCTACCCTTAAGGCTGAACCTTTTCGATAGACGGTGCCAGTCGATATCCTTCAATGACGCGGGACGACGGACGATAGTGTCTCACCGTGACATTGAAGACACCTGATGCATTTTCAATGGGGATACGGTTAACGGCGCCAGCGTCACAACCCAAGCTGACTGTATAGCTCCCATCATCATTAGGGGCCGCAAGCTCGCTGTTCACATTCGCAACATCGTCGAACATAAATCCCGAGCGGTCGTATACCGTGAAGGACCAAAACGCGTCATTACCCGGATCTTCGAAGGTTGCCTGATAGCAGCCCTCGGCGGGTAGATTAGGAGTTAGCTCGTAAACATTGTCACGGACTTGCGCCCCACCCCAACCAGCGGCAGAGGCTACCTGGTGAATCTCCGGTACAAAAAAAGCGCGCGACTCGTCGGTCGGAGCAGTGAACATACTTCGTGAAAGAATATCTGGGCCATAAGACTTAAGAAGTTCAAAACGCTTAGCTTTGAGCGCACTCTCTACTGCATAGAATGAATCTTTATTTACTGGCTCGGAGGAAAACGCTTTGCTGCTTGCCGCTTCGATTCGCATTGCCGCCTGATAGCGTTGTACTTCTTCGCTGGAAAAGGTCGCATCGAGACGCACAATGACATACACGTGGCTCCCAGTATGGGTGGCAAGCTGATAGGTACCGCCGCCATAAGACATAGGCTGCGTTCGATGATCTTCGGTCACCGGCTGCATCGAAAGATACTTACCTTCGGGCACCTCTGGCAGCGTAACTGTAGCGCCTTGGGAAACATCGACGACCGCGGACGAATAATAGGAATCACGATTCATTCGAACGACAGGCTGGTCGGCTGTGGGTGTAAGCTCGGGTCGATGCACAAAGCGATTGACCTGACCCGCTAGCGCCTGTGCACGGATCATCTGCCGCGCCGTTTCCGCATAGGGGTAGGACGCTTCCGTAACCACCAGCCCACCATCAGCGAAGAAATCATGGGCTGCCATGGGCGAATCGGCGTGAACAAGTAAAGAAGAAAAAAAGCTCAAAACCGCGGCTGCGGTGCAATAGCGAAGACGCACACGTTTAACATTCATTAGTAACTCTCCAATCTTCTGAGCGTCAAAGGGATTGGGACCGAGTCAATCTTGGCGCGACCATTAACGCCAAAATCCCGAGCCCTGCAACCGTTAGCACTGGCACATTTAGGGGGTCTCGATTAGAAACCATGACACCAACCAAAGCCCAAACAACTGTAAGCCCATACTCCGATGCCCGTCGTAAACGGTACTGCACGGTAAGGGCGATGGCCAGCGCAACGCTCAAAGCTACTAGCGCCGCGGGGGTCTCCGCCATCCACCCATAACCCGCCAAGACCAGGCCGAGGGATACGCACGATGCAGCTGTCAGCCACCCGGCATAAATCGCGACGGGCGACAGCCGCCAACAGGGTGTTAGTTGTGTTGGTGTTCATTGATTACGACTCGGTAGACACTGAGACTAGAGGAGCGTTGGTCCCCTAAAAACTCAACAGCACCTGATCTACACAACTATGCACCGCATCGCGACCAAGGTCTCCAATTGCGGTGAAAGCGAATGCAGTTTGGAATCCGTCTGCGGTCTCATGGTGGTGAAGAGCCTTTGCATACACCTCTTCCTGTTGCGTACTTGTAGGCGCTGGATTGATTCCAAAAACAATCTCGCTGTCGGCTGGCAAGGGAGACGCAAGGTTCGCAAGCATGCCGCCATAACCTAGATTGATAATCTTACCTTCATGGCTTTCCGACAATGCGCGGCGGTTTTTGATCGTTTGATATTTCAGAGGCAGGTCTACGTCGACGCGCGGCGATGTTCGGACCTCCACTTCGGGGATAGAAATATGTTTTGGCCGAAGTACGGCTCGAAGCTTGTGCACAGTGATGGGTTTGCTCTGCCCTCGAACGTGTATATCCCGGCTTCGGTCGGTCTCTAGTTCTTCGCGTGCTGCTTGATAGCAGGAATCACTCAGGAGAACTTCGCCACGCAAAGCGAATTTCTCCAGGCGTGCGGCAATGTTCACCGCGTCGCCGATCACTGTGTACTCGTGGTACTTCTCGGATCCAAAAGACCCCGCCATCACCTCCCCACTGCTCACACCAATGCCCATGTAGAGTGGTGCGATACGCAGGGCAACCTTACCTCGGTTGAGCAAATGCATGGCATCTTGCATTGCTGCAGCACAGGATATTGCCTGTCCCGCGTGCTCCTGACTGTTTTCTGGCGCACCAAACAGGGCCATGATCCCGTCGCCCAGAAACTTATCAATATAGCCCCCGTGCTCGTGGATAATTCGGGTCATTTCGGTAAAAAAAGGCTGGAGCATACCGACGAGGACATCAGGAGCTGTGGTGCCGGCGAGGTTTGAAAACCCGCGCAAATCAGCCATTAAGATAGTAACCGGTCGACTTTTCGGATCAGTCGGCAGAGGTTCTCGCTGATTTGCTACGCTATTCAAAACGGTATTTCCTCCCTGAAAGAACCAAAGTATACAGCTGAAGAACTGCTCATCGCAGCAAGTGTTCGCAGGTTTTCCAAAGCTAGAAGCAGCAATCATTTCTCCGAGAGAGCGCCCAGCAAGATTGATTATTGCGCCCTTTAGGAGCTGAGAACAGATATAGGGTTTGCGTCGCGCTACTGCTCGGCATAATCTCCTACGGGTTTTAAAACTGAGGCTTACTCCATGCTGTTCTCCGTGCTTCGACGTATCAGCGTCGCCCTCGTCAGCTGCTTGTACGTAGCCGCTTTCACGGTGCAGGCTCAACCGGACGGCACAGCGTCTTACCGCTCTGACTATGCCGCCTATCAATCCGCCTGCGAGACGTTGCCACGTCCGAACGTAGATTGCGCCTGCGTTGCTAAGGCGCACGCCACTTGGGCGCACATGGCTCCGGATAGGGCCTACGCCCAGTACTTGCTGGAGCTGTACCGGCAACGTCTGGGTTTGCCCAGCGATGCCGATGCGAGACTCGAGGCCTATTTCAATCAGGACGACGCTAAAGATGAACTCAACTTCCGTGCGAGCATCGCATTCGAGAGCGTTGATCACGCCGATCCCTTTCGCGACGACTCGGTAAAAGGCTGCGTGATCCCCGGTGCATCTCGACCGCAACTCGATGTGCTCCCTGCTGGGACCTTTTATGAAGAGGTTTACCCCAAGATGTTGGCCTCATTGGGTGACCAGCGGTTTGTACAGTGCGAATTAATAGAAACCAGCAAGCTGATGTCCGTCGATGCCTTCGAGGCGCGGACGCGCGTGGGTAATCTCGCGGCGCCAACCAGTACTAAAAGTGCTAACGAAGTTGGTGCGCAAGTTATGGGTTTACAGCTCCAGCGGTTTGACGAGCTCGTTGGGCAGGCAAATACCGCGTATGCCAAAGCGGGCATAACCACTCGAGACCCCGGAGCCTATTGTTCAGCACTACTCGCCGCCGAAGACTCAAGCGGTGAACTAAAGGACCGCTATGTCCGCAATGCCGCGGAGCGAGCGGGACCACCAGTCGGCCTGGCAAACGTTGATGTAACAAATCCGCGGCCCGCAATTACCAATACTCTCAACGCCTCGGTAGTCGCTATGCAAGCTAGTGCCCAGGCAGCTGCGGATCAAGCCAGAGCTGAAAACGCCGAAGCGCTGGCCGAATTGCAGGCAATACAAGCAGGTGGCAGTCCCATCGGTGCGTCGCAAACGGAGGTCGCCGACCTGGAGAAGGAACTGAAGGAAATGCAAGCGGGCGTGGAAGCTCAGATGGCGGTGGCGTCCAGCGCCGGATCCACGGGCCCAAGTCAGGCCGAGCTGTGGGCTGCCTGCGAACGCTCAGGGATGGGCTCCGCGTTCTGCGCCTGTTTCACACCACGCTTTGTCGACGAAATTGTCCCGATTGCAGGTTCTTCTGCCTACATGCTTGCCGCAAGCGCGCTGCCCGAGGGCTTCGATCCAATGCAATCCATCGCCTTCGCGCAGACTATGGATATGGGTGTGCTCATGAATGTTTCACCGAAAGTTGACGCGCTGGTGGATGCCTGCGACTGAATCTAGCGAGGTCGATTCAAACAGCCAGAGGGCTTCTTTCACCCTGCGGGCGTCGTCGCTACGCTCCTCCCTCCTAACTGCTCCTATTCGTCGGAATTTGTCGAACGAGCACGCTGACTCGGCTAAACACACCGGACAAACAAAAAAGGCCCCATCTTTCGATGGAGCCTTTTTGTTTGTATGGCGCGCCCGGCACGATTCGAACGTGCGACCGCCTGGTTCGTAGACGCTTTTCGATTTTAACCTATTGATTTTATTGGCCTAAAAACGACGCCCGTTGTCGTATTTGCAGGACAAAGCACTACTTTGCAGCACTGATGTCGGAAATTTGTCGGAAGTGGGAAACGGTGGATTGACGCGGTGGGCGGGATACCAAGCGGTCGCCACATCTGTCGGAAAAGATTCTCGATCGCCCACAATTTATCGTGCTGTAAGCAGGCGACCGTATTGACCGACGAGGATTTTCCAGGTTGTGCGTAAGGGTATTCGTCGACACAAACGACTGCCTCGCTGGCCGGTTCACCTGCAGCGAACCGAGACCAGGGTGTGTTGGCATTAGCTCTTGGCTTTATCCCACTCGGTAAAGTGAGGAACACTTTGCAACATGAGCCTCATCTTCCTTCTGGAAGGCGCGAGCACTCACGCCACAAACCCGCATCCCCGTCTTGGTCATTTCTGTGCGTACCCTGATGGGCAAGTCTGCAGACGCACTCCTCAAAAAACTGGTGGTCTGAGTTATCAGGCTCGGTGGAAGCTGTGTTTTTGTGAACCGCATAACCGTTGCGGCCATTGAACACCCCATGAAACTGCAAATTATTCCCCCGTGGAATGCCCGTAACATGGGGTTACCGATAAATCGATCCGCAGGCGCAAGTTCAAACAACGCGCCATCGTCGTGACTATCAATGACCTGCATACCCAACTGCAGCGCATAGGGAACCACTTCAATAATTGCCTTGTAATCCTGCACTAGGCTGTACTACCAGTGGACGAAAAATCTGAATCGGACCGGTTTGCGAGTTTTTCAAATGTTTTTCGAAAAAAAGCTGAAGATTCGCCAGTTAGAAAGAATCGCGAGACAGACTGAGCGAATACACCGTCAGCGTCGGATGCGCTTCCTGTTAAAAACACAATGCCTTCGTCGATACTGTCGCATTGAACGGAAATTTCAATATCCTGTTCTGCGCGGGGCGATCGCAACTCATCGTAGCGCAGATCTAAAGTCGCCAATGACGACGGTTCTTTGAGGTTCATCATGCAGGCTAAGCCCATACCCGAATCTATCGCTGTCATTACAACTCCAGAGTGAATGCTCATGTTTTCGATGGATCTTGCCAGCTCCGGCTTGAAAGGCACGCGAATAGCTACACGCTCTGGTGAGGCGGCAACGATCTCAATACCCAAGTCGTCATGCGCACCCGATTGAAAAATTTCCATCTATTGAGTCTCTCGTGGCTGTAATGATGGCGCAAAACAAAGCCTGCTGGGTTTTTCCCTAACCACCACGGTGAATAAATTGACTGTAAACACTTGCACTCCTCTAGCCCGGCTGTGATCGATTGAAAGCCGCGCACCCATGACTGCCTCGTAAGGCTGTGTCACTCACTCGATGGTGTTGACGCCCGCACCCGATGTGCCGAACTTGCATCGCGGGAGCGTATTTTCGACACGAGCCATTGTTTGCCTCTCTTTAGGTCATCTGGAAGCACATAGGCCGCCGGTACCACCAGCAGTGTCAGTAAGGTTGATGAGGACAAACCGCCGAGAATGATAAAGCCCATAGAATTCCGCCATTCGGCTCCATCCGATGTTGCGAATGCCACCGGTAGCATGGCAAATACCGCAGCAAGCGCTGTCATGAGCACCGGTCTGAGTCTTTCGGGACAGGCGAGCACAATAGCCTCCTTTAGATCCAAGCCTTCCGCGACTAGTTGATTAGCACGATCAACCAGCAGGATGCCGTTCTTCATCACGATCCCCATTAGCGCAAGCAGTCCAATCTGAGCAAACAGCGACATTTCCTGACCGCCGAAATAAAGCGCTGCAAACGCACCAGAAAAACTGAGCGGTGCGGTCAGCATGATGATCAGCGGCTGCCCAAATCGATCGAATTGACTGGCGAGCACCATATAAAGTGCGATCAGAGCCAGTGTGAAAGCGAAGGCAATGGCTTGGGCCGTTTCACCCAATCGACGAGCCTGCCCTTCAAAGGTTGCACTCATGCCGGTAGGAAGCGGATATTCTTCAAGCAGTTCATTCAGCACGTCAACTGAGCTTCCAAGAGCGATACCAACACCGGCATTGGCGAGAACAGAAATCTTGCGTGCTCGATCCTGACGATCAATCTGGGCCGGGCCGGTCGTTATCTTGAGTTCGGCGAGGCTCACTAAATCAACCAGCGCGCCCCCGGCCGACCGAATCTGAATTTGCTCAAGCTGCTTCAGGTTCTGACGTTGTGGCACCTCCAGTCGAGCCCGAATGTCGTAGCGTTTCCCACCGGCCTCAAAGGTGCCCACATCGACACCGCCGACCATGATTCGGCTGGTTGCTGCGAGCGCTTGGGCCGAAACACCGAGATCGCCGGCGCGGAGGCGATCGACGACGATTTGTAGTTCCGGCCGTCCCACCTCATAGGTGGAACGCACGTCGACGAAAGCGCCGCTGCGGCGCATCGCCGTCATCAGAGGCTCCACGTAGGCGTCAATTTTCTCCAGATCGGAACCGCGAATGACGTATTCGATGTCAGCACTGGAAATTCCGCCGCCAGATACCCAGGGCACCTCAGCCAGTGCACTTTTGGTTGCGATCGGAATGGCCTCGGCGAGCGCTGCCCTTGCGCGATCAATAATCTCAAACTGGCCAAGGACTCGACCTTGTTTCGGCGTTAGCAACACGTACAGGTCGAGCTGATTCACTTTTGCCTGACTCCCCGCACCGACAGTCACGAAAACATCGGTCACCTCTGGAAGGTCGGACAACGCCGTGTGAATGTTTGCGGCAGCGAGCTTTGCCTCGCCAATTCCGTAGCCCAGCGGTAACTCAATCGCCCCCTGAAATTCGCTGCGATCTGCATTGGAGGTAAAAGCGGTCGGGATTTGGCCGGCGAACCACCCACCAATGAACAGTGTGCTGATCGCTCCGAGCAGCACCAGATATCGGTAGCGGACCGCCAAACGAATCAAGCGACCATAGGCGTTTTCCAATCGAAGATGGAATTTTTCGATCGGGCGCAAACACCTCCAGTGCGAGGACCCCGGCTGCAGGAATCGCGCGGACAACATCGGCGTCAAGGTAAGCGCAACCAATAGCGAGACTGACACCGAGAACACGATAGCCAGTCCGTATTGCATAAAAAACCGGCCGACGATCCCAGCCATAAAGGCAATGGGCACAAACACGGCAAGCGTGGCAAAGGTTCCTGCGAGCACGGCAAGCCCGACACGATGTGTGCCACTAGACGCCGCCTTGAAGCGATCGATACCCCTATCCACATCGCGTTGAATACTTTCGATAACTACGATGGCATCATCCACCAGCAGCCCAATCGCGACCGTCAGCGCGAGCAGCGTCAACATGTTGATCGTAAAATCGAAGAGATAAAAAATAAAGAAAGTCGAGACCAGAGACACAGGAATCGCCGTTGCCACGATTAATGTAGCCTGCCAACTGAGCAAGAAAAAATAGGTGATGAGCACGACCAGGACGATGGCGATTATCAGGTCTTTGAGAACATCTTGAATCGAGGACTCAATAAACCGTGATACGTCCCGGGCAATAATGATCTCCATTCCCTTGGGTGCAAGGGCTTTTACTCTTTCTACCTCCTCTTTGACCGCGCGCGCGACTTCAACGGTATTTCTCCCGGACTGACGGCGAACTTCCAGTGATACGCCTGTTCGCCCATTGAGCTGCGCGAAGGTGCGCTCTTCTTCGAACCCGTCCTCGACACGTGCAACATCGCGTAAACGCGTCGGCGGTTGGCCGGCATTGAACCGAACGACCAGGTTTTTGAAGTCCTCTACGGTTTGCGCCTCAGCGTTGGTCTTCACGCCGAATTCGCGAGTATTGCCAGCGATTTCAAGGCGCCCGCCGGGCGTTTCGATATGTTCCGAACGCACAGATTCAACCACTTCGGTGGCTGAAACACCGTATGCGCGCATTTTGTCGGCATCCAGCCAGATACGCATTTCTCGTTCGCGGCCGCCAACCAGCGTTACTGAGCCCACTCCCTGCACACGTTGGATGGCCTCTTTGGCCACCTCGTCAGCAAATGTTGTTAGCGCGCCGATCGAGGTATTTCCCGCTATGACGACTGATAGAATTGGCGCAGCGTCCGGATCGACTTTATCCACAATCGGTTGGTCAACGTCATCAGGTAAATCCTGCAGTGCGATTGTGGTTTTATCGCGCACGTCCTGCGCTTTTAAATCAACATTTTCTCCAAGCTCAAATTCGATATTGACCTGCGAATAGCCCTCTGAGCTGACAGAGCGAAGCTGCCTGATACCGGCGATGGTATTAACGCTTTCTTCAATAAGGTCCGTGACTTCGGTTTCAATCGTGTCGGGAGCGGCGCCTTCAAGCGTGGTCACTACGGAGACGTAGGGAAATTCGACGTTTGGAAACAGGTCGATGCCGAGCCGCCCCAGTGATATCCAGCCGAGCACGACCAGAGCGCCAATGACCATGACCGCAAAAACCGGGCGCCGAATGGAGGTATCAGCGATCCGCATTGATGTCCTCCGGCAGGGGCGTGCCGTCGACTAGACGAGACAAATCTGGACCGATCAATACGAAATCTTCGTCGTTCAGCCCCGCGACGACTTCAACACCTGTCGCATCAAAATCGTTCAGGACGATATCTCGCCGTTGTGCGAAGCCGTCTTTTGCGAGGAACACATGCGGGCTGTTTTGCCTGTCCAACACAGCCTCATGATTCAGCAGCATGGCCAATCTTTCTGGCAGATGAATCTCGGCTTGGACAAACAAACCCGGTTTTATTCGGTAGTCATAATTTGCGAGCGCGAAGCGCACGTCCAAGCTCCGAGACGTCGGGTCGGCCTTATCGTTGATAACAAAAATTTCGCTTCGAAGTGTGTCCTGCAGACCATCAATACTCAGGTCGGCTGGTGTGCCCCGGCTCAGTGCTCCGAGGTAGATTTCGGGGACACGCACGGCGGCTACAACAACTTTGATTTCCTGTATCTGGAGCACGGCACTGTCTGCTGAAAAGGTCTGTGCCGACTTATAGGTGCCTTCATCGATATTGCGCTCTGTGATTACACCATCGTAAGGTGCCCGAACAACCGTATCGACAAGGCGCTGTTCCGCCTGTGCTAGGCGAGCGTCCGCTACGCGCCTCTCAGCCGCGGCAGCTTTCTTCGCGTTCACCGCTGTGTCGAGCTGCGCTTGCGAGATGAAGTCCTTGGCCAACAGCTCCAATGCCCGTTCGTGATCCAGACGCGCCTGCTCTGCCCGGGATGCCGCCGCCGCCAGCTCAGCACGAGCCAGTCGGACGCTGATCTCAAAATCGCTCTTTCTGGTTTGAAAAAGCGGCTGATCTTTTTTAACCCGATCACCTACTTTGACGAAAACTCGTTCGACAATGCCGGGCGTAACTACACCGAGATTGCTGGTTTGAGCCGCGCCAATGGTTCCGGTACCGGTGATTGTTTCCGAGACTTCTCGGATTGTGGGATGCAGGGTTTGCAGGCGTAACGGCCTAAGTTCTGCAGTATCAGCAACGACCTCCCGTTCTTCCTCGGAATCACCGCAGCCTGTAGTCAACGTCCCGGCTAGCAGAAGTAGTGTGCCGATTTTTCGAAGTGTCTTGCCGGGGCCTGATGCGGAACTGGCAATGTGCTTTAGGTAACATGCGCTCACGATCTGGTGTTCCACAGAGTATGATTCTACTATTGGCAATAAGATTCCGAGTATATTGTATCTATGGAAACAAAAAAACAAGGAGCCGGACCCAGGGATCTAGGCCGCAGTCTGGGGTTCCTGGTGCACGATGTGGCCCGTTTGATGCGGCGCGCGTTCGACCGCCGCGTGAAGCATCTTGGTCTTACTCGCTCACAATGGTTTGTGCTCGTGCACCTGTACCGAACCGATGGGCAAACTCAACGCCATTTGGCCCAAGAGCTCGATATGGAGCGGGCTCCGCTGAGCAAGTTACTTGATCGCTTGGAATCGGGTAGCTGGATTGAGCGACGCGCAGATCCCGACGACCGACGCGCGAATCGGGTCTACATCACACATAAGATTGATCCGATAATGAACGAAATTATCAGCGTAGGAGAAACGCTCACTGACGATATCTTCTCGGGAATCGATAAAAGCGCGCGCGAAGAGTTTTTGAGTGTGCTTGTTAAAGCAAAATCAAACCTGATCGCTAAGGAGCAACAGGAGGTTTAGGGGTTGATTGGGCGAGCGGTATAGGCAGATCAAAGCCTACTTTTTATGACGGCGGGGCGCTACACACTCCTAACACTCGCGGTCATCATCGACTGGGTTCCCGGGGGCTTGCTCTTCCGCATGCATTCCAAAGCGGCTTATAGCGGCCCTCTTGGGCGGGCGGATGACCTAGCTAACGCCGAGACATAGCTAACTCCGCCAGACCATTTCTGATCAGTCAGATTTCGATATACATAAGCACACTGCCTTCACAACCTGGTTAAAGCCGTACTCGAACCCCCGCGTTGGCGATAAAACCCTCCAGCGGCGCCCATGCATCGACCGTCCAGCTACCTGCGGGCGTGCGCCGCTGCTGCAGCAATGGATCTGTCCTCGTTTGTCTGACATCAAGAAGATTTTCCAAATTTAGAAATAGACTCAACGGCCCGAGGGTGATTTCTCCTAGCAGGCCCACGTGCAGGTAGGGCTTGCTGGTCTGTCGGTAGGGGTTGTCTGCCAGCGATTGCTCGCCGGTGTAATACAGCTCAAGCCCGAGCCGGCCGCGTCCGTGCTTTTCCCACATAGCCACCAGACCGACTGAATGCTCTGGTGTCAGCGGCACGTTGCGCCGGCCAGGCGAATCAGGTCGTGCCTCCGTCGCGTCAAGGTAAAGATAGCTGGCCGTGACTGCGAAAGGCGCATGACGCCAACGCAGGAGTGCTTCAACTCCGCGTGTTTCCACAGGTCCATTCTGATTGATGAGGCGCACGCTGTCAGGCGTCACGGGTAGCGGAATCACGGCATCGTCGATCTCTGACCCGAAAAAAGTGAGTCCGGCTTCAACACTACCAACGGAGTAGGCAATGTCGATCGACGTGGTCTCCGCTTGCTCGGGCTCAAGGTCGTAAAGAGGCTCCAGGCGCGAAAGACCCGACGCCTCAGTCTCCTCGACAAACGGTGTAGGAGCATAGAAGCCGCGGCCCCAGGAGCCCCTGATCGTCCAGGCACCTGGCCTGTAGAGGACGGAAAAGCGGGGGCTGAGCTGGCTGCCATATTCACTGTGATCATCCCACCGGGCGCTCCCAGCGAGCGCGAAGTTGTCTCCGAGGTCGTAGTCTACTTGTCCAAAAAGCGCTGGCGCTCGGTAGTCGTAGTTGAAGGCAGCGAATGTGTCGGAGCGGTATCGATCAGCCTGGTAGGCCGCCCCACCCACCCAGGTCGTTCGGGCCGATTGGCGGGCTATTGAGGCTTCCAGTAAGAGCGTCTCGTGGCGGTCGACTTCGATAAGGTCGCCAAAACGGTGATCGTGGTCTTGCCGCATGCTCGACAGGCGAAGTTGCGCCGTGGTGTCGTCGTCCAGCGGCTGCTCTAATGTGGCCCCGATGTCGAATCGGCTGGTGTCTTGGTCCTGCGGGAAAGATTCACCGCTCGGAACGGTGCCACCATTCAGTGTGCCGCCCTGCCGATCTTCGGACATTACTCCCGCCGTCAGGAAGGCTCGTGTTCCTGTGTCGTTTTCATAAAAGAGTCGAGGACGAATAGCGACGCGATCAAAGCCGGGCATATCGATCCATTGATCTCCATCGAGGTCCTGGGTGGATTGGCGACTGTAGTTTCCCAGGAAAGAGGCACTCCACTGCTCGTTCATTCGCGTCTCCCCGTAGCCGGAGACATCCTGACCATCGCGCGTTGTAGCGTTGAAGATGATTTCACTCTCCGGGCTCGTGCCGGGCCGCTTGGACACGAGGTTGATCACCCCGCCCAGCGCCTGAGCTCCGTACAGCGCAGAAGCAGCCCCCTTGATTATCTCGACCTGCCCGAGATCACTCGGGGGCACCTGCAAGAGACCGAGTGACGACGCCTGCCCACCGTAAAGCGGCAGGCCGTCGGCGAGCAACTGCGTGTAGCGACCACGCATGCCGTGTATTCGCACATTGGCCGATCCAAGGGCCGGCGACGTCACCTGAACACGAAGACCTCCCGTCTCGTTCAGCATCATGGAGATGTTGCCCGGACGCATCAGTAGTTTTTCCTCGATTTCCTCGCCCGAGAGAGCCTCCACACGAAGCGCTCCGTCCTGCATTCGCCGTCCGGACCGCGTCGCCTGTACGATGATCTCTTCCATAACTCCAGCTTCAGATTCGCCCTCATGAAGCTCTTGGGCTGTTGTAGAAACCGACGCTGCGATTAGCGGCAGGAGCCAACACAATGCTTTGGTAAGGTTCATTGTTGGGCTACCTCCGTCGCAGCACGCGACCGGTCTCGACCTCCGATACGCGGTACTTTGCCTTTGCGAATACCGTGAACTCGACGGTTCATCCAACGACGCACAAAGTGTCGGTAGATGAATCCCTTCAACCCTGTCAGTTGGCGGTGACTCGCGTAGAAGTCATCCGGAGCATCGTAGAGGCCGAAGTCCTGATTGATCCCCGTGCTTTGCACAAAAGTGCTCGTCCCCTCCCATGAGAGTCCCGGATTTTGCAGGTTGTCCGTACCCGCCCCGTAAGCACACAGCGCCGAGCGCTCCGGGAACTGGCGCTGCAGTGATTCGACTACTGCGCTGTCGAGAATGAACCCCTCGAGTTGCAACCATCTGCCTTCAAACTCGATTTCGACCCACGAATGGATGATGTCTTGCGGCGCTATGGGGTAAATCAGTTCAGGTACGATTCCGCGCTGTAGACTTTTTTTGATAGTGAAGCCATGAAAACGGCACGGAATGCCCAGGCCCCGCAAAAGTGCCATCAGCAGCATACTCTTCGTATTACACTGTCCGAAGCCGTCCGACAGGATCTTCGAGGCGGGCAGGGCGTCGCCGACGTTGTATCCAAACAGTATCTCTTCACGAACGAAGTCGTACGCGGCACCAATACGGTCGAAGGGTGCAAGATCCAGCCATCCGCGCTCCTTGATGAGAGACTGAATCGCATCAGTGCGGTAATCTAAAAGAGGTGTCGGTTGAGTCAACACATGAGACATTGCAATGTTCCTCGAATGATGTCTCGTGCACTATAATACCTCTAGCAACTAGAGGTTCAAGAGATATAGCGTGCTTTCCATCGGCGAGCTTTCGAAGCAGGTGCAGGTCAAGATCCCGACGATTCGGTACTACGAAAGCATCGGGCTTATTGATCAGCCGCAACGTACCGGGGGCAACCAACGGCGGTATGACGCAACAGCAGTTGAGCGGTTGAACTTCGTTCGACATGCTCGAGCGCTTGGATTTTCCATCGACGAAGTTATCGCGTTGATTCGTCTGCAGGGAATTGCGGACACCGCGTGCGATGAAGCCAACGAGATAGCGGTCGCGCAGCTAGAGAGAGTCCGAGCGAAGATGCGGCGCTTAGAGCGGCTCGAATGCGAGCTGAAGCGGCTCGCTACTGGATGTAACCCGTCATGTCGAACTCAGGAATGCTTCGTTCTCGCCGCATTGGCTGATCAGGAAATCAACAATTCCGGTATTTGATGCAGTTACAAACAGCTATCGCAAAGGCCTGGCATAGGCGTCGGAGGTGCGTCGATCGCCGGCGATCGCAAACCCAGCCACCAACTGCCGCCTTCGGTCTTCCTGCAAAAGTCGCCTCACGCGACCGGTTACACGCACGGCGCTTTGAACTCCCAGCCACTCTAGCCACGCTGAAGCGCAAAAGCGGCCCTCGACAACATCTGACGGCTTTTGATCAGTCACGCTGCTCTTGGCTGACAAATCAACGCCCGAGATAGACAGATGTAACCTGCTCCCGCTCGTGCCCGAGCTCTTTACTGATTGTCCGGCGTGCTGCGCGGTCCTGTGCTCGCTGTTGCGCGGTCAGCGCCGATGCCGCTGGACCACCCGCTGCCGGGGCTACCCTGCCGGTTATCTCTGCGTAACGGCGTTGGGCGTAGGCATGTCGAAGACCGTGCAGCTTCGACAGGCCCGCATTCGCCGTATGCCGCTCGTAGAGCCGGAGCTGCTGTCGGTAGCTTCGATCTGCCGGTATGAGCGAACCGTTTCTCGCCAAAGCTCTCGTGCGATCTAGCGTTGCTCGCTGTGATTCATTGCGTATCGGCACCACCCTCGCCTTGCCGCCCTTTGTCCAGCTCGCCTTCAGCACGATGTGGTCGACATGATCGGCATAGGCCGGTTGGAACTTTATGGCCTCCTCCCGCCGCAGTCCAAAGTCCTTTTGCAGTTCGAGGCTCATCCGGACATGCTCATCTTTCACGCGGCCGAGCGATGCCTCTTCGAGCGCTACAGCGCGTGACTCGCCGGTCACGAATTGGCGGTCTGGGATCCCATAGTGCGCGTTGTCGCGGGCAATCACGTTTTCCCGATGTACCTTTTCCGCCCACCAGCGCAAGGCACTCATTCGGTTCTTAAGGGTGCCAGGCGACAGCTCTGCGCTGCGCCAGTGATTCACCAGCGCATCGACGTGTTTCGGCTTCAGTGAGGTGGCCGACATACCGCGATACCCCAGTGTGTGTAATTGGTTTGCGACCAGCGTCAGGATCCGCTCCCGATTCCGTTGCGTCGCATGACTGCCGTCACGGTTGCGTTGGCATAGCTGCTTGAGTTGGTAGTTCAGTTGTCTCACGGTGTTCTCTCTTTGGTAAGTGTTTCTGACCACCTGGAGGCCGTAGCCAACCAGGTCCGGAGACCGGCGCGGGTCTCGGGACACCACTCCCGCACAACTTGAACATGCCTGCTGACAGGCAACGCGGGTTCTCTCCTGCTGGAGATAGGTTCCGCGCGGAACCAACAGGCCCGGTCGGGCCCGTCTTGAAATGCATCACCTCCTTTGCGATGTGCTGACGTTGATGAATGGGATCGACCGTTGGGTGGCTCCCGGTGAATGACCAATTTCACAGTGGTCACGATCATGCCGCGCCGGTTTGCACGACAGACCATGTGCCCAAGCGGGCGGCATTGAAAGACGGGTCTCGGCCCGGTGTGTGACGCGACCCTTGAGTCGGTACTGGAAGATGGACCGGCGACCTTTCGGTCGTTGCGCAGTTTTCGATCCGGCTGCGCGGATGCCCGATTCGACCGAAGTCGAGGGTGGACTCCCCCTGCCACTGAACCGCAGTGGCCACGGATCAACCGTATCTGCGCTTAGTGTAGTAACCCATAATTCGGTAAGCACTGGAGAATTCGGTCCGCAGGCGGCGTGGTTACTGCGTTAGCCGCCCGTGTCACTACACCGCTTCGCTGGCTAGTGACACGGGCGGTGTACCGGCGGGCACGGCCAGCGCCAGGACATGCCTGGCAAAGGCAGTGGCAAAAGCCCTTCCTACGACACGATCACGAGCCTACCTCTCGGACGCTGGGCCCGCGATGTATTGCGCTTATTACAGTGTAATCAGCGACGCGTAGTCTCCGGGCTGCGCACAATCGGCGCTCAACGAGATATCGGTCAGGAGCGTAGCCCTTACTGTAGCAATCGGTATGCGTAGCGGGGTTCCAGCGCACCTTCCTGACACCGTCGTGCGAGCTCCACCAAAAACCCCAGCGGAGAATGCTTGATCTTCTTGTGCAACATAGCGCCAACCCATTCATCCACCACCCACTGCGCTTCGTGTGGCGCTAGATCCGCGACACGTTCTTTTGCACTCCATCGCAGCTCCTCGGTGAGCCAGTCAGGGAAGCGTAAGGAATGGGCCGCCGATCCCACGGCATCGCCTTGAGTGGTTGTCGGTATTGTGTAGCTGTTATGTATTAAGTTTACTTCTGTATTAAGTAAACCGACCGCCTTTGCCGACTCCGGTGCCGCCGTTGTCGGTTCATCCGTGTCCGGCAAATCCGTATACGGTATTTCGAACACGGTGTAGATTCCTCCACGCATACGCCCCTTGGCATCCCGCAGGTTTTTGAAGTGCACATAGCGGGCGTTGCGCAGCTGTTTTAACAGAGCAAGAATTCCGTCGCGCTTGAGGTTGCCACGCTTAACGAGATCTTTGACCAATACTTCCCAATTGTTGGGCCGCGACAGCAGATACGCCAAGAGACCCCGCGCTGCCCAGGACAGACGCATGTCCTCTATGGCCTTTTGGTCGACGATCACGTATCGATCTCTGCGCGGCGCCCGGCGGATGGTGAGTCTCACGATCGATGCTCCCCACTGATGATGTTGGCGACGTCTAGGGCTGGGTAGTAAAAACGCCGCCCTATGCGGCATCCGCAGTCTCTCAAGGCCCGCGTGCGCTCATCCGTGGGACTGATCAGGCTGTACCGCAAGCCCCCGCTGCTACGCCCGAGGAGTTCGGCGAGCTGGCTATGAGTTAGCAGCACCCCAAAGCGCTGTGTAATCTCGGTGGCTAAATCGCTGTATGTAGAACTGTGCTTACCATCCATGGTGTCGCCTTGCTTAATTCAATGAGTCGAGAACCAAGAAAACCTCAACAGAACTTTTACAGCCAGTGTTAACAGCGACAAGCCCTCGCGCGGTTTACAGAACGTATCCCAAGCTCCATAACGACGTCAGTAACACGCAGGGGTTTTCGATACCGCCTCTGGGGCGCGTGAATCACTATCGCCACATCGAGTTAGTCCAGGTCAATCCAATGCAAGACGCAGATATCGGTAAGGCGCGAGACGGCATCTTGCCTCTGCCCGCATGCCCACCCTCCATTCTGCCGCGCCTCATTCGTGTTCGAGACGCGCCGGCCTACTGCGGCATAGACCGCAACAAGTTCAATCGCGAGCTGCGCCCTCACCTCACCGAGATCCCGCTGGGCAAGCAGGCAATCGCTTTTGACCGCATTGAATTGGACGCCCTCATCGACGACTATATCTCGCGCAACGGGCGTCGTCCGAAGGCCTCACAACTTGAGGACGACACATGTCAAAACGTAACCAAATGCCGGGGCTCCGCCTCAAAGGCGGTATCTGGCACATCGAAAAACGCTGTAAGTACTGCCAAGGAGGCTGGCTCCGGGAGGGCACGGGCACATCTAGCCGCGCTGAAGCAGAAGAAGTCCTGATCCGTCGATTGGCGGAACTCAGGGTCAACGCTGAACGCAAAGCAGAGTCTGTGTTTACCTTTGAGGAAGCTGCACTTCGTTACCTGGAGGATGTCGCCGAGAAGTCATCGGCCGAAACCATCGCGATGCATATCGATCAAATGTCACCGTTTATTGGCCACCTACCGCTGGAGCAAGTACACGACGGCACCGTAAAACCGTTCGTTGATCACGAGCGTCAGCGCGGCGTGGGCCCCAAGACGGTGAACAATGCGCTCGGGATCATCGCGACCATCCTGAAACGCGCCGCTGGCAAATGGCGAACCGAGGAAGGTATTCCCTGGCTTCGTCAGGCGCCCGCAATACTGACGCGACTATCTCTGGTTGGGCACCGCCGCAAGGCTTACCCGCTATCGTGGGACGAGCAGGATCAACTGCTACGTTGCCTGCCGCGGCATCTTGTGGACCCCGTGCTTTTTGCCGTGAACACGGGCTGCCGTGAGCAGGAGGTCTGCGGCCTTCACTGGGACTGGGAAGTCGCAGTCCCTGCATTGGGCACGTCGGTGTTTATATTGCCGGAGAGCGAGACCAAGACGCGCACGGAGCGAATCGTTGTTCTGAACAGCATCGCCCAACGCATCGTCGAGGCTTGCAGGCAGCAGCGCGGCACATCGGGCTACGTGTTTGAGTACCGGGGCAAACGTCTCGGTACGCTGCGTACCTCGGCCTGGCGCCGCGCGTGGACGCGGGCGGGGCTACCGGACGACCCGATGGTCATGAAGGGCGTTCATAACCTGCGCCACACCTGTGGCCGCAGGCTGCGCGCAGCCGGCGTAACGCTTGAAACCAGGAAACTACTGCTGGGCCACGCGAGTGGCGATATTACCACCCACTACTCGTCAGCAGAGCTAGGAGAACTGCTGTCGGCCGCAGAGCGGATTACGGATCGAGGTACTGCACAACTGCCTGCATTGACCATTATTCAGGGTCAAAAGCAGGATGTCGGAAAAACGTCGGAAATAAAAAAAGGGTTACGAGCGTGAGACTCTGTAACCCTTTGTTTTATTTAGCTTATATGGCGCGCCCGGCACGATTCGAACGTGCGACCGCCTGGTTCGTAGCCAGGTACTCTATCCAGCTGAGCTACGGGCGCGAGGGGGCGGAACTATAGGTATCTAGAGGTTTTCTGTCAAGGCTGAACTCCACCATCAATACTGCCACCTTGACCATCCGCTGAGAAAAACAAGCGGAAAGGAATCTTTTGGTCACTCCTGAGCTTAACCAGCAGGCCGTAATGATCATTGTCGTAGTCATCAACCCACTCGGACTCAAGCTCAGGCAATATGTCTGGCATCTCTGACTTCTCTGGCATCTTGGCAACAACCTTCACCTCCTCCATGTCAGTCTCGCTCAGGAGCACCACCTTGGGCACCTTAATCATCGCCATTTGATTACCGGTAGCAGGGTCCTTCTTGACTTCCATCACCTGGGCACCAGATTTACCGTCCCGATGACCCTTTACAAGCTCCAGCCAGTCGCTCTCCATTCCCAATGACTGGGAGAGTGCGACCATAGGAAAGAGCGCGGCTAAAACGACAAAGCTTCGAAAAATCATGGGATGTGCTCGCAAAGTCTAAAACCCTAGGGTAGCGGGTATTTTGAGCGGCGTCAGCCCGCTGACCAATTCAGCCAAAATCGCGCCAAGCCGGCAACACTGACCAACAACAGGGCAAAGCCCAAATAGCGGAAAAACAGTTGGGTGTCAGCCCGTAAACTGTAGGCGTGAAACTTCAGCCCCAGAACGTGACCGATAGCCGCACAGGGCAGCAGCCAGATATGTTGCTGCCACTGTAAATCTACGTCTGTGGCCACGAAGGCCGCCAGCTTAAGCCCCACCAACACTATCCAAAGTACAAACAGTGTGTCACGAAGCTGCTCTTTAGACACACGACTTGCGGCCACGGGCACCACCAGGGGCGCCGCAATAAGTGATACGCCACTGACGTATCCCCCCACCATCAAGAAGAAAGCATCGATCCGTTTGCTATTGCTTTTAAAGGGTTTGCCCAATATGTAACTGACGGCATAGAGCGTGACCGTGCAAAAAATAAAACCCGTAACGATCGAACCAGGCAGTGTGATTACCCCGGCCACGCCGATAAGTTTGGGCACAATCATCAAGGGCAGCGCATAGCGCAGAAACTCCCAATTGATGGTGCTGACTGCCCTGCCCTGTTTTGCATCAGTCCTATGGGCCTGCCACACGGTCAATCCCGAGAAGAACAGCAGGTGTACCGAAATGATCGGCAGGAAAAGAAGAGGCTCATCGCGAATAAGCAGTAGAAACGGCAGCGTAAGCACCGCCCCGCCAAAGCCAAGCCCGGACCGCACAAATCCGCCCCAGATAAATAACAATGCGATGGCCCCGTATTCCCAGAGCAATAACTCGCTCATAAGAAAAGCAAAGCCTTAGCGCTGGTCGTCAAGATAAAACTTGTCGTCAAAGGTTTTCATCCAATCAGGGTGGAAGATGGCTAGCGCAGAAACGCACATGCCGTTGATAAAGCCTTCCGAGAACATCAGCATAAACACTAGAGGCCAAAACTCCGCCGCAGCATCCAGATAACCCGTTTGACCACTGAACCAAAACAGCGACAGCGCTAACACCGATAGCAACAGCATCACGAAAGCCCCGCCCGCAAACCCCGCCCCTAGCATGTAAACAAAGGGGTGCTGCAATCCGGGTCGGCGCAGCAACCTTGCCAACAACCAAGTCGCTGTCGCAGGCACAACGATACACATCACTACAGCAAGGGGATATGCCGTCCAGCCCAAATCCTTCAGCGCATAAAAAGCAGCCATGACCAGGGCCGCTCCAAGGACGCTAAAAGACCAACCGACTACAAGTGTGAAAGTCGTAAGACCCAAAAAGTGGAGAAGCAAACCATCCACAAGATGAATATTGAGCAACCACAGCAATAGGCACCCGACGGCACCACCCGCTACCAGGTGCATGCGACCAGGCTCTCTCGCGACGGCAGTCCAATTCGCGTATCGCAGCGCGACGATCACGGACAAGGCCATCGCAACAGCTGCTACCACGATAATCCAGTCAGCTAATAAATGAGCAGGCACATGCACGTCTTACAACATCCGACAGTGGGATTGGCTGTGGGGCGGAGAGCCCGGCCTACCGGCTCTCCGTTAGCTAGTAAACAAATACACCTTAGTGCTTAAAGATCCGCCGCTAAACGACAAGCCTGATCAATGGCACGCTTTGCATCGATTTCTACGGCGAGATCCGCACCACCGATCAGATGAACGCCCTTTCGCGAACCACTGAGCACATCAAAGAGCGATCGCTCAGATTCCTGCCCCGCGCAAACAACGATGGTATCCACCGGCAGTAACTGAGGCTCATCGTCAATTGAGATGTGCAGCCCGCGATCATCAATGCCGTCGTAACGTACACCCTTGAGCATATGGACACCGCGGCGTTTCAGCGCCAACTTGTGAGTCCATCCGGTTGTCGGTCCTAAGCCGCGTCCAGGTGATGTGGGCTTGCGCTGAAGAAGAAAAATCTGCCGATCTGCAACGTCGACAACAGGCTCCACTCCGGCAACGCCGCCCCGCGGATGATTTTCAAAGTCGATCCCCCACTCCCGCGCGAAAACGTCTTTATCAAGCGCCGCCGACACCCCGGCATGAGACGCAAGCTCGGCCACATCAAAGCCAATGCCGCCGGCTCCGATTATCGCTACGGCTTTACCGAGAGGGCGTGTGCCACGAATAGCCTCGTCGTAACTCATTACCATTGAGTGATCGACACCGGGAATTTGCGGATCCCGGGGATTAAGCCCAGTGGCGACGATAACTTCATCCCAGTCTTCCTCCGAGAGCTCACCGGGCTCAACCCGATGCTCCAGCCTGACGGTTACCCCCGTCAGCTCAAGCTGGCGCTCAAAGTAACGAATGGTTTCTGCGAACTCCTCTTTACCCGGAATGCGCATCGCCAAATTAAAATGGCCTCCCAGCTCGTTACTGGCTTCAAACAAGGTGACTTCATGCCCACGGGAGGCAGCTGTAGTTGCAAATGCCAGGCCCGCAGGACCAGCACCCACCACTGCTATTCGCTTAGGTGCTTCGGTGGGCCGATACTCCAGCTCTGTTTCATGACAGGCTCTTGGGTTTACCAGACAAGAAACCGTCTTACCCCTGAAGGCATGATCAAGACAGGCCTGATTGCAGGCGATGCAAGTATTAATCTCGTCAACACGACCTTCGAAAGCTTTTTTGGCGAACTGTGAGTCAGCCAACATGGGACGCCCCATGGAGGTAATGTCCGCCAAGCCATCCGCGAGCACCTGCTCCGCCACCTCGGGCATGTTGATCCGGTTGCTGGTGATCATGGGAATAGAAAGCTCTTTACGTAGGCGCCCGGTGACGCCCGCAAATGCCGCACGGGGTACTCGCGTACTAATCGTCGGCACCTGCGCCTGATGCCATACGAAGTGTGTGCTCATAATCGACGCACCAGCGGCCTCAATGGCTTTCCCTAGTGTCACAACCTCATCCCAGCTGCTGCCATCCCCCATCAATTCCATCGCTGCGATGCGATAGATCACGATGAAATCTTCACCCACAGCCTCACGAGTACGCCGAACAATCTCTACCGGCAAGCGCATGCGATGGGCGTAGTCGCCTCCCCACTCATCCTGACGATGGTTGGTCTTCTCCAACAAAAAGGTACTCAGCAGGTACCCCGCAGAACCGATGATCTCTACGCCGTCATAGCCCGCGCTCTTGGCCCTTAGCGCGCAATCCACAAAATCCTGAATGGTGGTTTCGATATCGTCGGGAGTCATTGCCCGAGGTTCGCGAGGATTGATTGGCGACGCGATAGGCGATGGCGCTACCGGGTCGGCACTGTAGGCCAAGTTCCCTGCATGAAGTATCTGCAGGCAGATTTTGCAATCGGCAGCTGCCGCATGCACCGCATCGGTTACCACGCGATGCATAGGTACGTGGGCATCGCTGTTAAACGCGCCGAATTCCCCTGGTGCCAGCGCAGCAGAGTCGTTTGGTGCATTACCGCCCGTGATAATCATGCCCACACCCCCCGCTGCACGCTCGGCATAATAGGCTGCCATGCGCTCAAACCCGGCGGGACCCAATTCTTCCAGTCCGGTGTGCATCGACCCCATTAAAATACGATTCTTGAGCCGAGTAGTGCCCAGATCCAAGGGTTCAAACAGGCGCGGAAACTGTGGATGCATATCTATGCTTTTACTCTGCGCCAATGACATCTAGGTACCCTCTGTCGATTGCTGTTTCGAGGGCATTAACGGCTGCCCTAAGTTCTTCGTATGCTTCCCGCTGTCGGGACAACATCGATATTTGCTCGTGAGATGGCATATCGGGAGAAATCTTCGAAATATCGATCAACTCTTGTAAGTAAGAAAGTCGCGCGCGCGCTGCCATAGTGATCACGGGCCGTATATCTTCGACGCTCAGCTCTGGTATCGCAGGATTCATGATCTCGCGATTTACGTCACGGCGAATTTTCTCGAGCTCCAGTAATAGTCGATTGCTGTCTTTTCCTGTCATGGGAGACCCCTGTTTGACCTGCAGGCACTGCGTAGCGGATGAGACATTCACAGGAAACTCAGCTCGGGTCAAGTTGGCTAGGACATGCCTAATTCGCCCAAGCCATGTCCGCCTCTGGGTGTTCTCAAAGGGTGGCAACTATCACGCAGAGCGAGTACCTTTTTGTCTCTGTTTATTGGGCGTAGTCAGTCATTGCGCTGGAATCAGCTAAACAACATTTTCTTTTCGGGAAAGAGCGAAAATTCAAGGGCTAAGCGGAAATGAGCTTCAAAATCGCAACTGCAGTCAATAGCGAGCAACACCCCTATACCGCCGCGATAGCCGAGGGCTGGGATGTCGTGGGGAACGCCAACGGAGGCTATCTGCTCGCCATAGGCGCTCGCGCCATGGCCGCTGCCGCTGCTCGGCCCCACCCTATCAGCATCACGGCGCACTATCTGTCGCCCGGACGCCCCGGCCCGGTGACCATCGATCCACAGATCGTGAAGGCGGGTAGGCGCCTCACCACCGTGCGCGCGACGCTGCAAGGTGCAGAAAAGCCTCTCATTGAACTCCTCGGCAGTTTTGGTGATCTCGAAAGCTTTGAGGGCCCTGCCAGAGTCGATGCAAGTCCACCAGACATGCCGCCCCCCGAGGAATGTGAGCGCACCATACCCGACCCTGAACTGGGATTCCCACCGGCAATGATGGGTCGCGTTGACCTACGCTTGCACCCGGACGACGCTTTTTTGAAAGGCAAACCCTCCGGCGACCCTCTGATGCGCGGCTGGCTTCGTTTTCCAGACGATGAGCCGATGGATCCTTTTGGGTTACTTTTGGCCACAGACTGTTTTCCGCCCACGATCTTCAATGCCAACTTGCCGGTAGCCTGGACTCCGACTGTCGAGCTGACGGCTCATATCCGGGCGATACCTGAGCCAGGCTGGCTGCGCTGTCGCTTCAGCACGCGATTTATCAGCGGCGGTATGATGGAAGAAGACGGGGAAGTCTGGGACAGCACTGGCCGACTGGTCGCGCAATCACGGCAATTGGCGCTGACACCTCAAGCTTAGCCTTTCAGTAAGTGTCTAGCTGACATGAATAGAGCAAGAATCGGGTGGCGGATGCATCGCCAAGGGGTAAATATTAAAAACCCCTGAGAAAAGAGAATTGCCTCATGCTTTACACCTCAGCGCCAGCCAGTGAGACAAACCACGCCATGCCCGCTTCTAAACATCGCCCTGCCGAACACGCACATTATCGAATGGTTGCAGATGCGATTTCTTATCTTCGGGAACATCAGCGGGAGCAACCCGATCTAGCCACACTCGCAAGAGCAGTGGGCACCAGCGAATCCCATCTGCAACGGGTTTTCAGCAGTTGGGCCGGTGTTTCTCCAAAACGTTTTTTGCAGATCATCACAAGGCAATATGCCTTGGATGCTCTTCGTAATCAGGCCTCAGTCTTGGACGCCACACTTCACGCCGGACTCTCTGGCCCAGGGCGTCTTCACGACCTCACGCTCGCCTGTGATGCCATGACTCCCGGAGAAATCGCGAGCTGTGGCAAGGGCATTGATCTCGAATACGGCTGGGGAGATACGCCCTTTGGACCAGCGTTTGTAGCCTGGAGCCAAAGAGGAATCTGTCAACTTAGCTTCTGCGACTCCAAAGACGCAGAGACTGTCCGCGCTTTCAGGCGTGACTGGCGTGGCGCAACTCATCTAGAGAACAGCGCGGCGGCCGCAAAACTATTGCAGCGGGTTTTTGCTGCGCCACTAGAACAGGGGAAATTGCACTTACTGCTACGTGGAACTAACTTTCAGGTCAAAGTCTGGGAAGCGCTCATGCAAGTCAACCCTGGTGACTTGGTCAGCTATCAGCAATTAGGAGCGATAGCCGGCACGGGCAACGCACACCGTGCCGTCGGGTCGGCCATGGCTCGTAACCGCATCGCCTACCTCATACCTTGTCACCGGGTTATCCGTCAGGGTGGGGACTGGGGTAACTACCGCTGGGGTCTCGAGCGAAAGTTGGCCCTGCACGTCTGGGAACAAATCGCTTGAACGCAGCACAACTCGTACAGCTAGTAGCTCTTGCCGCAATCTGGGGCTCGTCGTTTATGTTTATGCGCATAGCCGTACCTCAATTGGGACCATCGTGGCTTCTCGAAATCAGGCTTGTCGCTGCCTCGCTAATCCTGCTGCTCATCAGCAGGGCACTGCGTCGGCCTCTTAATGTTCGCAAACACTGGCGCCACTACCTTACGCTCGGGGCTCTGAACACAACCCTCCCCTTTTGGGCCTTTGCTTATGCTGCGCAGACCTTGCCCGCGTCCATGCTCGCTATCCTCAACTCGACGGCGCCTTTATGGGGTTTTCTTATTGGTTTTCTTTGGCGGGGAAAACCAATCACCCTCCGCGCAGTCGCAGGCCTCGTGTTGGGCATGGCCGGCGTCGCGAGCTTAGTGGGATTAGGAGGCCTTGCGGTGCAACCAGATGCACTTTGGGCCGTCGTACTGACGGCTTCAGCCGCCATTTGCTACGGCATTGCCAGTAGCTATGCCGAATACGCTGAAAAAGTAGAAACCTACGCGAATGCTCACGGGAGCCTCTGGGCTGCGACTTTATTGGTGTTGCCCTTTATGCCCTTTGCCCCCGTGCCCGAGGTATGGCCCCCTGGAGCAGTAGCCGCCGCTTTGGTCCTTGGCGTCCTGTGCACCGGTGTAGCTTACCTTCTGTATTTCCACCTGATCGCTACGGTGGGGGCACCTTCCGCCCTTACCGTGGGCTACCTCATTCCTCTATGGGGCGTGCTCTGGGGCTGGCTGTTTTTGGACGAAGCTGTGGGTCTTCACACACTGCTCGGCGCCGGACTCGTACTGAGTGGAACGATGCTGGTCACTAACTTCAGACCGTCGACACTGGTTCGCGCCCTGCGTCGCCCCCGAGAGAGCTAAGTCACGCGCTTTTGAGGATACGCCCGGTAAGCTCGTTCATACGCTGGAGACCAGCACGCAAGTGTTCTTCAGGCAATGCAGAACTAAAGCGGAAGTGCTCTTCTACGCCAAAGCGCGACCCGGGTATCACGAGCACATCCTCTTCAGTTAACAAACGCGCTGAAAAAGTATCTGAGTCCACGGGCAGATCGAACTTCACAAAAGACATCGCAGAGGCCTGTGGCGGCACCACCGAAAACACGCCTTTGTGATAGCTGAGCTCTTTCTGGAGAGTTTCGAAACCGCGACGGATAAGTCCTCGCGCTCTTGCAGTAATAGCATCCCTCGCCGAGGGTTCCAGCGCCGCTGAAGCCAACTGCATGGACATCATAGTGGCCGTGATCGACGCATATTCATGGCGACGCCATAAAGCCGGGATCAAAGACTCCGGGGCAAGAAGCCATCCCAGACGTAAGCCGGGAAGACCATAGGCCTTACTCATAGAGTTGATGGCGATCACGCGCTCATAGCCACCCCAAAAAGATGCGGTGGGCTCATCGGTATTTCGCTCAGTGCCGCTGTAAACCTCATCAGCGACGATCCATGCTCCTACTCCTCGGGCCGCCGCCACAATGAGCTCACGATCATCGGCACTCAAAACCTGGCCCGTAGGATTATTCGGATTCACTATATGAATAATCCGAGTGCGATCATCAACCGCTGCAGCCAGCCCTGGTGCATCGATGGCCCAATCTTGAGTTGAGTGCATATCCACACTGCGAACCTCATAGCCAAGATTGTGCGCATTACCTGCGAGCTGTTCGTAGGTGGGACTAAAGCGAATGACATTGTCACCCGGCTCAAGAAGTGTCGCCGCGACCAGTGTATTGGCTTCTGTTGCGCCGACGGTCACCAGTACATTGTCTGCATGGGCCCTTTGATAGAGAGCAGCAATGCGCTCTCGCAGAAGCTGATTACCGTTCACCTGAGGGTAGTCCACCAGCGTAGCGAACAGCGCGTCCCTGTCGACGTTTGCCAGCTCGAAAAGCTCGGCGTAGCTCATGGGGTGCACGCCACTTTCAGAGAAGTTGTAATGCACTCCGTGCTCTGTCTCCGACAGATACTGTTCTACGGCAAAGGCTTGAAAATCCGTCACGTTACTAAATCCTAAAGGGCAGACTCGACCGCCAGGCCGTCCCGCTTGTAGACAACGCCGTTCTTCATTACCAGGTCGACGCGAGAAAGAAGATTTATATGGCGAAGAACATCACCTTTTACCGCAATAATGTCTGCATATTTGCCAGCGGACACCGTGCCAACCTTGTCCGACACACCCATCATTACGGCACCCCAGTAAGTAGCGGCACGAATAGTCGACATAGGATCCACGTTCATCACGTTCACCCAAACATCCATTTCATTCCAGGTACTCTGGCAATGAAACTTCATGGGTATACCGCTATCAGTACCCACTAGCATCACGACTCCCGCATCCCTCAACTGTTGAAACTTGCGCTTGAGCGTGGGCTTTCGCAAGGGCGTTAGCTGGGTGTATGCAAGCTGGCCTGGTTGCTGGATAGACGCCTTAATATCCGCGATGGTCGAGGGCTCAAGACCACGATGCCAGCATGCACTGTCGAGCTTTTCAGGGTTGGCGACGGTCATATCATAGTTCCACAAACCCTCGACCGTTGGCGTCCAAAACAAAGGACCGCCAGCGATGCGACCCGTGGCGGTTCGCTCCCGAAGCATTTCGATAACGTCGGCAGGATACTCCGGCGCTGTGGTCAATCCCGTGTGCTCAAAGTTATCCACGCCAATCTCGAGGCCACGACGCACTTCGTCGGGGCGATGAGAATGCGCTACAACCTTCAGTCCGTACTTGTGCGCTTCGTCGACAACCGCCTGTGCTTCCTCAAGGGTCATCTTGTCCTGATCGATAAGCTTGATGATATCTACGCCGGCATCGGCAAGCTTTTTCACTTTGCGTTTTCCGTCAGCAACACTATCCACCCCCCAACGATAAAACTCCGTACCGGGATAAGCTTCATGCTGAATAAAGGGCCCCGACACGAACAAGCGAGGACCAGGGATCTCTCCTGACTCTATGCGATTTTTGACAGACATCGATGCTTCTAAGGGGGCGCCCAGATCTCGGGCAGAGGTGATTCCAGCGAGTAACAGCTGCACAGCACTGGATGGCATGATTTCACTGGCGAGACGATCTTCGTAAGTCGGATGCCAATGACTGTAATCAGCATGTCCGTTGAGCATCAGGTGTGCGTGGTTCTCCCAAAGTCCGGGTAGGACATCCATACCTTCAGTGGATACCACCTCATAGCCTTCGGGTACATCAAGGGTTGCCACGGTACCGACCTCTTGAATAACACCGTCTTCTACTAGAATCACGCTGTTTGCGATGGGCTCATGACCAAAGCCATCAATCAACCGGCCTCCAACTAAGGCCGTTCCCGCGGCAGCAGAGAGCGACGTGAGGGTCGCAGCCAACAGGGCAGCACTGGTCCAAACGGCAAACGCCGTACGTCTGAAAGTTCCGGTTTTTTTTCTAATCATCTCTGGCATCCCTTTTTATTAATGAACTTATCGCTCTTCCCAATTAGACCCCCTGTCATTGACCTTGGGAAGCGCTGCGGCCATTGTTGGGGCTAGTCAGCATCGACCTTAAGGAGAACTAGGTTTTGAGAACTCTCGATAAGCTAAAACGGGCGAACCTGTTTCGCAGCGCCCTAAAACCTCGCCAAGTGAGTGTAGCGCGAAAACTTGCCAGCCTGCAGCGCCATCTGATCGTGGCCCTCTTCGCGGCTGTGATGACAAGCTCTTGGGGAGCCTGTGCGCAGAACGCAGAGCAGGATGTTATCGATGCGGTCACCAACTTGTTTGACGCGATGCGCAATAAAGATGGTGAGGCGCTTCGTTCAGCCTTTTTACCCGATGGCAGGCTAGGCACGGACGACATTGAGGGGTGGGTTAGCTCTGTCACCGCCTCAGAAGCTTACCTCGACGAGGTAATCTTTGATGAAGTTGTGCTCATTGATGACAACGTGGCCATGGCATGGACGCCCTACAACCTGTTTGTAAACGACGAGTTTCACCACTGCGGTATTGACCTTTTCTCGTTCAGGAAAGTCGACGGACAGTGGAAAATTTTGCAGATTGACGATACGCGTCGCACCGAAGATTGTGACCCCGAGCGACGCGGCAAATAAGGCGTCAATGCGCGTCAATGCGCGTCGACGGACTTCGATCACTCGTTGTACCGATAAAAGGCGTCCATGGCGCGATATAGCATGTGGACGTCAATCTTGGAGCTCACCGCGTAGGTCGAGTGAATCGATAGAAGAGGTACCCCGTAGTCGATCACTTCCATGTTTCTTCGTGACAGCGAGCTACCGATGGTCCCGCCTGACGCACGGCCTTTGTAAGTCGCGGTTTGCCAGGCGATGTTGGAACCATCAAGGTAAGCACGATTCCATGCCATAAATTCAGAGTTGGCGTTGAATCCACCGCCGTAAAGTTTGAGATTCACACCAAAACCCAAACGGGGTGCATTCCCTGACTCCCAGACACCCGGATAGGTTGGATGGATGCCGGGGTTTACATCAGACGACACAACCTTAGTCTTTCGCAGTGCCCGTCGAATATCGATATCCGTGTAGGCATCACCCTTTTCCCGGTAAACAAGCTCTGCCAGTAAATCGACAAAATAGTCCGAGTTGGAGCCGGTGTTGTTGATATTGCCAACCTCTTCGTTATCCACCAGAAAGGCAACAGCCGTGCGCTTGGGTGACTTTTGCTCAAGGATTGCTCGCAGGGCAGTGTAAGAAGACAGTTTGTCGTCCTGCCCGTAAATCGCCATCATTCCACGATCAAAACCCACATCACGGGGCGCGACCGCCGGGACGATCGCCAACTCCGCAGACACCAGGTCCATCTCACTAATGTCGTATTCAGACGCCAAGTAGGCGAGCACTGATGCCTTTATGGAGTCATCCGCTGGCTCAATGGACGCGATAATCGGATCCAGTTCTTCACCCATAATCACATCACGGTTCTTTCGATCGCGATAATCAGCATCCACGTGGGGTGAAAGATCGGGAATGATGAATATGGGATCGTCTTCATCCAAACCCACAGAAATTGAAACACGGGTTCCGTCCTTCTTATCAACGTGCCCTACCAACGCCAATGGCAGGTTCACCCACTGATAATTTTTTATTCCCCCATGGCGGTAAGTCTGGAAAAGCGCGAAACCCTGAGACTCGTAAAGTGGTCGTCCCTTTAGCTCCAATCGCGGGGAGTCAACGTGGGCGCCCACGACGCGAAAGCCCTCGGCCATGGGCTCTGTTCCTACGACGAACAGCGTTATAGTGCGATCACGGTTCACGTCGTAATAGCGTTCTCCCGGACTCAGCGCACCATCAGGCGGCATTGCCGTAAAACCGGCATCCTCAGCAAGTCGCACGGCCTCTGTGACAAAACTCAGTTCGGTCTTCGCGCGCCCCATGAATACTTTGTAGTCCTCGGCAAAGGCAAACACTTGATCCCGCTCTTCCTCAGAAATCATTTGCCATCCAGATTGGACGCCATCAGCACTATCGGACGCGACGACCTTCCCCGTTACAAAGGACAGTGATAGCAACGCTGCAGGCAACCACATGACGCGGGCTAAAGGGTGTTTAAAAAGCATGTAAGCGTTCTCCACTTAGAGTGTCAAAATACTGATAAGCCCATGATACGCCTAGGAAGACGGGACCCAGGTGCCACGAAGACCTCTATCAGTTCGTCACACCTTGCACTGATAAAAAGGCACCGTGAGGGTCGCGAACAATGGTATGCGCCTCGAGTACCGCTGCCGGCTTAATGCCACCCAGAATATGCGGAAACAGTTCGTCAGTCGCTCCCTCAAAATCGGGAGGTATATCACCCACCGGCGCGGTCCCCTCAAAGACAGTACTAACACCAGTGGCAGCAAGACTCTCAACGGTCATTCGAAGGCAGTACCACTCACCTTTTACATCGGGATAAAAATGGTTCGCAACGTTCATCAACTTGTCCGGATTCGAAGTGCCGTGGGTAAAACCATCCGCCTCGTAGGTGGGTGGATAGTAAGTCGATCCGTCTTCCAAAACTTGATCCCAGAGCCGCGCTTGCACCATATGAAACACATAGGGGAAACCCGTGGGATTAAGTGGTTCCTGGGCCTGAAGCGGATAGGTAACAAACAGCACAAAAAAAGCGATGAAGAGACGTTGCATAGGGCATCCTGAGGTTCGGTGATAGATATGTGGTGTACTCTTAGTCTACGCGCAAAAACACCGAGAGGAACAGACTGTGTCTATGGATCGACCAACGCTGATTCCAGCCGTCCGAACAACGAGTTGTGTAAAGGCGGCTTGGGGTTTAATTGTCTGTGCATTAATTTCAGGCTGTGGATCGAAAACCCCTGAGCTTGGGACACCCTCGCTAGTGAGCTCCACGTTGATTCACAATGCACTGATTCTCGATGGCAATGGCGGTGAGGCCAAACTTGGCGCACTGCGAATAGAAGATGATGCCATCGTCAGTGTTGGTGACCTCAGCCCTTTGGACGGCGAGCAGACAATAGACGCAAATGGGCTGGTCTTGACGCCAGGCTTCATAGACACCCACAGCCACCATGACGATAAGGGCGCTCTTCGTGAAAATCTGGATGCTCTGCCGATGCTCACTCAGGGCATCACAACTGCGGTGTTTGGACAGGATGGCGACCATCAACTGCCCCTGGCCGATTTTTTGAATGACTTTGACAACAATCCGCCTGCGGTCAACATCACGGCCTATGTAGGCCACAACACGCTAAGAGACCATGTCATGGGCGACGATGCCAACCGCCCAGCCACCACTACTGAAATCGAGGCCATGCAGGCTCTACTCCTATCGGAGTTGGAGTCGGGTGCGCTGGGGCTGTCGACGGGCTTGGAATATGTACCTGGCATTTACTCCCATCGCGATGAAGTTATCAGCCTGGCAGCAACCACCGCGGAACAGGGGGGCAGATACATTTCCCACGTACGGTCCGAAGATAGATTCCTTTGGGATGCGATGGAAGAGATTATCGACATCGGTCGCAAGACTGGCATTCCAGTGCAGATATCGCATATCAAACTCGCCGCCAAGAGTCTTTGGAATCAGGCTCCCGAGCTGCTTGAGAAGCTCAACGCTGCACGTGCAGAAGGAATCGATGTAACGGCGGACGTGTACCCCTATGAATATTGGGCATCCACCATGTGGGTGCTGCTACCCGATAGGAATGCAGACGACCTCGAGGAGATCGCCTTTGTGCTGGATCAGCTAACTCCCGCCTCCGGCATCATTTTCACCAAATACGAACCCAATCCTGAATACATCAATCTCTCAGTAACTGAAATCGCGAAGATTCGTGGCACCTCCGAAGTGCAAACATTTTCGGACCTGCTCAAAGAGTCAGAAGCCTGGTCCAAGGCAAACGATGGTGCCGAGGCAGAAATGATTATGGGTCGCTCCATGACAGAGGATGATATAGAGACGTTTTTGCAATGGGAGCATAGTAATGTCTGCAGCGATGGCGGCTTCTATGGTCACCCTCGTGGGCACGGCACCTTTCCTAGAGTGCTCGCTCGCTACGTTCGAGACAGGCAGGTCCTTTCTTTAGAAACTGCAGTCGCAGCGATGACCTCGCGAGCGGCCGATCATATGGGCTTTACCGATCGCGGGCGGATAGCTCCCGGCATGAAAGCCGACTTGGTACTGTTCGATCCCAAAGGTATCCAAGACCATGCCGGAATTCGCGATGGACAGGTGCTATCCACTGGCATTCATAGTGTGTGGGTCAATGGACAGCGAGTTCTAAAAGATGGCGAATCTACCCAGGTTTTTGCAGGGCGGGTATTGCGGAGAGCTGGCTAGGTCAAACGTCTTCGAGATCTTTCGCCTGCTTGGTCGACCACAACTTAGAAAACCTTAGCGCTCGCGGACAATGGTGGTACGCCTCTACAACCTCCAGCAGGAGCGCCTGCTGAAGCTTTGCGTTCTCGTCCGGTGCAAATACTTCGAGCGACAAGCTCTCAAAAAGCTCATCGCCCTTGCGTAAAACCGTCACGCGACCATTCACCCGCGCCGTACCGTCAAGGGGCGGGATAAAGAACACCAGACCAACGTGCGGATTTGTCGCAATGTTTTCGTAAGACTGAAAGAGCTTGTTACCGGCGACATCGGGTATCAACAAGTGTTTTTCATCCAGTACTTTTACGAAGCCGGGCATGCCACCTTTAGGGGACGCATCACAGGCTCCATTATCACTGCTGCTGGCCATCACCATAAACGGGGACTGTCGAATAAAGTCCTGAACCCGCTCCACCATGTACGGACGTACTTTGTCCTTTGATCGAGCTGAGGGTTCACCAAACAACTGCTGCAATTGATTCATGGTTTTCCCCACCTTCTGTCCATCAATAGCCTGCCGCCTCGTTATAGCTTCAGCGCCTTCTGAATAGGCTTGGCAAATCGCTTGGGATAGACCGCCGTCAACGAAAGCCTATCGCAACCATTAAATTCAGAGAACTGTAACGCGGCGTCTTTGAAAGCCGCCACCGCGGCACTATCCTCGAACTTGGCGGATTCACAGTGCAGTGCCTTAATCTCGAAATGCCTGTCCTTTCGATGCGCCTTACAGTCCATGCGCCCAACAAAAGCATCTCCATAAAGGAGCGGCAACGAAAAGTAGCCGTGTTTACGTTTAGGCGCTGGCACATAGCATTCAATTTGGTAGTTAAAATCAAAGAGTGCCTTAAGACGGTCCCGCTGAATCACCGCATTATCGAAGGGAGAGAGAATTCGCATTCGATGATCAACGCGGGGCAGGCGTTGATCCAAGGTCCCCGCGGGGAGGATCAACACATCACCGCTGGGTATCTGCACTTCCTCAAGATCGTTAGTCGCGAGCCCCTCATCTACGAGGCTCTTTATCGCCTCGCGCAATTTTGCGTCTTTACGTAGATAGCTAATTCCCCGCAGAGTCATACAGCCATGGCACCCTAGCTGTCGCTGAAGCAAGTGCTGAGCGAATTCCTCAGTACTTGGTACTGCGGCATCTATCCCTGACGGTAGAACGCGCTCGGTAAGATCGTATGCCTTCTGAAACCCCTCCCGACTGCTGACCATCAGATCGCCTTGCATGTAGAGCTGTTCGAGCGCTTTTTTTGCGGGCTTCCAATCCCACCACCCTTCTCTATTTGCAGAAGCGGCCTCCAGATCCCTTGAGCGCAGTGGGCCATCAGTACGCACGCGATCCAAAAGACCTTTCATCAGCTTTTTATCGGGCGACTTAAACCAATGGACTTTTCCGTTCTTGACTGCCTGCTTGTAGGGCAAGGAGAACTTGTAATCGGTGATGGGAATGAATGCTGCGGCATGGCTCCAATACTCAAAGATATCTCTATCCACAAGCATCTGGTTAGTCATCGCAGGAACAAAGCCCGGCACCCGTGACTGGAGCACATGATTATGCGCGCGCTCTACCACAGAAATTGTATCTATCTGCACGTAGCCGATCTGAGCAATCGCATTGATGGCACCTGCCAATCCACGACCAAAAGGTTTTCTCGTTAAAAGGCCCTGGGAAGACAGGGCAAGACGACGTAGCCGCAGCAAGTCATGAGCACGGCTAAGGGTAATCATCGACTGGAACTCATGTGTAGCACTGTGACTAAGCGCATAGATTAGGAAGTGGGCTCCGGAAAGACCCGGTGCCCTCGATCACTAACGCGAACCTTTTTTACCATCGCCACTCAAACCTTTGAGAAAACCGCCTACAGTGTCGTTTATTTTTTCGCTCGCACGCTCCTTGATTGAGTCGGTAAGAGCAGTCGCTATCACTTTCTCGATGACGGGCTTGAGTATTTGCGTAGCTACCTGCGCCGCTGTAGCGCCGTTAGTAGCTCTTCCTACATCGCTAACTACGATTGGCGGAAGCGAAACTTCGCGAGTCTCGTTTAGCTCGGGGATCGACACTGAAGCGCTAGCGCCGCTTAACGTAAACTCATTAATGATGACTTTCGTCGTACTAGCGTCGCCAACCGACTCTTCTTCGGGGGATGTCTCTTCAGCAGGCCCCGTCTCTATGTTGTTGAGCAGCGCCTGCAAATTACTGCCGCTCGCTTCCTGAATGACATTGATTCTTGCTCCATCAACTATAACTTTGTTGATTACGACAGTTTCACTGGTAAGCGTCGAGGCATCTAAATCGATGGCAAAGCCACCGAGCTCCATGGCGTTGCCCGGGAAACCTTCGGGGTTTTCAATGCTTAATCCAGACAGGCCGGCCGCCGCCTCTGTAAGCCGGATGTCGACTCCGCTGACTTTTACCGATGTGCCGAGCACCCTGGATCCTTGGGATTCGATAACGCCCGCTACGATGCCATTAAGGTTTGATGCAAGATAAAAAACTGCGCCGCCTATCAGGACGAGCACAAGCAGTGCGATAGTAGAAACTTTGCGAGCGGATGCCATGATCAAGTGCCTTACGTGCTAGGGAGACGTCAGGTTAGTACCCATGACTAATCACTTACAAGGCAAGGAGGCGATAAAGTAAGAATTGGTCGGGACGGCAGGATTTGAACCTGCGACCACCACACCCCCAGTGTGGTGCGCTACCAGGCTGCGCTACGCCCCGAGTGGTAGATCTTGGACAATTCGCGAGAGCTCGCGCTTGGCCGAGGCGGCATTATACGCAAGTAATTGTTGGTGACAATGATTGGCAGTAACGATTGGTAGTAACGATTGATAACTTCAAATGTTATTAACCCTGAGACTACTTATCTGCCGGGTTTCAACAACTCCAGCAATTCTTCCAGGTCATCAATAGTTTCTTGAATCACCGCGTCAATGTGCGTGGGGTGTACACCCTTAGCCTTCTCGTCGGTCATACGCTGACGAGCGCCGCCTATGGTGTAGCCATCATCGTAGAGCAGCGTACGAATCTGACGAATAGTCAGCACGTCTTCACGCTGGTAATAGCGGCGATTTCCGCGACGCTTAACCGGCTTTAACTGAGGAAACTCCTGCTCCCAATATCGCAAAACATGGGGCTTTACTGCGCAGAGCTCACTGACTTCACCGATGGTGAAGTAGCGTTTGCCCGGTATCGCGGGGAGTTCGTTATTGTGACTCGGTTCCAGCATATTCTTCTACTCTGGCCTTGAGCTTTTGCCCTGGCCTGAAGGTTACCACTCTGCGGGCAGAAATCGGAATTTCCTCTCCCGTTTTTGGGTTACGTCCTGGGCGCTGGTTTTTGTCACGCAAATCAAAGTTGCCAAAACCCGAGAGTTTCACCTGCTCGTTATTCTCGAGGCAAACTCGAATCTCTTCAAAAAACAGCTCGACTATTTCTTTGGCCTCGCGCTTGTTAAGCCCGAGTTCTTCAAACAACCGCTCTGCCATTTCGGACTTGGTCAGTGCGCTCATATTCAACCGTCCCGGTAAGACCTTTACTGCAGGCTTCGCCTCTCAGTGCGAAGATTAGTCCAAGGACTAACCACGAAGCTCCGCTTTGTAGTTTTCTTTCAGCGAATCAACAACTTGCTGAATACATGTGTTGACTTCATTATCATCAAGGGTGCGTGAATGATCCTGAAAAGTCAAACCCAGAGCGACACTTTTGCGAGCAGGATCAATACCTTTGCCCTCATACACATCAAAGAGCGTTAAGTCTTGAAGGTAAACGCCTGCATTGGCGCGAACATTGGCTAGAAGATCACCAGCGACCACAGTCTTATCCACGATAACTGCAATATCGCGACGCAAAGCCGGAAAACGAGAAACCGGTGAGAACGCGGGAACAGTCGCCGAACACAGCAACTCCAAATCCAATTCCGCCACGACGACAGGGAGATCAAAGTCCAGATCCTTTTGCACGGTGGGATGCAGCACACCTATGTAACCGACGGTATGCTCACCGCGCTTGAGCCAAGCGGTTTGCCCTGGATGCAGTGCACTGCGTTCCCCCGCCTCAAAACGGAACGAAGACACGTCGCCGGTCAATTCCAGCAGCGCCTCGATGTCTCCCTTGAGATCGTAGAAGTCAGCATTGCGTCCAGGCTCGGCCCAGCTTTCGGCGCTCAAAGACCCCGTAACGAGCATAGCCAGTCCCGGTCTTTGACTGAGGCCTTCAGCACCGGGTACAAAACGAAGCCCTGTCTCGAACAAGCGAACACGAGGCTGCTGACGTTTTACATTGTGCTCCGCCGATCGCAGCAGACCAGCGAGTAAGCTGCTACGCATCACTGCGTGCTCAGGGGAAATCGGATTATTGAGCACCACGGGGTCCACGTCTGGATCGAGCTGCATTTGAATTCCCGCATCCACAAAGCTATAACAAATCGCTTCGTAATAATCGCGCGCAACCAAGGCTCGTCGCAGCTGCTGTATTCTGACTTTCTCTTCAGGAATCGAAGGAAGGACGACATCCGCTCGGATACGGGTAACGGGAAGATTGTTGTATCCGTACACCCGAGCCAACTCTTCGAGCAGATCAGCTTCGATACGCAAATCAAACCGCCAACTCGGAACCGTACATTCCCAGCCGTCTTCAACCGTTGACACGTTAAGCCCAACACCGCGAAGAATACGCTCTACGGTTTCGCTATCAATAACAAGGCCCAAGAGGCGCTCAATGCGCGCAGCACGTAAGTGAATCGGGGCCGGCGCCGGCAAATTTTCCTCTGATACAGCCTCGGTAATCGGGCCTGCTGCTCCGCCTACAATCTCCAGCAACAACTCCGTTGCACGCTCCATTGCGCGGCGCTGCAGTTGAAAATCAACACCGCGCTCAAAGCGATGAGAGGAGTCTGTATGTAATCCAAAAGATCGTGCCTGACCGCTAAGAGGAACAGGAGCGAAGAACGCCGACTCGAGAAGAATACGCGTGGTGTTTTCACCTACCGCAGATCCTGCGCCGCCCATGATTCCCGCAAAAGCGAGGGGACTCTTATGATCGGCGATGACCAAGTTCCCCTCTCCCAAAGTGACCTCCTGGTCATTCAGTAAAGCCAGCGATTCACCGGGAGTTGCCTCACGCACAATAATGCCACCGTTGATCTTATCCAGATCAAAGGCATGCATAGGTTGGCCAAACTCAATAAGAAGGTAGTTCGTAACATCTACTGCCGCATCGATACTTCGAACGCCACAACGACGCAGCTTCTCCTGCATCCAGATCGGCGTTGGGCGACTAAGATCTACCCCATCGATGACGCGACACAGGTATCGAGGGCAGCGATCCGCAGCACGTAAGTCGACGCTTACGGCCTCTTCAGTGGTGATCGGTTGAACATTCTCCGGAGGAGCGCAAACCGTTAGATCGTTGAGGAGTCCAACCTCTCGAGCAATACCCGCAATGCCTAGGCAGTCGGAGCGATTGGGGGTAAGCCCAATCTCGATACTGACGTCATCGAGCTTGAGGTAGTCGCGCAAGTTAGTGCCCACCGGTGCGTCACTTGGCAGCTCTAGAATCCCGTCTTTTTCTTCGGACAAACCCAGCTCCGATGCGGCGCAAAGCATTCCCTGGGACTCAACACCTCGGAGCTTTGCAGCCTTAATCGCAAAGTCACCAGGAAGCAACGCCCCCACAACTGCCAGTGGGGTTTTCAAACCTTTGCGTGCATTAGGCGCACCACAGACAATCTGCACCGTCGCGCCATTCCCCGCATCTACGGTGCATACGCGCAGCTTATCGGCATCAGGATGCTGAACGGCCTCCGTTATCTCAGCGACGATCACACCTGTAAAAGGGCCCGCCGCCGGCTCGATAGCGTCGACTTCGAGACCTGCCATAGTGATTTGGTGTCCGAGGGCTTCAGTACTTAGAGCGGGGCTCACCCACTCTCGCAGCCATTGCTCGCTAAATTTCACCTGTTAACTCCTTATTGACCAACACAGTGCCGTGCACGTCGGGTCGCATCAAAATTGCGCAAGAAAGCGCAAGTCGTTCTCGAAGAAGAGACGTAAGTCATTCACGCCATAACGAAGCATTGCCAGACGCTCGACACCCATACCAAAGGCGAAGCCCGAATAGCGCTCAGGATCGATCCCTGCCATTTCGAATACGCGGGGGTGCACCATTCCGCAGCCCATAACCTCAAGCCACCCGGTATGACTACAAACACGGCAGCCATCTCCACCGCAATGCACGCACTGAATATCAACTTCCGCGCCAGGCTCTACGAAAGGAAAGTAGGACGGACGAAACCGCACGGCGAATTCTTTCTCGAAAAAGACCTGCAAAAACTGCTCGATGAGACCCTTGAGATCCGCAAGGCTCGAATGCTCGTCAACCAACAAACCCTCAACCTGGTGAAACATCGGCGTGTGGGTTAGATCCGAATCACAACGGTAAACCCGCCCCGGGCAAATAATCCTAAGAGGTGGCTCGTTATTCTCCATAACGCGGACCTGCACAGGCGACGTATGCGTGCGTAGCACCGTTGTCGGATCAACAAAAAATGTATCGTGCTCAGCTCGAGCTGGATGGTGGGGCGGAAAATTCAAAGCCTCAAAGTTGTAGTAGTCCTGCTCAATTTCGGGACCGTCAGCGACGGAGAAACCCGCAGAACCGAAGAACTCTTCGATCCGCTCAATCGTTCGACTAATCGGGTGTATTCGACCACCACCCACAGAGCGCCCCGGAAGGGTGACGTCGATAGACTCGCTAGCAAGGCGCGCGCTAATGGCCGCGTCTTCCAGCGCTGCCTTGCGCTCTCCGATCAAAGCCTGCATTTCTTGCTTAACAACATTTATCTGAGCACCGGCCGCAGGCCTCTCTTCGGCGGAGAGTGAAGACAAGCCTTTGAGGAGCGCCGTAAGCGCGCCCTTCTTGCCCAAATAATCGACCCGGGCCGCTTCCAGCGCCGGCACATCAGGTGCGGCATTGATCGCCTGGCGAGCCTCATCGGCAAGTTTCTCGAGATTTTCCATGTTCAACTGTTACCCGTAAGACCGCTTTTCGTAAGACGACTCATATAAGGCCTAAAGAAAAGGCCACAAAAAAAGGGAAAAGGCTGGGCCCTTTCCCTTTGATTTTTCGTGTTGCAAGCCCTACCGCTTTCGCGGCGGGATATATCCAGCCAGGGGCTTAGGCAGCGAGAGCTGCTTTGGCTTGCTCCACGACTGCTGCAAAGGCTGGCTTGTCATGTACTGCGAGATCCGCAAGTACTCGACGATCCAAACCAATGTTGGCTCTTTTAAGGCCATTGATAAGCTTGCTGTAAGTCAAACCATTAGCACGGGATTGGGCGTTAATACGCGTGATCCACAATGCACGGAACTGACGCTTGCGCTGACGACGGTCACGGTAAGCGTATTGACCCGCTTTCGTAACTGCCTGCTTGGCTACGCGAAAGACGCGTGAGCGTGCTCCGTAATAACCTTTGGCTTGCTTCAGAATTTTCTTGTGTCGACGATGCGCGACGACACCACGTTTTACGCGAGGCATAGTATTCTCCTGTCCTTAATAAACGCTTAGCGCGCCCGCAACATGCGGTCGATCAGCACTTTGTCACTGTCATGGATCATTGAAGTTCCACGCAGCTGGCGCTTACGCTTAGTGGTCATCTTGGTCAGGATATGGCTCTTATGCGCACTCTTGCGCTTATAGCCGCCTGCTGTTTTTTTGAAGCGTTTAGCCGCTCCGCTGTGAATTTTTGCTTTAGGCATTACTTGTACTCCGCATTGGGTCCAACCTTATTCAACGACTCCCTTGTGGGGCTTCCCGCGAATAAACAGCTGGAACTCACATCAAATTAAATGGCTTAGGGCATTCACGGGCCTCTAGCCATTCTTCTTTTTCGGGGCAATAACCATGGTCATCTGCCGGCCTTCCATTTTCGGAAACTGCTCGACACCGCCAAGTTCCGCAAGATCAGCTTCTACTCGCTTGAGTAGCTCCATGCCTATCTCTTGGTGAGCCATCTCACGACCGCGAAACCGCAGCGTGACTTTGGCCTTATCCCCGTTCTCGAGAAAACGCACCAGGTTGCGTAGTTTTACCTGGTAGTCTCCTTCCTCCGTCCCTGGACGAAACTTCATTTCTTTAAGCTGCGTACGCTTTTGCTTTTTCTTCTGGGCGTTTTTCTGTTTCTTCGCCTCGAAGATGTGCTTGCCGTAATCCATGACTTTACACACCATGGGGTCCGACTGATCCGCAATCAGTACAAGGTCCATGCCAGCTGCTTCAGCAGCAGCCCGTGCCTCGGCTAGAGGGACAATACCCACCTGCTCGCCTTCTGCACCCACCAAACGGACCTTATCCGCGACTATTTCGTCATTGATAAGGGATCTTTTGCCCTTACCGCTATCTTTACTGATCGCTGTTCTCCAATTTTGCGCTCCCTTTTGGGAGCCTTATATCAATCCTGCGCAAAAGACTTTAGCCGTTTAAACAGCGGTCTTTACACCAAGAGCCTTTAGCGGCCTTACAAAGTGTCGCCGACGGCAACACGGCCATGTTGCGCCACGTCACGGTTGAGGACTTCTGCGAATGCCTCAATGGACATCGTTCCGAGGTCCTCACCACTACGCGACCTCACGGCCACTGTCTTCGCTTCGACTTCTTTTTCACCCACCACGATTAGGTAGGGAACGCGCTGGATTGTGTGCTCGCGGATTTTAAAGCCGATTTTCTCGTTTCTCAAGTCCGAAAAAACCCGAAAACCCTTGTTTTTCAAGGAATCTTCCACAAAACGCACGTATTCGTCCTGCTTTTCAGTGATATTGAGTACTACGGCCTGTTTTGGCGCCAACCAAACAGGAAACGCACCTTCGAAGTTTTCGATGAGAATTCCGATGAATCGCTCGAAAGAACCGAGTATCGCGCGGTGCAGCATGACGGGCGTTTTGCGAGAACCATCCTCAGCAACGTACTGCGCATCGAGCCTTCCGGGCATGGAAAAATCAACCTGCACGGTGCCCATCTGCCAAACACGACCGATGCAATCCTTGAGAGAGAACTCAATCTTCGGACCGTAAAAAGCACCCTCACCTGGAAGCTCCTGCCAATCCAATCCCTGCGCGTTCAAAGCGTCGGCCAGTGCCTTCTCGGCACGATCCCAATCTTCGTCAGTCCCGACACGCTTGGCAGGACGAGTCGAAAGACGATAAATGACTTCGTCGAAACCAAAATCCTTGTAAACCGCATGAAGAAAATCAATAAAGGTCGATACTTCGGGCTGAATCTGTTCTTCCGTGCAAAAAATATGACCATCATCCTGGGTAAAACCACGCACACGCATGATCCCGTGGAGGGAACCAGACGGCTCATTACGGTGACAGCTACCAAACTCAGCAAGGCGTAGAGGCAGATCGCGATAGGAGCGTAGCCCTTGATTGAATACCTGTACGTGACACGGACAATTCATCGGCTTTACAGCAACGTCGCGCTCATCAGACTTGAGCGTAAACATATCATCGCCGAATTTATCGGCGTGACCGGACTTCTCCCAGAGCGTCATGTCGACTAACTGCGGCGTTTTGATCTCTTGATAACCGTTCGCGCGTTGCTGCTCGCGCATGTACTGCTCGATCACCTGGTAGATAGTCCAGCCCTGCGGGTGCCAGAAAACCATGCCCGGTGCTTCTTCCTGGGTGTGGAACAAATCCAGCTTTTTACCGATCTTTCGATGGTCACGCTTCTCGGCCTCTTCGATACGACGCAGATACTGCTTGAGCTGCTTTTTATTAGCCCATGCTGTGCCGTAGACGCGCTGCAGCATCTCGTTGTTGGAGTCACCACGCCAGTAAGCGCCAGCAAGCTTGGTCAGTTTGAACGCACCGAGCTTACCCGTGCTCGGAACATGGGGGCCACGACAAAGGTCCATCCAATCGCCTTGGCGATACAAAGAAATCTCTTCGCCTTCGGGTAGATCGCGAATGATCTCGACTTTGTAGCTCTCGCCCATCTTTTCGAATTCAGCGGCCGCCGCGTCCCGATCCATGACAATACGCTCGACGCTGAGGTCTTCAGCGACGATCGCAGCCATGCGTTCTTCGATTTTCGGCAGATCGTCGGGCGTAAACTGATGCTCACCCGCAAAATCGTAGTAAAAACCGTCTTCGATTACTGGACCGATCGTAACCTGGGTACCCGGGTAAAGGCTCTGCACAGCCATCGCCAGAAGGTGTGCGGTGGAGTGACGAATAATTTCCACGCCCGCATCATCACGCTCGGTAACAATGGCGAGCGCAGAATCGGCGTTGATACTGAAACTTGTGTCGACCTCTCGGCCATCAACGACCCCTGCTAATGCAGCTTTCGCGAGGCCCGGACCAATGTCCGCAGCCACATCGGCTACGGTAACGGCGTTATCGAATACTCTTTGACTGCCATCAGGCAGAGTGATGGTTGGCATCTCGTGCGTCTCCTTCAGTGGTGGCCCCCACGAAAGGCCACGTGATTTCGATGAGGAACGAACCCCACCGCGGGGCGCGCATTCTGCCCCAGAGCGACCGCAGATTAAAGAGAAGAAGTACCGCGTCTGGGATGCTAGAGTTTTGGTCTATCTACTTCGCTATGGATACGACCTATGTCCCGATTTATAAGAGTGCTCCTCGCCTCCGCCATACTGCTCAGCAGTCTGCCCGTCCTGAGTGAAGGCGAAGCACAGCTTCGCTGGGAGTTAATGAACCAGATTCGCAAGGACAAGTTCGATCTGGTCCTGCCCGAGGTAATGCGTGAAAACGGTGTAGAAATGTGGATCACGGTAAATCGTGAAGGCTATAACGATCCACTCACGGAAGACTTCGGCAAAGGCTATGTGGGTGGCTGGGGCTATTACATCTTCACCTATCGTGAGGAGGATTTTGACGAAGGGCGCGTTGAACGCGTCGCGCTGGGCATAGGCACTCACCTCATTGAAGGAAATGGCGCTTACGATTACACCACCGAAGGCGAGTTTGACCTGGCTGCTTTTGTTGCAGAACGAGACCCAAAAACCATCGCCTTGAACTACGCGGAGCATATCGGTGGCGCTGATGGCCTAACACTGACTGCCTACCGGCACTTGCAAAGCACGCTTGGCGAGAAATACAGCGAACGCTTTGTTTCGGCCGAAAAACTTGCATCAGACTTTCGATCCAGGCGTGTCGCGACAGAAATCGCTGCCTTCGCGCGCGCAGGAGAGATGTCGCGGAAAATCGCTGAGACTGCGTTTTCCAATGAAGTCATCACCCCTGGAGTTACCACCCTCGCCGACGTTGCCTGGTGGATGCGGGAACAACAGTTTGCAAACAATTTGGGAACGTCTTTTGGCATGCCGTCGGTGTACATCACGGGGCCGGACGGCTTTGTTGCTCTCTCTGACGATCACGTTATCCAACGGGGAGACTTTCTCGCGATCGACTGGGGAGTGGGCTACCTCAACTTTTTTACCGACATCAAACGACAGGCCTACGTACTCAAGGAAGGTGAAACTGAGGTTCCCGAGAGTATCCAAAGAGCCTTTGATAACGGCCGCGAAGTTCGCGATATCCTGAAAGCGAACATCAAGGCCGGCCGCACTGCCGGCGACACTTTCGATCTACTCAACGGCAAGATCAACGAAGCCGGGTTCAAGGTCATGGAGACGTTTAATCAGCCTACCGACGACCCTGGTGTGGTGGATGTCATCATAGGCTGCCATAGCGTTGGCAATCTGGGCCACGGCATAGGACCCTCCATCGCCTGGTTCAATCCCGAGCGCATGAAGTACATGATTCACCCGAGCAATCTGTTCTCTATCGAACTATTCGCTTACACCGCGATACCCGAGTGGGGCAACAAGAAACTGCGCGTCCCCTTGGAGGACGATGCCGTAGTTACAGAACGCGGTGTGGAGTGGGTCTACCCGGTGACTAACCGCGTGCTGGTGATTCGCTAGCAGCTAAAGGCTAGGGCTGACTCAGCTCATAAAGGCCTGCTGCTTGATTTCCGTAAGCTGATCGCGGAGCGCGGCGGCCTGTTCAAACTCCAGGTTCTTCGCATGTTCATGCATCTGCGCCTCCATTTTATCGAGACGGCGAGACAGGGCTGCTGGCGATAGCTTGAGCAACTCCTGACCATAGGCAAGAGTCTCCTCTGCCACCTTCTGCCCCTTGGCTTTGGCCTTAGTCGGCATCCGACGGGCGCCTTCCATAATGTCCTGAATACTTTTGGTGACGCCTACGGGTGTAATGTTATTCGCCTCGTTAAACTCCACCTGCTTGCGGCGACGACGATCAGTCTCATCAATAGCTCGCTGCATTGAGCCTGTCACTTTATCGGCGTAGAGAATCGCCCTGCCCCGCAGGTTTCGTGCGCCTCGCCCAATGGTCTGGATTAGCGACCGATCAGAGCGTAAGAAGCCCTCTTTATCCGCATCCAGAATTGCGACCAGAGCTACCTCCGGCATATCCAGACCTTCCCTGAGAAGGTTAATCCCTACCAGAACGTCGAACTTACCCAAGCGCAGGTCACGGATAATCTCCACACGCTCCACAGTATCAATATCTGAGTGGAGGTAACGGACGCGCACATCGTGCTCCGCCAGATATTCTGTTAAGTCCTCAGACATACGTTTTGTGAGTGTTGTGACAAGTACCCTATCCCCCATCTCCACGGCCTTGTGAATCTCTCCGAGGAGATCATCCACCTGCGTCGTCGCTGGGCGAATCTCTATCTCGGGGTCCGTGAGGCCTGTAGGCCTGACCACCTGCTCTACGACCTGCCCCGCATGAGCCTCTTCGTAGGGACCCGGCGTTGCGGACACAAACACCGCCTGGGGCAGCAGGTTTTCCCACTCTTCGAATCGCAAGGGTCGGTTGTCTAGAGCGGACGGTAAGCGAAAACCATATTCAACAAGGGTTTCCTTGCGCGAGCGATCCCCCTTATACATAGCGCCGATCTGAGGAATGCTGGCGTGGGACTCATCGATGATCACCAGGGCATCGCTCGGCAGGTATTCGTACAGGGTTGGGGGCGCCTCGCCGGGACCTCTACCGGACAAATAACGGGAGTAGTTCTCTACGCCTTGGCAGTAGCCAAGCTCACGGATCATCTCGATGTCGTAGCGCGTGCGCTGCGAAAGCCGCTGGGCTTCTACAAGCTTCTCGACGGACTTGAGCTGCTTTACGCGCTCATCAAGCTCAACTTCGATGTGCTCGATGGCATTGAGCATGATGTCCCGTGAGGTCACGTAGTGTGTTTTAGGATAAATGGTTACCCGAGGTACTTTAGCGATGATCGCGCCGGTGAGCGGATCAAAGAGGCTAATGTTCTCTACCTCTTCATCAAAGAGCTCGATGCGTATCGCTTCGGCTTCAGCCTCTGCCGGGAACACGTCAATCACATCGCCCCTGACTCGGTAGGTGCCACGAGAAAAATCAATATCGTTGCGCTGGTACTGCAGCTCTGCCAGGTGTCGCAATACTTCGCGCTGGTCGATCATTTCACCGCGGGAGATATGCATGACCATTTTAAAGTAGGACTTAGGATCGCCCAGACCGTAAATCGCAGATACGGTCGCGACCACTATGCAGTCCTTACGCTCTAGCAAGGCTTTTGTGGCTGAGAGGCGCATCTGCTCGATGTGCTCGTTTACCGACGCGTCCTTCTCAATAAACGTATCGGAGGACGGCACATAGGCTTCAGGCTGGTAGTAATCGTAATAGGAGACGAAGTATTCGACGGCGTTTTCGGGGAAGAACTCTTTGAACTCACCATAAAGCTGGGCAGCCAGAGTTTTGTTGTGGGCCATGACAATGGTCGGCCTCTGCAACTGCTCGACCACATGCGCCATGGTAAAGGTCTTGCCCGAGCCGGTGACACCCAAGAGCGTTTGGGCAGCTAGACCCGCATGAATGCCCTCAACCAAAGACTTGATGGCGGTGGGTTGGTCACCCGCCGGCTTGAACGGGGAGTTAACTTTGAACGGCTTGCTCATAGGTAATATTTGTGACGAAAAGCCCGATAGTATAATTGGTGTTGATTCCGAAGCGGAGGGTGATTAGAATCGCGCCCTCTTTGCAGAGAGCGAAGAGTTACTCCGCCTTAGCTCAGTTGGTAGAGCAAATGACTGTTAATCATTGGGTCGCTGGTTCGAGCCCAGCAGGCGGAGCCATATTAGGCTAGTTTTTATAAGCCGTATCAAAGGGTTGCAGAGATGCAGCCCTTTTTTTATACCTGCAGAAAATATTCAAACTGATTACGGGAGTCATGCCTGCCCAAAGACTACCCAAAGAAATAGAAGCTCGACGATACTCTGGGTGACAAAAAATAATCACCAGCAAACTGGGTCGCAGCTTCCCAGAAGAACTTGGCCCCTCTGCAGTCAGGCTCCCGCCTGTTTACTATCGATGTACTGCATCACCAGTTCTCGCAGCACAGTCAGCGGAATTTCACCGCTATTTAAAACCACATCATGAAAATCGCGGATGTCGTAGGCATCGCCAAGCGCTGCCTGGACCTCGCTGCGAAGTCGCAGAATTTCCTGCATGCCGACCATATAAGCGGTTGCCTGCCCAGGATCCACGATGTATCGCTCGATCTCTGCAACAACCTCGCTTGCCGTCCGGCTCGTCGTGTCGAGCATATAGTCGATAGCTTCTTCGCGAGTCCAGCGTTTGGCATGGATGCCGGTATCGACAACAAGTCGAACGGCGCGGAGGAGTTCGTCCTGCAGACGACCAAGATTGTCATAGGCATCAGGCTGAAAACCCATTTCCCAGGCGAGACGCTCAGCGTAGAGCCCCCAGCCTTCTGAATAGGCCGTGAAATCCACGTATGCCCTGAACGCAGGGAGGCCCTCAAGCTCAAGCTGAACAGCAGACTGTAAATGGTGTCCGGGAATACCCTCGTGATAGGCCAGTGTGCGCATCGCGTACTTTGGCGACGTTCTTATGTCATACAAGTTCGCGTAGAACACGCCAGGGCGACTACCGTCGCTGGATGGAGCCATGTAGTAGGCACCCCCCAAAGTCCTTTCGTTCATCGCCGGTACCGGCTCAACCACGATGTCCACATTGGGTATCACGTTAAATGTGCTACCGATGCCCTCCTCCATCTCCTTGATGATACTGGCATAGTCTTCCAGAATTCTGACGCGTCCTTCTTCGGTATCGGGATAGTAATAGCGCTCATCCTGCGCTAGCTCGTCAAACAGGGCCTTCACGCCTGGTGATGTGTCAAAGCCTTCAGCAGCAAAAATCGCCAGCATCTCCTGCTGTATCCGAGCCACCTCGGCAACGCCGATAGCGTGGATCTCATTCGCTGACATATTAGTCGTGGTATGAACCCGCAAAAGATAGTTGTAATAAGCCTCACCATCGGGGAGCTTCCACACCCCCGCATCGTCGTTGGACTTGTCGCGCAGGGCAGTAAAGTAGTCGATGTAGCCTTGGTAGGCCGGATAAACCACTTGCTCTATTTGCGTACGGGCCGCAGCGAGGAATGCTTCACGCTCACCTTTGTTGATCGCATCCGTGTTTTGCATTTTTGTCTGCAATGATGTGTAGAGCGAATTCTCTTCGGCAGGAGAGGCAACAAACGCCGACATTCCCTCAATTGACTTGTCGATGACGAAAGTGGGCGGGAGCATTCCCTCGGCTTCACGGAGCAGCAACCCCTCCATGACCTGATCCATCTTAAGACCTATCTTGGACAGGCGACTGATGTAATGCTCGGCATCTTCGCGCGTATTGATCTGGTGAAACGAAACCAAAAACTCAGGAATCTCAAGCTGCACTCCATCCAACTGGTTGACCGGGTAGCTGTGATGTCGAAAACGCCAGTCCTGCTCGGGATCTCCCAGATACTCTTTTGCCACCTTCACTGACAGCTGCCAATCCGCGGCCAATTTATCAACGTCATAGCTGTCAAGAGTGGCCAGGGTTCGCCGTGTGAACTGATTCTTTTCTTCGGCGGCGACCTCGGAATCGTCATCCCATTGCGCGTTGTGGCTGTTGATACCGAACTGCTCAAAGATCCCTACATATGTGAGTTCTTCGGGACTGCTCAATAAATATTGCACAAATGTCCGATTAACAAAATTGCCAATAAAAAATGGTTTGGCGAACCACTCATGAGCAGCAAACGCAGCGAAAATGAGCAACACGCCGCCTATGGTCAATCCCAGGTATTTACCAATTTTCTTAACCATAGCGGCTATCTAAAGCTCCTTTGACATTCATCGTTTACCAACTTGGGTACCCAGGGCTTTTAAGCTGCCTTTGGCTTGATAACTACTTTGCTGGAACGCTCTCTAAGTCTGATGACGTTACCAATATACTGAACTGATGAAAACGTTCGTCCACAAACGACAATCTGGGAGTCGGATTTAGCGATAGCGATTTATCAACGTCGGCCAAAACCCTGGGTTAGCTCAGTTGCGACTACCTCATGACCATCCGCGGTGAGCAAGAGTGCTTGGTGTAGCCAGCGAGCGCCGACGTCCAGTACGCGGACGGCACGCTGATTTCGTCTATCCAGCGCATCGGCGATTAGCTCGCGGGTTGCCTGGAAACGCCCCCAATGAAACCGCAGGTAGGCTTCGTCCGTTTCTCCCGCGGCTCGACACGCCTCCAAAAGAGCGTCGGGGGAGCGAAGTCCGCTCACAGCGCTTGGCATGAGTTGGCCCTTAGAAAATCCATTGTCATACTCTCGCGGTAATTTGTTAAAGCGCCCTTAATGAGCTGGCGCATTAACAAGGCATGGCCATCCTCCCCCGGTGCCACACCCACATACAGGAAACTCTGCGCCAACTTCGCTTACGCGGGCGAGGCACTCAGTAAAAAACAGCATTGTTTCGGCTACGGTTCGGATTTCGGTTTGTATTTTGCGTTGGCTTTCTTGAGCTTACTGAAGGGATAGCGGTGTTCCAACCTCACGCAAGTTCGGAAGAGGTTCGGGTACGCGTATTCGAGGTTTTCTAACGAGAGCAAAGGCTTAAAAATCTTGTACTTACAGCCCACAAAAAACCCTCTCTGCTCTACTGTTAATCATTGGGCCGCTGGTTCGAGCCCAGCAGGCGGATCCAAAAATTGTTGTAAATCAAAGTGTTGCAGCGATGCAGCCCTTTTTTATTGGGTGGGGAATATGTGGTGATGCTGTGGCACGGTACCAAGGCATCAGGCCGTCAATCGATTGCTTGCCAACTCATCGATCACTGATACGGCGCAACGCCTCAAACAAAAAAGCCGTATTCAGGCTGAATAACACTAACCCGTTCGCCGCAATAAAACCGGACAGCAATTGCCAGCGCTCCGATAGCACCACGTCACCATAGCCGAGGGTCGTCGCCGAAACACTGGCAAAGTAAATTGCCTGCCCCAAATCCGTGAATTCGCCCAGCACCACAAACATACCCGCCCAGAGCCACAAAGCCAGACTGATCGCCGCCAATAGCCAAAGGCTGAGACCGCTGAGCATCAGAATTGTGCCGCGTACTAACGATAACTGGCGAAGGCGCGGTCCGTGTTTTTCCAGCGTCGCCACAGCAATGGCAATGAAACACGCCTCGATCACAACGGTGGCCACGATCATCAAAGAGCCGATCAGAATTTGCTGCAGCAAGGCAAACAGACTCACGTCTACCGCTCCATCCGTGACGCGCTCATTCCCAGGCCCCGCCCAGCGCCAGATGCAACTGTACTCGATTATCCAGACCGAGTCGCCGAGTTGATTCAAAGACGCTGCGATTTTGTATCACACGCTGCTGAAACCCGAGTAGGTCCACCAAGCTAATCTCGCCCTCTGCATACTGTGCTTCTGCAAGCGCAAATGCCCGCTCCGCCTCCGCTAAGGCAATCTGCTGTTCCGCCTGCCTGGCCATGAGCACCTGCTGCTGATCAAGGGCGGTTTCCACTTCACTGAATGCTCTGAGCGCGGCCTCACCATAGCTGGCTAAGACTGCGCTCTGCTGGGCGTTGGCGATGGTGACGTTTTCGCGCAATCGTCCACCGTCATACAACGGTGCCAAGAGATTGGCACCGATCGACCAAGCCACATTGCCCGGATTCAGCAGCTGCGAAAGATCCCCCGAGGCACCCCCGAGACTGCTTGTGAGACTGATTTGAGGCAGTTGCGCCGCTCTTGCTTGCGTAACGGCATTGAATGCTGCGGCCACCTGCCTTTCGGCAGCCACCAGATCGGGGCGCCGTTCGAGAAGCTCGGAGGGCAATCCGGCCGGCGGAGGAGCGGGCAGCTCAGGCAGCCCCCCACTGACGTCGATATCTGCAGCGGGGTAACGGCCAAGCAAGAGCTCCAGCGCCCGCAGCGCATTGCGCATCGCCCCCTCCCGCGCGAGTTGCTGGTCACGCGTCGCTGCGATGTCAGCCCTGGCTAGGGCCAGTTCCTGTGCCGAAGCCATCCCCTCGTCGTAGCGCACATTAGTGATACGCAGCGTTTTCTCCAACAAGTCCAGGCTCAGCCTGGCGACGTCAACCTGGGTCGCAGCATCGATAGCTGCGAAGTAAGCGATCGCCGTGTTCGCAGCCACAGAATATTGCGCAAACAGGTAGTCTGCTTCAGCTGCCTGAGCGGAAGCCTGCGCTTGCTCAACACCCGATCGCAACCTGCCCCACATATCGAGCTCCCAGGAAACCGCAAGCCCCACATCGTAGGAAGCACGGGATCGTCCACTCTCGGACAACCCACTTCGCCCGGAGGATCCGGAAACCGACACGCTCGGCACGAGTGCTGCACCAGCTTGTCGAGCCAGTGCCTGTGACTGCTCGACGTTTGCCGCAAGCGCCTGCAAATTGAGATTATTCTCAAGGGCTTCATTGACCAGCGAGCTCAGCTGCGCACTTGCAAACGAGCCGATCCACCCGTTCTCGACGTCGGCTATCACGCCGGTTGCAGCCCAAGTGGCAGCTGCCATTTCTGCGGGCCTGTTCGTCGCCTCTTGGACAGTTTTGTCAGGCTCGATCGCGCAGCCAGCGTTAAGCAACACTAGCGCGAGTAGAGCTGCGCCCTTAGCTCTCATGTGAGACTTCCCCTTCACCAATGCCGAACAACAGACAATAGATAACCGGCACAATGAACAAGGTCAGCACCGTTGCAAATGTCAATCCAAATACGATGACTACGGCCATAGACTGAAAAAACGCATCGTAAAAAAGGGGTATCACGCCGAGCACCGTAGTTAAGGTCCCCATCATGACCGGTCGCACCCGACTTGCAGAGGCCGCGACAACCGCGGTGAAACGTGGCAAGCCAGTGGCGATCTCCATATCTATCTGATCAATCAGCACAATCGCGTTCTTTATCAGCAATCCGGACAGCGAGAGCAGTCCCAGTATGGCCATGAACTCCATGGGGATTCCAGTAACAAGAAGACCGATCACCACACCTATAAGTGCGAGGGGAACAGCCAGCCAGATGGCCACGGGCTGACGAACGGTGCCAAACAGGACGACCACAACAAGAACCATGGCAAGAAAACCAAAGGGGATCGTCGACGCCAGGTTCTCGTTGGACTCCTTGGAATTACCGTACTCACCATCCCATGTCAGCGAGTAACCCGGAGGCAGTTCGATGGACTCAATATCATCTTGGATTCGCTCAAGTAAATCCGAGGCCAACTGCCCCGGTACAGGGTCAGATTGCGCTTTGATCGTCCAGATGCGATCTAGTCGCTTAAGAGCGCCGTTATCCCACGTGGTTTTAAAGCCATCGACTACCTGCGATATGGGCACCGATTCGCCGGTGGCGGAACTCAGCACCTGTACATTCTCAATGTCGGCCACACTCTTGCGCTCATCCAGCGGTGCGCGCGCAATGATGGGCAACAGATCGTCCCCTTCCCGGTAAACACCCACGGTGGCGCCAGAAAAGTTGCTGGCGATCGCGGATGCCAGATCAGTGCGGGACACGCCGGCGCGGCGGCCCTTTGCCTCAGAGTAAAGCGGTCTGACGGAAGGTAACTGCTGACGCCAGTTGTCTTTGATCGAGATAGCACCGCCATCGGCCACCATGATTGCTTTCGCTTGATCAGCTAAGCGGCGTAACACATCGGGCTCGGGTCCGCTGAACCGGGCTTCAATCTTTGACCCACCACCCGGCCCGAGCACGAAGCGCCATACCTTGCCCTGAGCGTCCGGGTACCTGGCATCAATATGCGACTGCACTCGGGTGATCAAATCGTCAATCTGCTGATAACTCCCGGTGCGCACCAGCAATTGGGCATAGGCGGAGTTATTCGACTCCGGCCCATAAACCAGCATGTAGCGCAGCCCCCCGGCACCAATGGAGGTTTCTACAGCTACCACGCCTTCAAGACCGCGTACGAACTCCTCGATGGCATCGGCATCACTCTGCGTTTGCTCGATCCGCGTGCCCTGCGGCAACCAGTAGTCAACCACCATTTGCGGTGACGTGGACTGAGGGAAAAACCCGGCCTTGACGAATTGGAATCCCCACACCGACGCGACAAACATCGCCACAACGACCAGGACCACGGTTTTTCGTGCAGATAGCGCCCGCGACAGGAGCGATTTATAGGCTTGCGTAAATCCACTGTCGGCACTTTGACCCGTCGAATCACCAGAGGCTTCCCGAAAAAGCAGGTCGCAGAAAAACGGGGTGAGCGTTACAGCGAACAACCAGCTGTACAGAAGTGAGATCAGGATCACCCAGAACAGATGACCGGTGTACTCGGCGGTATCGCCCGGTGCAAAGCCGATAGGCGCGAAAGCTATGATGCCAACAAGAGTACCCCCCAGTAGCGGCCACTGGGTCTGAGATACGATTTGCTTAGCTATTTCCAGTTTTGCAGCTCCGCGCTGCACGCCCACGAGAATGCCTTCCGTCACCACGATCGCGTTGTCCACCATCATACCCAGAGCAATAATCAGCGCACCCAGCGAAATACGGTGCATGGGTATGTCCATAAACTGCATCGTTGCCAGAGTCGCTGCTATCGTCAGTAGCAAGACACTACCGATTACGATCGCAGATTTGAAACCCATGAAGATAAGGAGCGTCCCGATAACAATCGCCAACGCAGCAATAACATTGACCACGAAGTTCGATACGGCAGCGTCGACCTCTTCGGCCTGATTGTAAAACTGGTGCAGCTGCATACCGACGGGACGCCGTTTGGCGATGTCCTGTAACCGGTCCTCTACCGCTGCGCCGATCTGGACGATGTTGCCGCCGAGTATGCCCGACACGCCGATGGCTACGGCGGGCTCCCCATTGAAGCGATACAGCTTAGCTGGCGGTGTCTGATATCCGCGCCAGACATGCGCAACATCGCTCAAGTAGATGAGACGGCCGTCACTCGACGTATCAATGAGAAGATTCCGTATCGCTTCTACTGAATCGATGGCACCGCTCGGTCGAACGGCGAGGCGTTGTGTGCCGATATCAAGCTCGCCGGCGGACACAACGGTGTTCTGGTTTTCAAGCGTCTGGTAAATGCTGCCCGGAGCTACACCAAGAGAGGCCACATCTGACTGGGAAATCTCTACGAAAATAGCTTCATTCAGGGCGCCGTCGACCTGCACCTTGGCCACGCCGTCGACCTGCAACAGATCACTCTGCAGCGACTTGGCGTAGCGTCGTAGCTCCGCCGGTGTAAAACCCGGCCCCGTCAGAAAGTAATACAGGCCGTACACGTCACCGAAATCATCGTTGACGTAGGGCGCCCCGACACCCGGAGGCAGTGAGAGCGCAGCGTCCGCGACTTTATTTCGCACCTTGGTCCAGATGAGCTGCAACTCCGCCTTGGTCGGGGAGAACGCGTACTTGATATTGACCATGATTTCGGAGCGTCCCGGAACGGACGTGGATTCAATATCATCGACTTCTGCCAATTGCTGCAGCGCCCGCTCCAGTGGCTCGGTAACCTCTTGAGCCACCTCCAGAGGCGTCGCGCCCGGGTACTGCGTAATAATCATCGCTGTCCGGATAGTAAACTCCGGATCCTCGAAGCGCGGCATGTCCTGGTAGGCCGACCAACCACCGGCGATTGCCAATGCGATGACAATGAAGCTCAACACGCGGTTACGGATGGAGAATTCAGCAAGGTTCATGAGCGCACCCACAGGAGTCCGGCCGTCAAAAAGAGCCTCACTCCATCCACTCCGAAACCACGATACCTGGCGATAGGTACGCTCCCCCCGCACCTACGATGCGATCTCCGGCCTGCAGACCACTTGTAACAATCGCGTTCTCGCCAACGCCGGTCGCAACGACGATATCTCGGCGGGAAACGGTGAGCGGATCGCCATCGACGACCCACAGGTACTGCCCATCGCCATCGCTTTGAATCGCGGCAAGAGGAACATTGATACGGTTCCCGGCGCCGCTCGCCGACGACTCCGAGCGAAGGATCACCCGGGCATTCATGCCCGGCAGCACAATCAGGGTCTCCGGGGGAGTAAAGGCGAATGTCACGGTATAAGTCTGCGATGTCGCGTCGGCTATTAGGTCTGCTTCGGTAAACTTTGCGGGAATCTCTGTTTCGGGCGCCGCATCGAGCACCACGAAAGACCCTCGATCACGCCGCGTCTGGGCCCCCGATATCACGCTCGCGGGGAGTTGAATTGACGCCTCCAGAGTATCTACGCTGATGAGCGTGGCAACGATGCTGCCGGGCCCTACAGAATCGCCCTCCTCTGCCGGCACGTCGGCAATGACCCCCGCGAAAGGCGCCACAATCTGCGCATCCATCAAGGATTTCTCAGCGCTATCGAGTTGTGCTTTGGCTTGATCACGTTGTGCCAAGCGCTGTTCGAGCACGTTCGACGCGATCGCATCCTGTGCGGACAGTCGCACCGCGCGCTGATACTCGCTTTCAGCATTTGCAAACGCAGCCCGTGCTGCATCGCGTGTGTTTTCGAAGTCCCGCGTATCCAACCGGGCAACGAGATCGCCTTCCTCTACCAATTGAGTCTCGTTGACGAGCAACTCCATAAGAACCCCGGATACGGCGAATCCAAGATCCCGGGTGGCTGCGGCACTAATAACCGCCGGATGCGTGCTCGATTGCTCCCTGGATGCAGCCCCGATTTCAATAATCTTGACCGGGCGATCCGACACGTCCTCGTCCATAACGTCCGGGCTGTCATCCGAGCACCCGCCCAAAGCCAGAGCGGCCGCAATAAGAGTCATGTAGATGCGCATAGTTATACTCGATGAAGGTGTAATGTGAGACCTGAAGAAACCACAATGCTACAGCTTTTGGATGCAATCAATAAGAAGACTTACTCACATCGCCTTGATGGCTCGTTGGAACCAGCAGGCCATGCTGAAGTCACAGCCTAGAGCGACCGTGACGTACTGCTATAGCAAACATACTGGCACTGCTACAGTGATACGCTATGATCTGCGACATTCTCGGGGCGCCCTATTTCGGTGAGCGCACGAACGCCACAGGGCTATTGTTGATGATCGCAGAACTCGCCAGTTACATCCTATTGGTGATTATGGGCCTCGTGCCCATCGTTAACCCATTCAGCACAGCACCCCTGTTTATTTCAATGACCGCCGGCGGCACGAAGGCGCAACGCAATAAAACAGCGATGCTTGCCTGCATTTACATGGCAGCAATGCTTATCGTGTTTCTCCTGCTCGGCACGTTCATCCTCAACTTTTTCGGCATCAGCATCGCGTCCCTGCGTATGGCCGGCGGCATGGTGATCGCTTTTATGGGTTTCAAAATGCTGTTCCCAGAAGAATCCACACGGGACAGCGATGTTACGAAGGCCCCTGATGATCCCACAAGTTTTGCATTCACTCCGCTGGCTATGCCGATGCTCTCCGGACCCGGTGCGCTCTCGGTGGTTATCGCAATGGGAGCGCAACTCGATTCAGTGCAGGCAGCCGGTGAACGACTGCTGGGCTACGCCATCGTCGCCATCGGCATCCTCATATCTTGCTTCATCTGCTGGCTAGTCCTGCATAGCGCCACCGCCGTGGTCCGTATTCTGGGGCGCAATGGCATCACGGCACTCACCAAGTTGATGGGTTTTATACTGATCTGCATCGGTGTCGAGTTTGTAATGGCTGTGCTTAAACTTAACGTGTAATGGGCTTGTGACTCCTGGCGTTTCGGTGCCACCCCTGGATTCTCGGGAGTCGTTCCGTGTTAGACCCCAGAGTGACCCAGCGGTACGCTCATATGAGCACTGAGACAATGCAGGATGCAGCCCTTTTTTATTGCGCTCAGGAAGGTGTCCCTTTTAGTCCGGCGAGTCCACGCGATTTTTTAAGTCGCGCTTTGACATAAACTCATGGCGGATTCTGTTACCGGCAACGGTGTTACGTAATACCATCCTCCAGCCTTCTATATTGTTCCGGGAGTAAGCCTACCTATGCACCGATTCATAATTTTGTTAGCCGCCGCTTTATGTACCGCCGGACCGGCTCAAGCCGAAACTGTCACTGCCGACGCGGTCGCCGCGGACATACGCTTCTACTATGAGGATGTACCCCGCGCAGCGCAGTTTTATCGCGAGAATCTCGGCCTTCATCCTGTAAAAGCAACTGAAGAATCGGTAGTGCTTGAGGTAGCGCCCGGCGCATTTCTCACGTTAGCAACCCTTGAGTCCGGAGGCTACACGCCGGACACGCCTCGCACCGCTGCTATCGCACTGGTTACCGATCAGCTGGATGAATGGTGGGAAGCGCTAACCCAGCGGGGATTGGACATGCGCACCGAATCCTATAATCCCGTTCCCGGTCGGGCACATCACGGCTTCGTGCTGGCTGATCCCGAGGGGTGGCTTCTTGAATTCGAACGCTTTAATCCGCATCCCGAAAACACGGCACTCATGCCTCAGCTCAATGCCTTGCAAACCCGTTATGTCGATGGCGACGCTGCTGGCTTGCCCGAACAACTTGGTTTCAAGGCAACAGTTCTTTGGCTTTATTATGAGGATCTGGCCGCTGCCGAGAACTTTTTGATCGAATCCCTTGGTTTACCGCTGATCACTGATCAGGGCTGGGCCAAGATTCACGCAGCCGCACCGACCACTTTTTTAGGTTTGGTAGACGGCGCAAGAGGCATGCATACGTTCACGCCAGAGAAAGCCGTGACCTTTGAGTTACTCACTTCGACCCTGGCTGCGCAAAAGAGCCAGCTAGCAGCAAAGGACATTCCAATCATCCCCTCTGAGGATGGCTCTTTTGAAGTTCTTGATCCCGGCGACCATCGCTTGCGCTGGCGCAGCGTCGCTTCACGGGACTAGCCGGCATCAGTGGATGTTCCTGGGCCGTGCCCTTAAGTCAGCATCAAAAGGCACTAGAATAAACGACTATGTTTGTGGTCATTCTGGTAATCGTTTTGCTTCTGGCTATCGCGGCTCCGGGTTTCTGGGTCAAACGGGTGCTCGCCAAATACAGTGAACCTGCGGATCGCTATCGCGGGAGCGGAACGGGCGCAGAACTCGCAAGACACCTCCTTGATCGTTTTGAGCTTCAGGACATAGCCGTAGAGACCACCACGACAGGTGACCACTACGACGCGCAAGCAAAAGCAGTCCGACTGATGGAAGACAAGTACAGCGGCTATTCACTAACAGCTATTACCGTAGCGGCTCATGAAGTGGGCCATGCTATTCAGGATGCGCGGGGGGAGCCGCTGTTTCGTCGTCGCCAGTCACTGGCTTTGCTTGCTGCACGTGTTCAACAGTTCGGTAGCATCATCTTGCTGGCAGCTCCGGTGGTCATGCTGCTTACAAGGGCCCCCGGCCTTGGCTTAGGGTTTTTAATCGTGGCGATCATCTCCATACTCACGGCCTCTGTCGTACACCTCATCACATTACCGGTAGAGCTCGACGCAAGCTTCAACAAGGCCCTGCCGTTGCTGGACGAAGGGGACTACCTGCAAGACGGCGATTTGCCGCATGCGCGGCGCATCCTCAAAGCTGCGGCGTTCACCTATGTCGCGGCGTCGCTCGCCAGCTTACTTAATCTGGGACGCTGGCTTGCCGTACTCCGTCGCTAGGGCTTTCGCAAACCAACCCCACTCTCGATTGCGGGACAGATGCTGTTCGCAGCAGCCGTATATACTGCCCGGCGCTTCTTTTTGCCATTGAGACCGGTCACATGTCACTCCTGCCCTGCATCGTAAAAGAACCACCTCGTACCGCTAATGCTGCTGTTATCTGGCTTCATGGCCTTGGGGCCGATGGCAATGACTTTGTACCGGTCATCCCTGAGCTTAAGCTTCCAACCGAGCTTGCGGTGCGTTTTGTGTTCCCCAACGCGCCCACAATCCCCGTCACCATTAACAACGGCTATGTCATGCCAGCTTGGTATGACATTACAGAGATCGATATTGAGCGAAAAATAGATGCGACTCAGCTTATTGCTTCGGCAGAGAAGATTCGTCTTTTAATTGATCGGGAAATCGACCGCGGCATTCCCAGCGATCGCATCGTACTCGCCGGCTTCTCCCAAGGCGGCGCGGTGGCCTACCAAACCGCGCTCACATACATGTTGCCGTTGGCGGGCTTACTGTGCCTGTCCACCTACTTTGCGACAAAGGATACGATTACGCCCAATACGGCCAACAAACAGATTCCCATCAGGATTTGTCATGGCACGATGGATCCAGTGGTACCCGTGGGACAAGGCAAAATCGCTAGAGAGCGCCTGTCAGCTATGGGCTATACAGTTGAGTACAGTGACTACCCTATGGAGCACGCCGTGTGCCCCCAAGAGATTGCCGACATATCGCATTGGCTGCAAAAGGTGCTTGGCTGAGCACCTCCATTGCGTGACACCGGACTGACTACCCGAGCACGCTAGGAGAGCAACATCACCTTGTCACCCGCAGACACCGACCCGGGCTTCACCACGGACAGATACGCTCCCATAAAGCGATTTGTTTCTTCATAGAGAGCCTTTGCAATCTTGGGATTTCCGGGAAGATCAAAAGGCTGCTGTGGACGAGCGGGCATTGAACAGCGGATCGTTTTTGCGGCAACCTCCAACACCACTTCCCCAATCTGCAAACGCCGGCCGATCCAGGAAAATTCAGCGAGGCCGCTTACTCCTTCGTTGGTTTCCACAAGAAAATTGGGTCGAAAGCGCCGCACATCAAACGACTCCCCTGACAGCTCCGACATGTGACGAAGCGACGCCGTCGTGAGCAAATGAATAGGTGCCATATCATTGTAGGTGCCCGGCGGAGCAAAACACTCCGCTAGTAGCAAGATCAGCTCTTCGGGATAATCTGATAAATCTGGTGGTGCCTCTCCCGACGCGATACCCAGAATTTTCATGATTGCTGCTTCATCTAGCGGCTGCGACCAGCGATAGTGGTCACGATTATCTGGGGACTGTAACGCGCTCAACGACAGGTTCTCACCGACATAGTCGCTGATCTGGGCGTTTATCGGATCGTCACTGCTCGCTTCGCTACCATCGGGAAAACGAACGTTCACGGGAGGCACCTGCTCTGCAAACACCCGCGTCTTTGGCCGCTCACCAACGTATCGGGCCTCAAGATTCATCAGCTTCGGAAAACGCTTTCCCCAAGCCACATCACCATGGGAATCGAGCATTGACCAGCTCCGATCGCCGATAACACCTAACTCATCCAATTGCACGGCATCGACAGTGTGCCCCGCCATACTCTTTACCGGGTACATCCAAACGTCTGAAACCTGACCAATCTGCATAGCGTTTTACCTGTTACTTTTGCACTGAGTCTAGCAGATCAAAAAATTTCAGCGGCCCGATCTAATCAACCATGTACCTATTCAAGATTGCTCCTCAAGCCACAGCAAGGTGTCGAGATAACTGGCCAGATACTCTAGGTACTCCGGCGCCCTCTGATCCAGCGCCACCAACGCCTTTACTATCAAACCTTGAGAGTTCAGGGGTCCCGCCGACTCCGGGAGTGAGGCCATAGCCTGCTCTATACGCGCCTCGACATCGCGTTTCCAGACACGTTGGCCGACGACATCGAGCGCCTTCAGCTCAGCCCGCTGGCCCAGTAGCGCCCTCAACTCGCCCAACGCTTCCAATGTTCGGTCCCGCGCTTGCTCACGCCGCTTCAGGCCTTCGCTCAACACCCCGCTCCCTACCGAATCAACCATTGGGTAGAGGTTCTTCTAAAGAAACGATGCGCGGCACCGGCGCCATTTCGACCCGTCGATTCAATGCGCGGCCTGATTCATCAAGATTGGGGGCAACGGGCTGCTGGTCGCCAAAGGCAGCTGCGAATACCCGATCGGCGGGCAGCCCTGCGGCGACCAGCTCACGTGTAACCGTCAAAGCCCGCTGGGCCGAAAGCTCCCAGTTGTCGGCGAAACTCAGGTTGCCCGACTGGATCGGTAAGTCATCGGTAAAACCGCTGATCATCAATAATTGATCGTTCTCCTCGAGAAAGACATCGAGAGGTTCAGCTAACACGGCCAGTAGGTCGCGACCCTCATCTTGCAGTCGGTCGGAATTCAGTGCAAACAACACACTCCCGCTAATCCCGATGCGACCGTCGCTTATAGTGATTCGGCCACTGGACAAAGGCCCGGCTAGGGCTTGCTCGAGTACCTGCCGACGGGCGAGCTCCCGTTCCCGCTCTGCCTCGGCATTCTCCAGATTTTTTGCCAGCTCCAATTGAAAGCCCAGTGTCCAGACCAGGATGAGCACAAACACCCCAACCAGACCGGTCATCAGGTCACCGAAAATCGCCCAAATGGGAGGGCCATCGCTTGAGCCATCATCGAGAAACTCTTTCAAGACTTACCAACCTCAACTTGGAGCACAGCAGTGACCGACTCAAGACGTTCGAGTATGGCTTGTTGTGTAATCAGATTGTGGTCAATGATTTCACGCGCTTGATCCACGTAGTACCCCATCTGCTCGTCGCTGCGCGAACCGGCAGCCATCAAGCCATCAGTGGTCGTAGTAAGCGAAGTGTTGAGCGCCTCGCTACTGTCTTTGAATGCATCTACCGATTCGGCAAAGCCACCACTCAAGGCTGACAATTCGAGCGCGGTGCTGGCAATTTGCTGACCCGATGCGCCCAATTGCTCTCCCAGATTACCGGCCAAGAGTTCCAGGGCTTCACCGTTGCGTGCCAGTAACTGATCCACCTCAACTCCGAGCTTCCTCGACAACGCCTGCCAATGCTGTTCGTTACTATCCAGTGTTGATGCCATCTTTTGCGAGAGCTCGTCGGAGACCTCCGTCAATTGCTGCGCACTCTGCTCCATAAGCTGATCAAGCTTATCCGTTGCCGCTCTAGATTGTTCCACGATGTGTTCTTTGAATTCTGTGCTCATCATGTTGATCGCGCCCTGCTGCTCCTCGTCGCGCTCCTTCAGATTCGCTATGAGAACCAGCTGATGCTCCAGCAAGGTCGACCGCTCTTCCAAAAGCTGCTTATCGCGCTCAAGGGATCGCTCGGCAGTGTCTTGGAGAGTGTTGATCAAGTCGCTGCCGATACTCATCGACTGCCCGGCAGCTGATTCCATCGATGCAACGGACTGAGTAACGCTCTCACTCATTGTCTGAAGCTTCTCGCTCAAGGACTCTTGCAATTGTGCGATTTGCTCCGCGCTGCTATCAAGCCGCTGGCGCTCCAGAGACTGAATGACCTCTAGCTGGCTACCCATTTCTGCGACGAAACTCTCGGCGCGTTCACTTATCGAGCGATGGCGCTGCTCTTCGGCGATTCGACGTGCATCCAGTTCTTCGGTCTGTTGAGCACGCAGGGCATTATGCAGTTCTTCGTCCACCTGCCTGCGCGCCGAAGCCTCGCTGGCGAGCTGTTGTGAAGCCTGCTCCAGAAGTTGCCCCACAAATGGCTGCAAAGCCTCTACAGTCTCTTTGCTGGTATTCGCGAGACTACCCTTGACCTCGGTGGCGAGCGCAGTAGTAAGCGCCTGAAAGTCAGTGCGCACCGCTGTTTCAAACTCGCGTTGCTGTGTTACGAGCTGTTCACCAGAGCGTTCACTTAAGTCGGTCAGTCGCTCTCCAATTTCCCCCAACTGCTGAGCTAATGCCACGAGACTGGCCACCGCATCAGGCAAAGCGCTCGCCTGCTGCTGAAGTGCATTGTAAGTTTGTGTGCGTTGATGACTGAGTGAATGGTCTTGAAAAAACTCGTCTCTGCATCGGTCCAGTACTTTCGATGCCTGGAGCCGCTCGCGCTGACTGAGCGTTGCGATCAAACCCAACATGGCGGATGCGGCGACACCCGCGACCGACGTGCCAAAGGCCATCCCTAGCCCCTCAATGGGTGCTGCCAATCCTTCCCGTATCGCCGTCAATTCGGTGCCGCCCTCGAGTGCAAGCGCCGCACCCCCAAGTGTGGCCACCATGCCGACGAAGGTGCCCATCAAGCCAAGCATTACCAAGAGCCCCACCAGGTAGGGCGTCAGTATCGGCGCGGGCAGTCCCTGAAAGTGCCCCACAATCCGTTGATGCGCCGATTTGCGTAATACTTCGGGCACGTCGGAAAGCCATACATCCAACGTCGGGGTATCAGCTGGCGATCCCCGCACCGCATCCAGCCCAGCCAGGGCCGACCTCAGTCCTGCTGTATGGCGCTGATAGCGCCATAGCTCTGCACCACCGACACTGTACGCCGCAAAGATCAGCACCATGACCAGAAGAGTCAAGCTGTCATCGGCTGCTACTGATCGGGCCATCAGGACAATCAGGGCCATGCCCGTGACAAAGGCCGCGTAGGATAGAACTCGAGTCATACGTTTTTCCGTAGGAGATCTTCAGGAGATAGACAAGACAACATACCCTCGAGGGGCTGAAGTCTGAGTGTTAGTTCTGCGTGGAGTAGATGCTGCAGTTCGTCGTGGAACTGCGCCAGCCATCCTCCCGCTTGAAGCCAGCTTTGTGGTTCGCTAGCGACCCAATCTTGTTGGTGCTGATGTTGGCGCAAATACTCAAAACGCTGCCCTACCAGCTTGGGCAGTTTTGCAAAGCAATGGCGACTGTATTTCACAAGCATCGGCCCCAAGGCGACTTCTACCGCCGCGACTTGCGCCAGCGCATCGCTTTTATGCTGCAAATGCTCGAGTAGTGCTTTTCTGAGTTGCGCGACGCGTCGCTCGAGCTCACTCTGGTGCAGACTATAAAAGCGTTCGTATCGGGCAGTCGCCTCGGGTGCGCTTAAGGTGTTCTTAGTCGCAGCGGGGAGCTCAAAGGTCTTTTTCCCCTCGATGACTTGCTGTCGATCGTCGGTCACAAAGCTGGCATCGATAGACGCCCGCATCGCGGATCTATGCTTTTCAAAAACTGAATCGCTGGCAGAGGAATCAATAGGCTGGGCGCTCGCGCTGACACTGCCGAGCGTCGCGAAAAAATCGGACAAGGTGATGGCGTCGGAGATATCCACAAGATCAGCCAAGCGGTTAGCAAACACGCGTTTGCTAGGCCGTGAAGACACCAAGCCCAGATCGGTCAGACGACGCACCAAAGGCGCCTGCCCCAAAGATGAGAGTGTTGTCCTAGACATACTTATGAACACAACGCCTTATGTAGCGGAGGCGCTTGGCCCGCGTACAAACCATTTAGAGAGTAATAGTCAGCGAATACTGACCGTCCGGAGCAATCGACAGAACGACCAGCGCCTGTGTATGCCTTCCTCAGAAGGCGCGCAGGGTAGCGCAGATTGGCGCCGACTTTAAAGAGCTAAGGCGCTGCTTTAGCCTCTAACAACTCCTGCCGATAATCGTCCCATCGTCTTGGAGCTGCAAACGCAGATCTATACCTCGTTTTTGTATGCGTAATCAAAAGCTTGCGAAGATACGGCGCTTTTTTACCGCTGACCTGTAATACTTGCTAGCTAAAGAGCATCCCGCTGATTCGAACAAAAGGAGCAAGATTGAATACCTTCATCAAAACAATAACGATCATTACCCTAAGCGCACTTTTGTTGACGGGCTGTTTATCTCAATCACTGCCTGAAGAACGTCTCCCAGAGTTCTCGGTCATCAGTGTCCAACTTCCGGGGTTCGAGCCCCAACGAGGAGATACAGTCAGCTGGCTGAACGACCTCGTCATCGCTGGTGACCTCTCCGCCGAAGTCGAAGAATTGGCCACCGTAGAGATCACCTCACGCGTTGAGCAGCGACTGAGTGAAGAGGGGTTTATCTTTGTAGCGCCCGCAAACAGTCAATACGTGCTGCTCGCCGCTCTTATTGGGAACATGTCTAATGAACTATTGGATGAGCAAAAACAGCTCTTGGAGCTGGCTCGAATGTACCCAATGCTAGGCGGTGGAGCCTATGAACGAGACATGTTGATCCTAGCCCTTACCACACCTGAAAAAGTGGGAGACGGCAATCCACTGTGGAAAGCGGCTGTCGAAGTCTACTCAGCCGATGAGCTCAATCTAAATGATGCGGCCAAATTAAAGCGCCTGGACGCGGCGATAAACCAGCTGCTTTCAACACTGCCGTACATGATGTGAAGATTTCAACAGAAACCGAGAACGATATGGCAACCGCCAGGAGTAGCACCTTACTCTGGATACAAAATGCTGAAAGCTTTATCTTGCGCAGCCAGTCAACGAAAAGAATGAATACAAATTATGGGTAGAGCCTACCAAAACCGAAAAGAGTCCATGGCCAAAACCTCGGACCAAAAAGCTCGGGTGTATAGCAAGTACGCTCGGGAAATCTATGTTTCGGCGAAGTCTGGCGGACTGGATCCCGCGGGCAATCTAGCCTTGCGCAGTATCATTGACCGAGCCAAAAAAGATCAGGTCCCCACCCACGTCATCGATAAGGCCATCGACAAAGCCAAGGGCACCGGCGGAGAAGACTTCGCTCTGGCGCGCTATGAGGGCTTTGGTCCCAACGGTACCATGGTCATCGTGGACTGTCTCACGGACAACCCCAACCGCACATTTGGCGATGTACGTCAGTGTTTCAACAAAGCTAAGTGCAAACTAGGCAACACGGGCAGCGTCAGCCATCTGTTCGATCATAGCGCCATTCTCGTTTTCTCTCACGATGACGAAGAGGCCGTTCTCGAGGCGTTGATGATGGCTGACGTGGATGTCAGCGATATAGAGAGCGAGGACGGAAAAGTGACCGTCTTCACGCCTCACACCGAGTACTTCAAGGCCAGGCAGGCCATCATTGATGAGTATGGCGAAACCGAGTTTGACGTTGACGAGATACAGTTTGTGCCGCAACTCACTACAAGCCTGGGCGATGAAGATCAGGCGATCATGGACACTCTCATCGACTTACTGGATTACCTCGAGGATGTGCAAAAGATATATCACAACGCTGCCTAGCGGCCGGCGCACGGCGCGCAACTACCAAGAGTAAAGATCAAATCTAAGCGCACTTATCCATAAACACCGCCAAAGCGAAGTCTTTGCCCGATATACCCCCCACATCGTGGGTTGTCAGTTCGACGCGAACACGGTTGTAAACGTTAAACCACTCGGGGTGGTGGTCGGTGCGCTCCGCAAACAGCGCGACTCGCGACATAAACCCCCAGGCGGCATTGAAGTCTTCAAACTTGAATTCTTTTTCAAGCTTGCCGTATTCGTTCAATGTCCATGGCGCTGGGGATGCTGCATTCAACTGATCGACCCTCTCGTTCAGAGAGTCCCCCACCCATAATCGCTTGTCCATGCTCTATTCCTTGTCTGTGACTTGTTAGCAGAGAGAATAGAAGAAACTAAGAGTCCCCAACAGCGCGCATCCTTTGGCGAATAGGAGCCTTCGCCGAACGCACGACCTCCCTCGCCAGCTCTGCCAAAGTTTTCACTCTACCCCGCAATGAACTCATTTCACCTGAATTCGATGGCGGATCAATTTGCTCGTGGCAAGATGACGCCCACACCCCAACTCGCTCCAGCAGCTACGGAAAAACACATGCATTCTTATTGGGCTCGCTCCGCGCTGTATTTTTCAGTGCTGGCCGTTACGACTATTGGCCACGCTAGAGAGTTTCCTGAGCTTGACGGCCCTTACATGGGCCAGACACCCCCAGGTAACCGCGCCGAGGTGTTTGCGCCAGATATCGTTTCTACCGATGGCTGGGAAGTAGAAGGAGTCTTCGCACCCGGTATGCATGAGTTTTACTTCACAACCAATGGTGGCGAATACAAAGTGCCTACCGTAGTGGGCTTCCGTCAGGAAGGCGATATCTGGAGAAAATATACGGAGTTTCGCCGCGACGGAGAAGTCACCTTCTCACCCGATGGCCAGCGCATGCATATGGCTGAAGGCTACAAAGATCGTGTAGGCGACGATTGGTCAGAGCGCCAGGAACTGGGCCCTATGTTCCAGCGGGAGGATTGGGGAATCATGCGGCTATCAGCCTCCGCAAAAGGCACCTATGTCTTTGATGACTATAAGAGCGACGACCTAATCCGGATCTCTCCGCTTATCGGCGGCGAGCGCCGTGAGCCAAAGGAGATGGGCCCAATGGTTAATACCGGCGAATGGACCGCTCACCCCTTTATCGCGCCGGACGAAAGCTATCTAATTTGGGATAGTGAGAGAGAAGACGGTTTTGGAGACTCTGACCTTTACATCAGTTTTCGCCAGCCTGATGGTTCTTGGGGTGAGGCAATCAACATGGGTGAAGGGGTGAATTCAGACAAGTGGGATGCCTATGCCACCGTGACCTCTGACGGCAAATACCTATTGTTCAACAGAGGTGTCGATCCAGAAAACAACAACATAGATATCTATTGGGTCAGCGCAGATATTATTAGTGAGCTAAAAGCACAGGACCTGCAAAAAAGATAGTTAGCAGAACCTCTGCTAGTTCGCATCGTCTGCAGTAGACACCTCGCGAAGCCTCACTCCCTCTCGAGTTAACAGCGATTTCAGGCGTTCGGGATAATCCGCTGGTATCGCCCACAAAACATCGAGCTCCGTCGGCTCTAAGCCGCGTTCCTTGGCGCGCAGGTCACTTCTTACCGCAAGTACCAGATCGCTACTCGCCCATGGATGATTGATCCAATAGCGGTGACCCGTAATATCGAAGCCGCGCCCTTCCCAGTCGCGGGATACATCAATCACCTCGAGTCTGTCCGCGGCGATCAAGGTATTTAAGGCCTCTTCCGTCAAATCCTGACTCTTTTGACCGATGCGAGCACCGCCGCCCATAAATGTTGACCCCATATCTAACGCACCATCTTTGGAGGACAGCGTCACTACAACACGATCAACCAGGCCATTGATTTCCGGGAGAGCTTCAACAAAATCTGACGTCGGTACGTCTGCAGCCGCAAAGTAAACCGTACCCAAGCGGAACTGCTCTCGGGGATCTTGGCCACTACCTTTATTCCGGTTATAGAGTTCTTCCAAGGCGCTAGTCACCACACGTCCGCCGGCACTCCAGCAAACAATATTGATTCGGCGTGCGTCCGATTGCCCAGCAAGAACTTCAATGAGTGATGCAAGGGAAGGCGCCGCCCTATAAGCTCGGTCTACATCGTCGCCAATGCCGTAAGAAAGTATGTTTTGGCGAGTGGGCCATGAAAAGGCAATAGACGTCATGTCCCTACCCATGAAATGGTCCAGCTGCGCCGCGAAAGCATTCGCATTATAAAAATTCACTTTCGCACCGTGTACATAGATGAGGAGATCTTTGTCTCGAGCCGACGCGATAGACCGGTTCATATCCGCCATTAACCAGGCCAAGCCTTCAGCCGCATTTTCGGATACAGGTCCCTCCATCGACGGCCGGAATTTACCTGCCTCCAGTAGCCCCGCAACAGAGAGTTCAACGACGTTGGGACGCTCGGCGCTGCGCGAGTAATCGCTTAGATCAGACCAAGTAAGGCTGTCACCGCCGAAACCGATAAGCGACATCCCTGCAGAAATCACGTCACTCTCGTCGTTACCGTAGTTAATACGCTGCAGATCGACGTCGCGCTGCCTGGTAGTCGCATAATAGACCTTCCGCGGCTTCCAACGTTGATCCTCGGGAATGTTGTCCAGAGGACTTAGGTTCAGCTCAGAAAACAAGATCGGTGTCGGCATCAAGGGTTCGATCTGCGGTCCTGCACAGCCCGCTACCGCCAGCGCAGTGACCAGAAACGTTACGCCACGAAGCGTCATGCTAGTCAGAGAGGCCAATAATGCGTCCTGCTACGCGATCGCCAAGCACCTCGGCCCCTTTGTCGCCCTGCGGTCCGCTCTGCCCCCACCCGAGACCGCTCTTGCAGTCATCGAATTCAGCAACCTCATTCCCTTCTGGCGTTGAGAGTTTTCCAGAGATGCAGACCTCGCTTTTCCCAGCACCAAATCCAATCCAGACCCGCAAGTTTTGACTGCCCGGGTCTAGCTTGGTAAACCTTCCGGTTAGCTGGAGAGCGTCGTCGACGGCCCCGCTCTCGGACTCGTCGAGGGTCACCTTGGTAAAGCCCGCCTCGCGGAGTGCATTGACGATATCTGCCGCTAGCAAGTGCGGCGCGGAGTTTGCCATGGACCTCGCGATATCAGCATGTTTTGACTTGCCTAGATCGGCCCGCGAGGTGTCGAACAGATGCACGTGGATGGCGGTGTCCTTGGAAAATACCGCAGCGCCATGGCTTAACTTTTCTTCAGCCACCGCGCCGCCACTGAGAATGAATAGGCCACAAGTTAGTGCTGCTGATTTAGTACTAAGCAAACGCATAGAAATCCTCCTCATGATTTAGGGTGCCGCCGCTCGCTGCTGATGGCAGCGGTTATTGAGCCCAGCTCTGAACCGAGTCTACCCACGCGTTACCGCCTGCTTCACTTGCCTGCACGTACCGCTACAACAGCAACACGACAGCACCACAACAGCATGCTCCCGATAATAGCCACAACTTGTATTAGCAGCCAGCAGCCCGAGCGCCCAACATCATGGAGACGTCGCACGCCAACCGCGAGCGTCGGCAACACTCAAAACCAAGTTGATGATAAACAGCACGAGTATCCAACACCAAAACTCTGACCTTCCCGCTCTACCGCTAAACTTTACATAATTCTGCAATCATGTCTCGTATGAGGCTATCAATGCCGTGTTTCCTGTGGAAAATCGTCCTGCTGCACTGATTCAGCAATCTCTTGGATCACTTCGACGGTATCGTCAATACTGAGGCCGTAAACATGAGCCGCCGTAAACAAAGACCCCGCCAACAAATAGTCCACTGAACGATCGATAGATATCTCGTGACGTTTTGCCAGTCTCGCTGTGATCCGATGGAGCTGGAGGAAGAAGTCTTTGCCAATTTCAGCATCTTTTTCTTTGCTTTCGTTCATGTCCGTCCTAGGTAATATTCATTGCTATCCAAAGCAACTGAGTGTCGATTAAGGGTGACAAACCTGTCGCTATTTTAGACCCTCGACCCAAACCGTTAGTCTTAAAACCAAAAACAGTAGCTAAATATGGACGTAGGCTGCACCATTGGAAAAACACCACAAAACACAAACTGCTCCATTCGTGAGAAAAGGAACCCCATGAACTACGTACACATCGTTGCGGTGCTCGCCGTTATTCAGTTTATTTACTTCGGCATAATGGTGGGTCGCGCCCGGGGGCTCTATGACGTCGCCGCTCCAGCTACATCTGGCCATGAAATGTTCGATCGGGCTTTTCGTATACAAATGAACACCCTAGAGCTCCTAGTGTGCTTTCTTCCGGCGCTGCTACTCGCAGCAGTCTATTGGCCCAATGCAATCATCGCTGGAGTCGGGGTTCTGTACCTGCTGGGCAGAGCGCTTTACTCCGTGGCGTACACTAAAGACCCCTCCACGAGAGGTCTCGGTTTTGCTCTAAGTCTTTTCCCGACGCTGGGTCTACTGATCGCTGCGGGAGTAGGCGCAGTCATCGCCTAAGTTACAGACTACGTTACAGCCTAAGTTACAAGAGACCGAACAACGCGCCCTTTCTAAACAGCTAGGGCGCGTCTGATTTAGCCTTTGATTCGTTGGCCGCCGATCCATAAATACCCTTGGCCATCAGTGAAGACTCTCCCGCTCGACGCCGCTGGTAAACCTCCGCTCGCACTGCATGGATGTCAGCGTTCTCGGGCTCTGCAAGGCTAGCCATCTCAATTAGATGACAAGCACTGCGCACATCGCTATCTGTCAGTTCCAGCGCTCGTGCGGCCAGCTTTGCTGCACCACCGGCCAGAGCCGCAAGCTCTTGTGCCAATTTGCTATCGGCCGCCGGCTTTAGGTTGGCGGGGTTTCCGTCGTACCAACCACCGTAGAGCCGCCAGAGATTGCGAATCACAAACTCAGGCTCATCATAGGTGGGAGCAAGCCATGGCTTGTCGGTAAGCGTATTCGGTATTTTGATGCTGTGTATGATGTCGCTGAGGCGAGCTCCGGCATTCATGAGTGTAAGAGTTTCGTCCACCAGAAACTCCAAGGCACTGGCGACATCATCTAGCACCGTCGCTATCCGCTCCTTGCCGCAAATTGGCAGACCGTGGGCCGGTAAAAACAACTCCGCCTCCATGGCCGCCATATCGCGCAAGGCCTGAGCCCACTCTCGCGGATAACGCTGGGCTTTTTGCGGATTACCCGCATTAGGAAAAGCCCAGATAAAAAAGTCACCGGCACAAATGGCACGCTGCGACGGCACCCAGGCCCAGGTGTGATCGTCGGTCTCTCCCTTGGCGTGGCGCAATTCGAAGCGAGTGTCACCGGCGGTAAGTGTATGGGCATGATCGTAAGTCTGATCGGGGTTCGGTGTTGTCGTGGGTAGAAACTGAGCATCACCCGCAAGATCGTAGCCACGGCGCTTGAACTGACCAAACTGCCTTTCATTGATTACATGGTTGTAGCCGTTAGTCAGTCGGTACCGCTCAAAACGCTGCAGTACGTTTTCGTGGGCGACAATGCTCGGCCTCTGCGCCTCGCTGCAAAAGGCCCCGCAGCCACCCACATGGTCAATATGCCCGTGGGTGAACACCACCGAATGAAATGGATCGTCAGTCCAGTGCCGAATGGCATCGACACAGCGCTTACCTCCCTGCTCGTTGGACGTATCAAAAGCTACTAGTCCCTCATCGGTCTTAAAGACAATGCAATGAGAAAAAGCCTCAACTACCGCCGTGCTCTCGGAAAGCTCGGATAACTGGTGATTGATGCGGTTCAGTGGACCCGATTGTTCGAGGTCGACGCGACCATCAATCACCCCGGATGAAATCTCCAGTAAATCAGTCACGGGCGTCTACGCCTTAGCGTGCAGCACTACGGGAAGCTTCGAGTACCCCATGACGAAGTTAGACAATACACGCTCGGGTTCGCCGACCACCTCCACACGTTCAAATCGCTGGAGAATCTCTTCCCAGAGAATACGCAGCTGCATCTCGCCCACGCGGTTACCCATACAGCGGTGAATCCCAAATCCAAAAGAGAGATGCTGACGCGCTTTCTCACGATCAATAAGGAATTCATCGGGGCGATCTATCACTTCTTCATCCCTGTTTCCTGATACGTACCACATGACCACTCGATCGCCTTTCTTGATTTTCTGACCGCGAAAATCAACGTCCTCGAGAGCGGTGCGTCGCATATGCCCCAAAGGCGTCTGGTAACGAATAATCTCCGACACCATATTCGTCACTAAATCCGGATTCGCGGTGAGCTTCGCGTATTCCTCGGGATTGCGATTCAGCTCGACCACCCCTGCTGATATAGAGTTTCTCGTAGTGTCATTACCGCCGACGATCAGCAACATGAGATTCCCGAGGAACTCTTCGGGCTTATCAATCATGTCCTTTGTATCCTCGCCGTGGGCCAGCAGCGAAATGAAATCGAACTTCATGGGCTGCGCCGCGCGCTCCCGCCACAAGCGACTGAAGTACTCGAGACACTCCCCCAGCACTCGCTGACGCTCGTTCATGTCCACCTCAACGCCGACGGTCTCGGAGGTGGTCGTGACATCAGACCAATAAGGCAGCAGGTGCCGATCTTCGAAAGGAAAATCAAAGAGAGTGGCAAGCATCTGCGTAGTTAGCTCTTTTGATACTCTCTCCACCCAATCGAACTCTTCGCCCACGGGAAGACTGTCCAAAATAGTTATCACGCGTTGACGAATAAGATCCTGAAGCTCGTTGAGCCGCTGAGGGGCCACCGCAGGCTGTACCGTCTTTCGCTGCGCATCGTGCTTGGGATTATCCATGGCAATGAACATCGGCGGCGCAAAACCCTGGGGCTGATCGCCAATAACAATGTCGCGCTCTGAAGAAAACCGCGTGTGATCAGTGTCTACTGCCATAATGTCGTTGTACTTCGTAATCGACCAATAGGGTCCAAACTGACTGTCGGGGCAAAAGTGCACCGGTGCTTCTCGACGAAGACGACGGAAGTATTCACCGTGGACATTGGCCTGAAAGATTTCTGCCTGGGCAACATTCAGGGCTTCAAGGGGGATAGAACTCGGATCGGGTACGCTGCTATGAACGCTTGCTAAAGCTGCTTCAGCCATGATTTTTCCTCGCTTATATTTGTTATGGGAATACCACTCCTATTAAAGCCTCCAGCGCACAGAATGCAAGCGATGTGAACTAGGCGCCGAAGGACTCCAGTCCTCGCAGCCAACCTCTCAAGCCCGAGGGAGCGCCGCTTTAACTAGCCAATGAAGATTTTCATGACGTTCGCGAGCAATAAACCAACATAGTTGCCTAAGGCCGTTCCCAACAAACCAACCGCAATGCCCGGCAAGATTAAGTTAGGCACGCCCCTCGCTCCCGCAATCGCCATAGCGGAAGACGCTCCGCCTATATTTGCCTGAGAAGCGATAGCGATCACGGTCGAGTCTATCTTGAGCATGATGCCTACACCGAAAATGATCACCCCGTGAATAAGCACCGTGCCTAAGGCAAAGTAAAAAATGGCCGGGCCTATTTCAATGATCCTTGCGATAACCGAGACAGCCCCGTTGGTTGCTAGAAACAAGAGCAGTAGATAATTGCCCAGCACAAGCGCGCCCGACAGGTTCTTCACAACCCGGAATTGGGCAAGAACCAGTACTAGCGTCGTGAGCCAAATGATCATGGGAATGATTGGCACCCAAGTACTAATCAGCCGAGATAGCCACATGCAGACCATGACAATGGACATCAGCATAGCGAGATCACGAAGAGTAATCGGTTTTCCGCTGGAGTAGAGAAGACTCCCAATGGCGGATTTCGCGTCGGCTCCCTCGACGGGCTTGCCGAGTGTAGAAGATTCGATCTGCGGATCGCGCTTCCCAAAAAACTCGGGAATCGTAATGCAGGCGATCAGCCAGATAGCGGTGACGATAACGTCCGCGGCAACCCCCGCAGTAAAGTACTCACTCGATGTGTCCAGAGCCTGACCCACTGCGGCGAAATTGACTCCACCACCAATGTAGGTGGCCGCAAACTGCCCGGAGAGCTTCCAGGTATCGGGGCCTATCGCATCTACAAACAGAAAGCCCATTGCAGCGCCCCCGAAAGCCGCACCACAGGCGCCAAGCAAAAAGGCTTTAAGCATCGGACCACCGGCTTGCCTTATCGAAGCTAAGTCCACAGTTAAGAGAAACAGCGTAATGCCTGCCAGTACACCCGGTCCACGAAAGAAGTCGTAGACAACCGACTCCCCTGGAATGACGCCTACGTTAGACAACAGCATGCCAATGAGAATACTCAGCGCAGCGGCACCGATTTTCTCAAAGGTTTTGGTATTCTTCTCGAGCCAAATCGCACAAAGGACCGTTAGCACCAGAATCAAAACGATGGCTGTGTTATCTGATGTCGGCTCCAGCATGGTTTAGTCCTCTACCGTAACGTTTACTTCTCGAGCGCCAAGCCACTACCTGGCTGAAGGCATTTACACCACGTTGATCAGAGGTCTGCCCGCAAGATACAAGTGCAAGTTTTGGCAAAACAAATCGGTGATCAATTGATTCTCGTTGTTAGTGGTGCTCGCCGAATGGGGACTGACAATGACGTTGGGCATTTCCCAAAGGGGGCTATCTTGTGGCAACGGCTCAGTTTGGAAAACATCCAAACCCGCTCCTCGCAGATGTCCGCTGTTGAGAGAAGCCATTAAGGCGGCTTCATCTACCAGAGCGCCTCTGCCGATGTTGACCAGTACCGCATCGCTCGGCATCAAAGCAAACTGATCCCCGCCCATCATGTTTTCAGTTTCGGCGGTATGCGGAGCAATCAAAACCAAAAATTCGGCTCGAGGCAAAACCTTATCCAGCGCGTCGGGCGGATAAATTTCGTCAACGTTAAGCGCATTAGGGTCTGCGTGGATCGTAGATCGCTTCACTCCAATGACGTTCATCCGAAACTGCTTGGCCAGCCGCGCCACTTCCTCACCCACCTTCCCAAGGCCCACGATGACTATGGTTTTATTACTGAGATCAAAACCAGCGTAACGCTCCCAGCGCTTCGCCTTTTGCTCTTCCATCAATCTCAGAAAGCCCTTGTTGAAGATCGTCATGACCATGAAACAAAACTCGGCCAACGGCTGGGCATGAATGCCCGCGGCATTGGTAAACACAGTGTTGGGCATACGCCGGTCATAGCCGCGCTCAGAAAGGAAGCGTGCAACGCCCGAGCTGGTTGTTTGCAGCCACTTAGCGCTGCCTGCAAGCTCCGGCAAGTCATCAAGATGCGTCTGATCAAAATCAAAAATGATCTCCGACTCCGCAAGGAGCTTTAGCCACTGCTCTTCTTGCTCTGCGGACCGCTCAAAGGTATCACCCTTGTGATCAGCAGGGTAACGAGGTTTTGCGATGAGCGCTGGTTCGTAGATGACCTCAAGGCGTGAGTCCACCGCTCGAATTTGCTCGACGTATTCTGGCTCCAAAAAGCTGGCAATGAGAACGCGAACTGGCATTAGTCCACCCGACCAATGTAGCCTGGGCCATGTAACACTCTTCCAGGGCGTCGACCGGTGTGACTCCCCTCCTCTACAACTATCTCTCCATTGACCAGCACATACTTCATGCCAACGGCATACTGATGAGGGTTATCGAAAGTCGCCTTGTCGATGATCTCGTCCGCATCGAAGATAGCAATATCAGCAAAATACCCATTGTTGATAAATCCTCGATCATGGATCCCAAGCCGAAGGGCTGACGCACTACTCATTTTGCGCACAGCCTCCTCGAGACTGATCACCTGCCGCTCTCGAACGTAGTACCCCAACACCCGCGCAAAAGAGCCATACTGACGTGGATGGGCAGCACCCTGGCCAAACACGATTACCTGACCATCAGAGCCAATCGCACTCGCCGGATGCTGCATGATGCGGTCAACATCTTCTGCATCGATCGCGTGATAGACCGCGATGGCGCCACCGCTACGAATGATGTCGAACACGACATCTGCGGCATTTTCCGGTGTCGGCGCGAGGCCTCTGGCTTCAGCGAGCTCTGCGAGGCTTTTACCCTCCAGATCCGGATTCCATGCGCAGCGAGAGATAAACACGTTCTTGGGATGACCGCCGCCACGGTCGAACAGAATCTTGTCGACCACCGCCGCTTTCACCTCAGCCCGGGTCTCGGGATCATCAATCCGCGCAAGCAATTGCTCGCGCCCTCCCGCTTGAGCCCACTGGGGAATCAACGCGGTTATATAGGTTTGCGATGCGGTATATGGGTACTGATCCATGGTGACATCAATGCCGTCAGCACGCGCTTCATCGACCAGCCGTAGAGTGTCCTTTGATAAGCCCCAGTTTTTTGCACCGATGACTTTATGGTGAGTTATCTGAACCGGGATATCTGCTTCCATACCAATGCGGATGGTTTCGTTCACCGATTCGATGATCTCCGCAGCCTCTTCTCGCATATGCGAGATGTATATACCGCCGTACTCCCCCGCGATGCGCGACAGCTCTATGACTTCCTCTGTCGGAGTAAAGCTCCCGGGTACATAAAAAAGTCCCGTGGAAATACCTAGAGCGCCCTGCTCCATAGCCTCGCGGACCATCTGCTTCATTTGTGACATTTCTACCGGTGTTGCCTTACGGTCGTCCTTACCTATTACTGCATCCCGGATCGTGCCCTGACCCACAAAAACCGCCCAGTTAGGGCTTATCTTGTGCGCAGCGATCTCCGCATAGTGCTCATCGATGGGAAACGGTGAACTGCCATCGTTACCATCAGTAAGAGTGGTGACCCCCTGCAAAAGCGAGCTTTCGGCGTTGGGCACGTCAAAAATACCTGGAAGCGCATGCGTATGAGGATCGATGAAGCCTGGAGTCACCGTAAGCCCCGTAGCATCAATTCTGCGTGTAGCAGTGAAGGAGCTCAGATCGCCAATGCGAACAATGCGGTCGCCGACAACGCCGACATCAGCTTGATACCAAGGATTACCCGAGCCATCAACAATCCGACCGCCCGCAACAATAAGATCGAATCTATCTTCACCGCAAGCACTCGGCGCGAAAGACAGCACTGCAAGGATCGCAATCAATGGCGTTCGTATCAAAGACATGAGGTTTATCATCCGCAGCACTTTTTATACTTCTTGCCGCTGCCGCAGCTACATGGCTCGTTGCGGGCAGGGGTCTTTTCAACGGTAACAGTAGGTCCTTTGCTTAATAAGGCCGTGAGCTCTTTAATCGACTCCTCAGCATCATCATTAGTATCGAGGGTGATATGTGCGTGGAGCTTTGCATCGTCCACAAGGGTTTGCACTTCAGCTTGTCGCGCCGCACTGGTCACAACCAATTTCAGGGGATACTTTTCACTACCGGCAGCACTACCCCCCTTCGCTTGATAAGCGCCCCCGGCATAGTCCTGACGGGCATCCTGACGCCCCTTGAAGAAAAACTTATCTGACATGCTTTGCCCTCACTAGAAACCGTAGATTCAGTACCGCAGGAGGAACGCGCGGTAAACAACCATTAAAGCATGTATCCCATAGGATACCCTTGCCGCCGTGCGATACCCAGTCGTGCAAAAGCGGATGAAAACTGATGCCATTCTAGTTTTTCCAGTGCTAATGTCAGGCCTGTCTCTTAAGCAATCCTTTGATTCAGAGGTTCCTATGATCGACTTACGCAGATTGTTTCCCCGTTGTTTCGCCGCGTTATTGACCATAGCGGCTTCACCGCTAGCAATTGCGCAAACACAATCACCTCTGGAAATGACCTACTTTGGCGCCGCAGGCTGGCGCATTACCGACGGAGAGACCATCATTCTTGTAGATCCGTGGCCCTCACGGATTCAGTATGGCGGTGCGGGGCACCCGGACGATGAGCGCCCAATCTATAAGCGCACCGATCCAGCGCCTGTGGACGAGGACCTTGTCGCCAAACTCATTCCTGAAGCCGACTACATTCTGATGCAGCACGGGCACTTTGATCACCTGGGTGATGTGCCGTTCATCGCTAAGAAGACCGGCGCGAAAGTAGTGGGCACTGAGACGGTCATCATGATTCTCAGGGCATATGGGATTCCGGACGAGCAGCTGTACCCGGTTAAAGGCGGAGAGGACTATCTGTTTGACGGTTTTAGCGTACGAGTCGTACCCGGCCTTCACTCAGCACTCAATCAAAAACACTATATCGATAACCGGACCTACGACGTGAGCACCTACCTAAAGGCACCGCTGCGCATTGAGCAGTTTATTGAGGGGGGAGCATTGAGTTTTTTGGTGCGTCTCGGCGGCCGCAGCATACTAACCATGGGATCGATGAACTTTATCGAACGAGAGTTCGAAGGTCTGGAACCTGACATCCTCCTTGCGGGAATAAACGGTTCGCGTCTCGGTCTTTACGATTACGACCGTCGCCTACTCGAATCCACGGACTTTCCACCGATTGTCATTCCTACCCACTGGGACAACTTTCGACTGCCTTATGGCTTCTCTCAGGAGACTAACGTAAAACGCAACCTGATTCCCTTCGTCGAAACCGCAAAGCAGGTATCACCCGACTCGCGGGTAATTCTGCCAGTTCATCTGGAGCCGATCGTTATCCCCTAGGCACTCGAGTCGAGATCAATCAGCTCCCAGGCTCTGCAGGCCGTCTTTCTCGAGCGCTTCATTGAGCTTGGGTAGATCGTTATCGATCGCCTCATTCAAATCCGCAAGTAAACCATCAAGCTCATCCTTTAAAAGAGCAAAGACATCGAGCTGCCCCTGCGTGGGACGACCATCGCCGCTCTCGGTACTCCTTTGCAGGTAGGCGAGGCGGTTATTGAGCTTTATCGGGAAGTTGAGCGGATCTTGCGGACTCACGTTCTTCACCTGATAAAGCTCTCCCTCTACCACACTCAACTTATCGATAAACTTATCGGCAGCTCTCGCAAGGCGTTTTGATGGAGCCTCACCCAACTGCTCCTCGAGCTGGCTTTTCAGCTCACGAATGCGGATTACTCCTTTGTTAGCTGCATCCGTAGCGTCTCGGATCTGCATGGCAAACTCGAACTGCTCTTGAATATCAGATTCAGGCACATCAAAGCGAGGATCAGACTTGAGCATAAAGGTCGCGCTCTGCGTGTCGCCATCAACCGTCATAGAGACCGTGTACTCACCGGGAGGGGCAATGGGACCCAATTGCGGACGGCCTGACCAGATAATCATGCCCTCAAAATCCGCAGCACCGGCATAGCGATTATTCCAGGACCAGACGTTCAATCCCTTGGCGGTCGTCGGGTCTTTCGGTAACGCGCCATACCAGCGGGCATAGGGGTCGTCGACCTCTTCCAGCTCCGGCTCCCTGCCAGTCTTCTCAACAATGACATTGCCCTGACTATCAATCACCGAGATGCGGACTTCCTCGGCCTCTTCAGCTAAATAATATTGAATTGAAGCTTCCTGAACCCGGCGTACCGCGTACAAAGGCTCAAACAAATGGAACTTGGCCGCCGCTATCTCCGAGGAATACTCTCTAAGGGGCGCTATATCGTCCAGCACATAAATTGATCGACCATGGGTGCCCACCACTAGATCTTTCTCGGTCACATGCAAGTCAGCGGTTTGTGTATCCGGCATGTTGAGTTGCAAGGAGTGCCAGTTTTCACCGTCGTCAAAGGACACGTAGACCGCATGCTCACCACCGGCAAACAGTAATCCGGCTTTGAACGGATCTTCTCTGACCACATGGATGAAGTCGTCCGCGCGAATACCTTTGACGATCTTCCTCCAGGACTTTCCGTAATCATCTGTCTTCCAGATGTAGGGCTTGCGGTCATCCATCTGATAACGCTTTACCGCAATGTATGCAGTGCCAGGCGAATGGGCCGACTCATCGATGATGCTGATTCGCGAGTGTTTAGGCAGGTCTTTGGGTGTAATGTTCTCCCAGGATTCACCGTGATTACGGGTGATATGCATGAGACCGTCATCGGATCCCGCCCAGATTGTATTCACATCATGTTGCGAGGGCTCCAAGGCAAACACTGTGGCGTAGATCTCCGGGCCATTCATGTCATTGGTAATTACACCGCCGGTCTTGCCCATGGTGTCGGGCTCAGCATAAGTAAGGTCTGGGCTCATTTTTGACCAGCTCTGGCCCTCGTCCTCACTCACCCATACGTGCTGCGAGGTCGTATACAGGCGCGATGAGTCCACGGGGGAGAACACAATAGGGAACGTCCACTGCCATCGTTCTGGCAGTGCACTAGCAGGCTCACCCGAAAAAAAGCGTGGATAGACCTGTACGTCACGCTCATAGCCCGTCGTGCGGTTAAACTTGGTCAGCAGCGCCCCTTGACTGCCCGCATAAAACCAATCGGGCTTGTCCGGGTGCTGAGCGATGTACCCGCTTTCACCACCTCCCGCAGGGTAGTAGTACTCTGCCGAAGGTCCCCCCGCTTGCTTAAAGTCCCAGCCTTCACTAGGGATACACATCGTCGAGTTGTCCTGCTGAGCACCGCAGACGTGATAGGGAAAGTCACTGGTTACCATGATGTGATAGAGCTGCGAGGTTGGGAAATTTTGGTCCGTCCACGACTTGCCGCCATTGATAGAGATATTCCCTCCCCCATCATTTGAATTAGCCATTCGCAGAGGGTTACTGGGATCAATCCAAAGATCGTGATTGTCGCCGTGAGGAGCCTTGATGGTTGTCTCGAAAGTCTCACCGCCATCGGTAGATTGATAAAAGCCGGTATTTAGCGCATAGACAGTATCCACATCTTTGGGATCTGCGTAGATGCGGCTGTAGTAAAAGGCACGCTGACGCAGCTTTCGCTCGCTATTGGTACGTGACCAGGTCGCACCGGCATCATCAGAACGAAACACCCCGCCTTCAGCGGACTCGACGATCGCCCAGAGCCGATCAGAGTCTACGGGTGAAACTGTTATTCCTATTTTTCCAACAGGCGCTTCGGCCATACCGGGGTTACCCGTAAGCTCTTCCCAAGTATCCCCACCGTCCGTGGATTTAAACAGACCGCTATCACCCGCACCTCCCCACATTTTCCAGGGCGTGCGATACACCTGCCAAATGGTTGCATAAAGCGTATCGGGGTTTCGACGATCAATGATCAGATCTGCCGCGCCCGCTTTATCGCTCAGGTAAAGGACCTTCTTCCAGGAAACGCCACCGTCTTTACTCCGAAATACGCCACGCTCTTTGTTGGTGCCATAAGGATGACCGAGAGCCGCTACGTAAACCGTGTCGGGATCCGTCGGATGCACTCTGACTCTGGCAATAGCCTGGGTATCCTTGAGCCCTACGTTCTCCCAGGTCTCCCCAGCGTCGACAGATTTGTATACCCCATCACCTTGCATAATGTTGCCGCGAAGCTGGGTTTCGCCAGTACCGATGTACACAACGTCAGGGTTAGTCTCAGCGACGGCAACAGCGCCTACAGACGAACTGGTCAGCTGACCATCGGTCACAGGCTTCCAGTTGAGGCCACCGTCGACGGTCTTCCAGAGCCCACCACCCACTGCGCCAAAATAGTACTCATTCTTTCTACCCGGACTTCCAGAAATTCCGAGAGAGCGGCCACCCCGATTGGGGCCTATGTTCCGCCACTCCATGCCCGAAATGACGTTCTGGTCGAAACTCGCTTCTTGGGCAGAAGTTGTGAAAGAGAGCGCCAGCAACACGGCCGACAGTAAGAAAATCAGAGCTGTATTCTTCATGGGATGATCATCGCCTAACACTTAACCGTTGCTAGCATACCCCAGAGCTAAAGAGTCGTGGCGAGGCAGCACTGAAAAGTCGCGAGACAAACATGTAAACAAATCGTGAGACTTTTGTGATAACTCCGAGCACCGCTCGGAGCAACACTGGCGGCTCCATAACATCACTGGAGTCCTCATCATGAAAAAGACCTTTGCATCACTCGCTTTACTAGCTACATCAATCGCGCCGGCAGGCGCTGCCCAGTTCGACGTTGAAATCATAAACCTCACGCGGGGAAGCTACTTCACTCCGCTGCTCGTAGCCGCTCACGCCTCAAACGCGAGTCTGTTTACTAGCGGAGAGGCTGCAAGCGCCAGCCTTCAGGCTATGGCCGAGGGTGGCGACATCTCCGCTCTGGTAGCCGATGTAGAGGCTATCAACGCCACCGTCGTAACCAACCCGGCGGAAGGTCTCTTAGCGCCAGGTCAGCGCACCACCGCTATGCTCAACACCGATGACGCGCCGGACAACACGCGCTTGTCCATCGTGGCGATGATTCTGCCCAGCAACGATGGGTTCATGGGTCTCAATGCTATCGAGATACCCACGGAGCCGGGCCGCTATGTATACGGCGTCAACGCCTATGACTCTGGTACAGAAGGTAATGATGAGGTGGTTGGTAGCGGCGCACCGGGCGAGCCCGGATATCCCGCCCCCCCTCCCGTACTGGCGGCCAGCGGCACCGGTGGCACTGGTATTGCCGCGACAGCCGAAGGCTTCGTACACATTCATCGTAACGTTCTTGGGGACGACAACTTAGGTGGTGGCAACAGCGATATCGACAATACCGTGCATCGCTGGTTGAACCCTGTAGTTCGCGTTGTTGTGACCGTTAACTAAGGAGCAGACCATGAGATATCTATATCTTTCGCTCGCTGCCAGTGTTCTCGTCGCCTGCGGTGACAGCGGCGGCATCACTACGCCTCCCGCCCCCGAGCCAACGCCGGTACCCGTAACAAATGCCAGCTTTGAAGTCAGCGTTGTGAATCTGACCATCGGGCAGCCTCTGTCCCCCTTAGCAGTTATGCTCCATGAAGACAGCCAGCGCGTATTTACCATTGGTCAACCTGCATCTGCAGGCTTAGAGCTGCTTGCTGAAGGCGGCGACAATAGCGAGCTTTTGAATGAGTTTAGTGATGCAGTAACTGCAAGCGGGGAAGCGCCCGTGGGACCCGGTGCCAGCGACATGGTGTTGTTGGAAATCGAAGGAGATGACACCTCGGGAATTCGTCTCTCCGTCTCCACCATGCTGGTAAATACGAATGATGCGATCACTGGCCTGAACAGTATCGACGTCTCTCAAATGGCTGTAGGCGACTCACTCTCCTTTAGCACCATCGCCTACGATGCAGGCACCGAAGCTAACACCGAGGCAGCAGGCACTATTCCGGGGCCCGCCGATGGCGGTGAAGGGCTGAACAGCGCTCGCGATGATCTGGCCGATCAGGTCACCATGCACGGCGGTGTTGTCACCTCAGATGATGGCTTGATGGGTTCCGTTTTGAATCAGACTCATCGCTTCGACAACCCCGTAGCACGCCTTCGTGTCACTCGGACGCAGTAGCATGAGACACAGCTTGGGAACTCGAGCGGCTAACCGTCCTCTAAGAGAACTGTTCCGCCTTGATTCCGAGCTGTCTATGACCGAAGCGCCTCTATCTACCGTCAACGCAAGTCGCCGCGACGTAGCAAGCACCATCCCTCTTCCTCGTATTCTCGTCGTTGAGGATGATGAAGACATAGCCCGACTCATCGTCATGCATCTGGAGGACCTCAATGCTGAATTGACTCACTGTGATCGTGGCGATGATGCTCTTCAACTTGCCCGCAGCGAGTCCTGGGACCTCATGGTTCTCGACCTGAGGCTCCCCGGTGTGGGTGGATTGGATATCTGTCGCCAGTTACGCGAGCAAGGAAGCATCACCCCTATTCTTATGCTCACCGCTAAGTCCAGTGAGCTTGACCGTGTCCTGGGTCTGGAACTTGGGGCAGACGATTACCTAACCAAACCTTTTAGCCCTCTAGAACTCACGGCGCGGGCAAAGGCTTTACTGCGACGCGCCGGCATGACACGTCAGCAGACTCGGTCTCAGGAGAACAACGCTGAGGACCCGCCGCTGGAACTGGGACCGTTCTCTATATGCGATCGAACCCATCGTGTCACCATGAACGGTGATCGTATCGAGCTTACGTCCCGAGAGTTCGATCTACTTTTGCACTTCGCAAAACAGCCGGGACGAGTGTTCCGGCGCTCGGAGCTCCTTGACGAGGTTTGGGGATACGGCCACGACGGTTACGAGCACACGGTCAATACCCACATTAATCGCCTACGCGGCAAAATCGAAGAAGACCCCGGGAACCCGCTATACGTAAGCACAGTATGGGGCGTGGGTTATCGTTTTCAGGTGGAGCCGTGAAGATGTTCCAGCACTTATACCTGCGCTTGGCCTTAGCCACAGGTCTTCTTTTCATTATTGCGGGCGGCGTTCTGATTGGCATCAGCACGAGAACCAGCGAGCTCTATGCTCTGGAAACAACCCAGCGCATCAATCGTGACATCGCACTCCACGCAGCCGAAGACATGCCTTTGTTTGGTCCCACAGGAGTCAACGAAGTAGCGCTCAAGGAGCTGGCACATCACGTCATGTTCATCAATCCTATTGTTGAGGTTTATCTACTGGACACCGAAGGGCGGATTCTGTCCCACGCTCTCCCTGAAGGAACGGTGTTACGTCAGCAAGTAGATATGGCGCCCTTAAAGCGCTTTATGCGCGACAGCAGTAAGCTGCCTATCTTCGCTGACGACCCGCGCAGCGATACAGACAGCAAGATATTTTCTGTATCCCCCATACTCGACGACGCAGGAGACGTGTCTGCCTACCTGTACACCGTACTGAATGGCAAAGACTATGACGGGATACAGCAATCATTAGCGAACAGCTACAACCTGCAAACGGGGGTCGCAACGATCGCAGCGGCATTATGCTTTGCGATGATCGGCGGTCTACTGCTGTTCTTTCTGCTGACGCGCAGACTGCAGCGACTCGCTTCGGCGGTGAGTCGCTATCGTGAAGACAGCTATACCGGCGCAATTGACATTGATTCACAGCAATCAACCAAAGACGAAGTTGGCCTCTTGGGTGCTGCGATCACAGATATGAGTGAGCGTATCGAGCAGCAGTTTGATGCGCAGACGGAGATCGATCGTAATCGACGAGAGCTTATAGCCAACGTATCTCATGATCTTCGAACCCCCGTGAGCTCCATACAGGGCTTCCTCGAAACACTGATGGTTAAGGACCTGGACACGAGCGCCCAGGAGGACTACATCCGCACGGCCCATAAACATGCACTGCGCCTGAACGAATTGATCGGCGAATTGTTTGAATTATCCACATTGGAATCGGGCACCGTAGAACCTCACTGGGAGAACTTTCCGGTCATGGAATTGATTCAAGACATCGTCCTTGACCATGAAGTCTCAGCTCGCGAACGGGGAATCACCCTCACCACGGAAGCAGCGAGCGAAAGTCTGCAGGTGCGTGCCGATATAGCGATGATCCACAGACTGCTGGAAAACTTGATCCACAATGCTCTGCGACATACACCCGCAGGCGGCGAGATCACCGTTCGAGTCACTGATGATGCTGAGCGAGTGCGTGTACAAGTCTCGGACAATGGCGATGGGATAGCCTCTCAGGATATTCCGCGGATCTTTGAACGCTTTTATCAAAGAGACACCGATTCAACCTCTGATTCTGCAATGGGGGGTACCGGACTGGGCCTCGCGATTGTCAAACGGATCGTCGATCTTCACCGCTCCCAGATAGCGGTGCGCAGTGAAGGCAATCACGGGACAGAATTCAGCTTTTGGCTTCCGCAACCCGCATGATGAATCACTATCGCAGACATACGGACCGTAACCCCGCTTCAAGCCTGACATGCAGCGCGTCTGTACGATCCATGTTTTGGATCGCCGTGGCACTCGGTTTGTATCTGACAGTCGACTCTGCCATCGCAAATGCGCAATCGCAGACAGACACGCAACAGAGCTATAGTTCCGGGCCCGCACCAGTACCCTTGGTGGAGCTCTATACTTCCGAAGGCTGTAGCAGTTGCCCCCCTGCGGATAGATGGATATCCGGGCTCAAAGCTCACAAAGGCTTATGGACAGACTTTGTGCCCGTCGCCTTCCATGTGAACTACTGGGACTCTATCGGATGGCCAGATCGCTTCGCGAAGGAATCCTTTGGGCAACGCCAGCGGCAATACGCTCGTGAAGGCGTCGTCCGCGGCGTGTACACCCCCGGGGTAGTCGCCGGCGGGACCGAGTGGCATGGATGGCGCCAAGGTAGAGCGATCCCGACCACTGCCGGTCTAGGCGGTGAGCTGCACGCAGTGCTCCACAATAACGAACTACGAGTTCGCTATAGCGCCCCCGGCGGTAGCGATAGCATTGATGAGTATCGCGTGCACGTGGCCTGGCTAAGCATGGAGCAGGTGAGCGAGGTACGCAGAGGAGAGAATCGCGGCAAGCGTCTGGTCAACGATTTTGTGGTGCTTGCTAAAGCTGAGCTACCGCTCGTTTCTGCTGACGGTAAAGCCGAAGTGGCGCTACCCAAAACAAGTGAAGCTGGGGCAATGGCAAAGGCTGTGGCCCTATGGGTGAGCGCTAAGGGTTCTCAGGCTCCGCTCCAGGCAACCGGCGGGTGGATACACTAAAAGTCGATGAAGGACCTGTGAAAAAAATGTAGTCTACACGCCCTGGAATTCTACCTACGGGCTTTTCATCGATGAACGCAATTTCACGAATCACAGTGATTCTTGGCGGCTCAATCCTTTTTTCTGCGGCTAGCGCGAGCGCTCTAGATTCGGATCTATTGACAGGCATGGAGGCGCGAAATATTGGCCCCGCAGGCATGTCGGGACGAGTCAGTGCCGTAGCCTCAGTAACCTCCAACCCAAAGCTCATAGTGGTTGGCGCGGCGTCTGGCGGTGTTTGGCGATCCGATAATGGCGGCATCACCTGGAACGCACTTTTCGATGATCAGCCTGTCAACTCCATCGGCGCCATCGCGATAAACCAAAGCTATCCCGATGTTATTTGGGTGGGAACGGGTGAAGGAGCCACACGGAATTCCACATCGATCGGCGATGGCCTGTACCGATCCACCGACGGTGGTCGGACGTGGGTCAAGTCCGGGCTGGAGGGCACCGAACGAATCAATCGAATAGCCCTTCACCCTACCGATCCTGAAACTGCCTACGTGTCAGCGTTGGGGCCTCTTTGGAATGATGGAGGGGATCGTGGCGTTTTTAAAACAACAGATGGTGGTAAAACCTGGACACCTTTGCTCACTGGCCCCAATGGGCGAACAGGCGCTACCGATGTAAAAATTGACCCCAGCAATCCGAACAAACTCTTTGCATCTCTATGGCAGTTCCGCCGCTGGCCCTACCGTTTTGAGAGTGGAGGGCCCGGTTCCGGGCTCTATTATTCGCTCAATGCTGGCGAAAGCTGGACGCAACTCTCCGCAGAAGACGGCATACCGGAAGGTGACCTAGGCCGCTCAATTTTCGCGATAGCTCCCAGTGACCCATCCCGTGTTTACGCGCTGGTCGAAGCCAAAGACTCCGCACTTATCCGATCAGACGACGGCGGCATGAGCTGGAAAACCGTCAACGATGAGACAAACATCACCATCAGACCGTTCTACTACACCCTTCTGGACGTCGATCCCAAGGACCCTGACACGGTGTATAACGTCGAGAGTCGCGTTAGGCGTTCCATTGATGGAGGTAAAACGTTTAACTATATTGAGGCCATCGACTGCTGCGCTCCTGGGGAAACCGTACACATTGATACCCATGCCTGGTGGATTAATCCAAACGATCCGTCGCATATGATTTCGGGTAACGATGGCGGTATCGCGATCACCCGTGATGCGGGCGATACCTGGCGATTCATAGAAAATTTACCGTTAGCCCAGTTCTACCATATCGCTGTTGATAACGCGCATCCCTACCATGTCTACGGCGGACTGCAGGACAACGGTTCCTGGCGTGGTGATGCGGAGACCTTTGACGTGGGTGGAATCCGAACGCTCCATTGGCGAGAAGTGGGATTTGGTGATGGCTTCGATACGGTGCCCGATCCAGAGATACCCGATACGGGCTACGCCATGAGTCAGGGTGGCAACCTGTCACGCTGGAACCTGAACAATGGCGAACAACGACTGATTCGCCCTAGCCCCCCTACCCTGGACACGGATCTGCGTTTCAACTGGTCTGCTGGCTTTGCTATTGATCCCTTTGATCCGGCCACGATCTATTACGGCAGCCAATTCCTGCATAAGTCCACCGACCGAGGTCTGAGCTGGACGGTGATCAGCGATGATTTGACCACCAACAATAGTGAATGGCAGTCATTTCGAACCTCCGGCGGCATTACCCTTGATGTCACTGCAGCGGAAAACTACACGACGATTATTGCTGTTGCGCCGTCCAAGGTTACCGAGGGAGTGATCTGGGTAGGCACAGACGATGGCCGGATCCACGTCACCAAGGATGGCGGAAAGAGCTGGCGCAGTGTGGAGGATCGAGTCCGTGGAGTTCCAGAGCACACCTGGGTTCCGATGATTTACCCCAGCCCTCATGATGAAGATGTCGCCTACGTCGTATTCGACAACCATCGTCGCGGGGATTTTACCCCCTACGTTTATCGTGCGGATAACTTCGGCCAGAAATGGACGCGTCTGAGCGACGACAAGCTTAAGGGTTATGCCTTGTCCGTTCTTCAGGATCCCCAGGACCCAGAGCTACTCTGGTTAGGCACCGAATTCGGCTTGTTTCTCAGTCTGAACGGTGGAGACGGCTGGACCAAATACACGGCGGGAGTACCGACCGCGTCGGTGATGGATCTGGCATTTCAGGAGCGAGAGAACGACCTTGTGGTCGGCACGCATGGAAGAGGTATCTACGTTATCGATGATATTTCTCCGTTACGCGGTCTGAGCGCAGACGATTTTGACAGGCGCTTCGCACTGCTTGGCGCGACGGTGGGGCAGCAGTACGACAGTAATCCCATTATCGGCAGTCGGTTCCTGGGTAACGGAGAATATGTTGCGAAGAATGAGGACTACGGCGTTGTCCTGACTTTCATGGCAAGCGGCGGAGATCTTACCCACCCCGACGCCAGAAAAGAAAAGCAGCGCAGCATCGGCCTTCGCGCTGATAAGGCTAAAAGTGCTGAGGACGCCGGCGACGAGAAAAGTCCCGACCCTCGCGCGACCATAACGGTCAAAGACTCGAACGGCGAGCACATTCGCAGCTTTAGTACGGACGTTCATCAGGGTATCAATCGCGTAACCTGGAATCTAAAGCGCGATGGGCTACCCAGGCTCCCAGGAGACAAGAAGAAATCTGACGTGGACTTGCCCAGTGGGATCGAAGTCCTACCCGGCACCTACACTTTTACTGTCAGCTTTGATGATCAGTCTGAGTCCTTAGAAGCAGAGGTCTTGGCCGATCCTCGCGTATCAGTGTCTCTGGCGGCGATGCAGGCCAATCAGGACATGCAGCTTCAGCTTCAGGAGCTACAGGGGACGATCAATAACGCCCTGAGCCAAATCATCACTGCACGACGAGACCTCGGCACTATAGAGACGTTGCTCGCCCAAGCACCCGACGCACAGAAATACGTCGGACTGAAAGAGCAAGTCAAAACTAGTCTTAAAGCGCTCACATCGCTGGAAGCAACATTACGTAATCCCAAAGCCAATAAGGGACGTCCCTATGTCGATGAAATGGCGGAGAATACGTTAAGACGCGCAAAATCGTTCCTAACGTCGACCTATGAGGCACCAAGCCCAACGGCGCTGGTCTTTGCTCAGCTCGCGGAAGCGCGAGTCGAAAGCACCGTGTCGGCTATCAATGACTATCTCACCGGTGACTTTGAAGTTCTGCGAACTGCCTTCAAGGAAAGCGGCCTTGGACTGCTACGACAGGGACCTGTAGACGTAGGTGAAACTGACTAAAGGAACAACCGGACAATCCCGCGCTCCGGTGCTTGTGCGTCTATACTCGCTGTTCGGGGCTCGCCCCCCTTTCTTTGCAGAATGGACACACTATGAAAAAGCTCTGCGCGGTTTTGTCGCTGCTTACCACACTCTCGATGTCTATCTGGGCAGGTGCCGAAGAATTTTCTGTCGGCGACATCCACGCCTCGCGAGGAACACTGGTGTCAGGTTTTCTGGAGATTCCCGAGGGCATTGATGAAGGCAGTAGGATACCGGTCACCATTGCTCACGGATCTAGCGAAGGGCCTGTGCTTGCGCTACTTGCGGGTGTACACGGCTACGAGTACCCACCCATCACCGCACTCCAGGCGATCCGATCCGAGATAGACCCCGGTGAGTTACGGGGAACCGTAATCATGGTGCACGTCGCGAATATGCCCTCCTTCTTAGGACGCACGATTTACTACAGTCCTGTGGACGGGGAGAACCTGAATCGTATGTTCCCGGGCGATCCCCAGGGCAGTCTTAGCCAGCGCATTGCCCACAAGATCACGACTGAAGTGATCGATCAGGCCGACTATCTCATTGACCTGCACAGTGGTGACGGCAACGAAGCCTTACGCCCCTATGTCTATATGCCGGTGACCGGAAACAAAGCGTTTGATAAGAAGATTCGGGAAATGGCAGTGGCGTTCGGACTTGACCATATTGTTATCGATACGGGTCCGCAAACTGCGACGGGCCCCTCTTTGTTCACCGACCTAACAGCCTTGGTACGAGGGATACCCGCCATCACCACGGAAACGGGGCAGTCTGGCTCCAATGACCCTTACTGGTCCGGTCTCGCGCAACAAGGTGTGTGGAATGTACTCCGCCATTTGAGCATGATCTCCGGCGATGAAATCCCTAACCAGGGCATCACCTGGCTCAGTGACTTTCAGGTAGTTAAGAGTCCGGAATCCGGAATCTTCAAGCCGTTCACGAAAGACGGTTACACCGTGACCGAAGGAGCCATTCTCGGTGTCCTGTTGGACTTCTTTGGAAATGAAGTTACCAAGATTCGTGCGCCGTTCTCGGGCATGGTGAACTACGTCATCAGTACCCCACCCGTAAGCAAAGGTGAGCCCGTCGCCATGCTCAGTAAAATTCAGGGCCCTGAGGACGCTGTAGATTAGAACTGCGGCACTTAAGTCTCAAGCCCCATTGATACATACACTTTGAACATCAGCAGGCGACTCTTCATGCTAGATATACGACACATTCGGCTCGTGCAGCGAAGCTCTTTCCATTACCTCGTATTCATTGCCTTGCTTGGCGCTTGCACAGCGGGCGAAACAGCAGAGTTAGAACTCACAAGCGCCAACATCAGCGAACTCAATGCAGCGATGGATGCTGGGGTATTGAGCTCTGAGCAACTCACCCGGCTTTACCTCGACCGAATAACGGCCTACGACCAACAGGGCCCAACCCTGAACACCGTGATGTTGCTAAACCCCAATGCTCTGGAGCGTGCGCGAGAGCTTGATATTGAGAGGGAGGCGCAAGGACGACGATCACCACTCCATGGCATTCCTGTTGTTATCAAAGACAATCTGGATACCGGCGATATGCCGACAACGGCGGGCTCCTTTATGCTGGCAGGGAGCCTCCCGCCAGACGATGCCTTTGTTGTTCAGAAACTTCGCGACGCTGGAGCGATCATTCTCGCCAAATTGAATTTAAGTGAATTTGCATCTGGAGGCGCAATGAATTCTTTGGGGGGCGTCATCGCTAACCCGCATCACTTGGGCCGCACTCCCTCAGGCTCCTCTGGCGGTACCGGCGCCGCAATAGCCGCGGGCTTTGCCAGCATGGGGCTTGGCACAGACACGGGAGGCTCCGTGCGAGGACCGTCCTCTGCCAATGGCATTGTGGGCCTAAAGACTACCCATGGCCTCCTTAGTCGCGATGGTGTTGTACCGCTAGCATTGTCCTTTGACACCGTCGGGCCCATGACCCGAAGTGTTACTGATCTGGCTCTATCTCTCGGGGTGATGACAGGCGTCGACCCTGCAGATGATTCGACGAGCAAAAGCGCAGGCAAGTCCCACACTGACTACAGCCAGTTCCTGGATCCTGACTCATTAAAGGGAGCGCGTATTGGCGTGGCGCGGGTGTTCATGGGCGTCGATGGAGAGGTTGATTGGTTAGTCGAATCTGCATTGCAATCCATGCGCGATGCGGGCGCTGAGATCGTTGATGTAGAGCTTCCTGATTGGCTTTTGGAGTCGCGGGGTAAGTTCTATAGAGCAATTCGCTACCCGGAATTCAAAGCCCAAATTGCGGATTACCTGAGCACGCTGGACGATGAGTATCCAAAGGATCTGGAAGAGCTCATCAGTCGGGCAATGACGCTGAACGCGCCACGACTGGATGGCGTCGGTCCAAACCCCAGTCGCTGGTCGCTTATGCAACTGGAGGTAGAAGCTTCGGGATTGGATGGCTTTGAATACGAGGCAGTAAAAGCACACGCGCTGCCGTTGATCACTCAGACTATCGAGGGTCTCATGAGCAGCCATTCACTGGACGCGATTGTGTACCCCACATCGAGCACCCCCGCTGAACTTATCGAGCGCCCCGCTGGCATCTCTGAGCCTGGCTCTGGGGGTTCGCCGGTAATTTTGGCCAATCTTTCGGGACTGCCAGACCTCATACTGCCCATCGGGTTTACCGGTAGAGGTATGCCCATCACCCTATCATTCATGGGAACAGCCTTTGGAGAGCCCCGACTCATCGGACTTGCCTATGCCCTTGAACAGCGACTTCAGGCAATTCGAACACCAGCACTCACGCCGCCCCTTGCTGGCGGGACGATTCGCTACGAATAACTGAGACGCAACCGGGTTTTTCCTGACGCCCGATCACTACTACCTTTCTATAGATCGATCCCTTGATCGCCGTGACCTTTACATGCAGTGTAAATGGCCTACAGCGGCGCGGAGAGCACCTCAATGCTCTCCTTTGCTACCATCGCGTTGATTTTTGGCAACTGGTCACTCAGCAGTGATTCAAGAGCCGCAAGTTCGTTGTCGATCTGCTCGGAGACCACCTTCTTGTAGGCAACAGCCTCATCCGTGGGGCGATAGTCGCCCGCGGATGCATGGGTCCCCAGATAGGCAAGACGATTGTTCAACTTGATACCAAAGTTAAGGGGATCCTGGTAGGCCTCGTTGCGAGTCTCGTGGATGTTGTTTTCTATCACCGTCATGGCGTCATCCAGCGAAGCCACCGCGCTGAGAATAGACTCTACGGCAGCGCTGTCTCCTTCGAGCTTACCCTTAAGGTACTCAAGGTCAGTCCGTAATATTCGGATGTCGATAACTGCCTGATTCGCCTGAGACAGTTTGTCTCGCACATCAATTAGGAAATCGAACTGCGCCTGAAGGTCCGCTATGGAGCTAAGCACCCTGGGGTCCTTAAGAATCTCAAACTCACGATCCATGCTTTGACCGTTAAGCGTCAACCTGGCCGTGTAGTTGCCGGGAACCGCCTTCGGCCCCTTTGTGTTTGCGGAGTAGAGAATCAGCCCATCAAAGGACACTGCATCGGGATAGCGCATATCCCAAACAAACAGATTCGCACCTTCCTTAGCATCCAGCTTTAGCGCCTTGTCTTCATCGCCTACGTCTGTCGAAAATCGCTTAATGATAGAGCCGTCGCTCTCCATAAACTCCAGACTTGCTACGTCAGACTCACCTAGGGCCTCGTTCAGGTAGAAGTACAGCATCACCCCCGCCGGATGGTTTTCGCCCTCTAGCAGAGGGTCACGCTTACCGCGACCACCCTGGTGGATTCGATAACTGGGCTTCGGCTCAAAGAGATACATGGATGCATCGGCAACGTCGTCGTTAAGCTGATGCAATGGCGAGAGATCATCGATGATCCAGAAGCTTCGGCCCTGAGTCGCAACGATGAGGTTTCGATCGCGCACCTGCAGATCAGTGATAGGCACTTCAGGTAGATTCAGCTGGAAAGGCTGCCATGCCTTCCCGTCATCGAAGGACATGTACATACCGTACTCTGTGCCTGCATAAAGCAGGCCCTCGCGATCTGGATCCGCACGCAACACGCGCGTAAAGTGCAGCGGCTCGATGCCTTTGGTGATCTTGGTCCAGCTCTTGCCGTAGTTACTGGTCTTGTAAAGGTAGGGTGCAAAATCTCCCGACTTGTACATCGTACCGGCGATATATGCACCTCCCGCCTGTGATGGGTGGATATCAATAGAATTCCACATGATCATCTTTGGCGCTTTTGGCGGCGTCACATCAGCCCAGTTCTCGCCGCCATCGCGAGTAACATGAATGAGCCCATCGTCAGACCCCGTCCAAAGAACTCCCTCTTCATAGGGACTCTCGTTAGCCGTGAGAATGTTCGCGTAAAACTCTACGCCGGTATTGTCTTGGGTAATTGGCCCACCCGATGACACCAGCGTCTCGGGAATGGCGCGGGTAAGATCCGGGCTTATCACCTGCCAGCTCTGCCCCTCATTGGTAGAAACATGCACGCGATGGGAAAACGCATAGAGCTTGTCCGAGTCGTGGTGGGAGAAAAAGGTAGGGAAGTTCCAGTTAAACCGGTACTTCATGACTTCAACACCGGAGCCTGCAGGATTTAGCGGCCAGGGGTTGATCGCCCTCCGCTGATTGTTCCTGTGGTTACCGCGGTACATATAGCCCTTGTAGGTACCTCCGTAGACGATGTCATTATCATCCGGATCGACAGCGTGATAGGCGCTTTCCCCCCCCGTAGTCTCCTCCCAGTCATTCTCAGTAATCGCTACGCCATCAGTACGATGAGGAATACGAACGGAACTGTTGTCCTGTTGGGCGCCGTAAATACGGTAAGGAAAATGATCATCCGTCGCGATGCGATAGAACTGCGCGGTAGGTTGGTTGTAGTAAGTCGTCCAACTGTCTCCAGCGTCTGTGGAGATTTGAGCGCCACCGTCGTCAGCGATGATCATACGATCGTTGTCGTAGGGATCAATCCAGAGATCGTGATGATCACCATGGGGCGCGCGGCGCAGCCCAAAGGTTTTACCACCATCGGTCGACGTCGCGTAGGAGACGTTCATCACGTACACCTTATTCTCGTCTTGGCTGTCCGCAATGATTCGGCTGTAGTACCAAGCCCGAGAGCGGAGAGCTCGATCGCTGTTTACTTTTTCCCAGCTCTCACCCGCATCGTCGGAGCGAAAAACGCCGCCGTCCTCAGCTTCGATAATCGCCCACACGCGATCCGTATTCACCGGAGACACGGTCACGCCAATAATGCCCCGCGGCGCGGCGGGCATATTCGGCAAATCCGTGAGCTTCTTCCAGGTTTTTCCGGAGTCGCTGCTCTTCCATAAGTCCGAGCCCGGACCGCCGCTGGATAGACTGTAGGGAGTACGGTGAACGTTCCAGGTGCTTGCGTAGAGAATGCGTGGGTTGCCCGGATCGAAAGTTAAATCAACGGCGCCCGCGTCTTCGTTAACGAACAGTATGCGCTCCCAGGTTTCACCACCATCAATGCTCTTGTAGACGCCTCGCTGATCACTGGACTGCCATAGATCTCCCATAGCGGCGACATAAACGATATCAGGATTCGTAGGGTGAACACGTACTCGACCGATGTGGCGCGTGTCTTTTAGGCCAAGGAAAATCCAGTTTTTTCCTGCATCCGTGGACTTCCATACTCCAAAGTTTGACGACACGTTGCCGCGGATGGTTTTTTCCCCAAGCCCGACATAAATTACATTGGGGTCGGATTCCGAGACAGCCACAGAACCCACGGAACCGCCAAAGAAACCGTCAGAGATGTTCTCCCAGGTGTTACCGCCGTCACCGGTTTTCCAGACACCGCCTCCTACGGAGCCAAAATAGTAGGTGTCTCGGTCACCGGGTACGCCCACCACCGTGCCTGATCGCCCGCCCCGGTAGGGACCCACCAAGCGGTACTCCATGGCATTAAAGAGTTCTGTGTCATAGGCGTCAGCGGCGAAGCTCTGAATTGGCAGCAGCGCACTTAGAGGAAGCAAAACGGCCAAGAGAATCTTCTGGGTTATCTTCACAATGGATTACCACTCGTGTCTTTGTTTGAAAAAGTAGCGATACCGTAGTGCAATCACAGTAGGAGCACAAACCTGTGAGAACGCGGCAGCGTTATTGGGGGAATGTTGACACATCCACAGCTGTTAGCGGATAAGGTGAAAGGACTCCTGACGACCGAGCGCCCACTCCCAACCATTCTCAGTCAGCACAGCATCCTCCTCCATTGAGAACTTCACCGGCTGGTTGCCCCATTCGGGCACAGACTTCACGACATTGAGTTCCACGGAATGCCAGGTGTTGGCGCGAAACTCGAGATCACCGCGCACAGGTACGCCGCCCTGATAATCGGTCATACCGAGAGGAACGCCGGCCGCATGGCCGTGATAGCCAATAGAGTGCCAGTAGATAGTGGCATCCAAACGCTCTTTCTTGGCTTTGGCAAGAGAGGCAGCCAGGGCGTCATTGCCGCTGCGGCCCACCCGGGACTCTTCTCGCGTAATGTCCTGGAGACGCATGGCTGCTTCGAGTCCTGCCTGCAAACCCGCAGGTGGCTCGACCTCCCCTACACGAAGCACATAGGCATTGTGCTGAGTGTCGGTGGCAAAACCCAGATACATGATTCCAAAGTCGGTCCAGAGCATGTCGCCTCGCTGGATAACTTCGTCGCCGCTGAAGCGCCCTTCACGACCCTGTCTTTGAATACCTACCGAGGGATGAAACCATCCACCCAGACCGTATTCGGCAACGGTTTGACGCATCCACCAGCGAACGTCATTCGCGGTGGTAACGCCGGGCACAATCACCTCATTGGAAAATGCCCTACCGATCACCGAGTGGGCTACCCGCATGATGTGATGGTAAGCATCTGTTTCCTCGGGGAGTCGTGTCTCTAACCACCCCACCACCAGCATCTCAGCACTGACAATACGGTCGGTGTATCCGTCAAGAGCCTCAAAGAGCGAATCGCGCTGCACCGCTGTCAAACCATCCGCGTGGTTCCAGCGTTCGGACATATTGATACCTATCTTGCGAGGATTTCGCTCCTCTACTAAGGCACGAAGGCCTTCAAACTGCTCTTCATTGTGCGTCGGCACCACCGTATACAGGTTTTGATAATTGAATCGGCCTACGGAGAGTGTTTCTACACCTAGCTCCTCTCCCCTGTCGTGGAAAACGAGAATCGTGCGGCGCCGGGAAGAGTAAGTCTCGAAGGGAGCAAGAGAGCGGAACACCGGATCATCGTTGTACTCCCGGGATACGACAATCCACATATCGATGCCTTCGCGGCGCATCACCTCCGGGAGCACTGTCCTAACACGTTTCTCGAGCCAACCACGCACCAAAGGAGCTTGCTCTCTATGACTGAGAACCCGCTCCTCAGGAACGAATGATGATTGCATAGGCGCAACATAGGCGCCTTGAGTGCTCTCTGCCGCTTGAGTGCTCAAAGGCATCCCAAGCAGTGTGAGGGCGACAAAGCAGAGGCCGGCTGATAACGAGTAGCTTCGAAAAACGGCTTGAGTTTGGGAGTCCTTCTTGAAGTCAGCGGCGTGAAGGCGAAGCGAGGAAAACGTTAAACCCATGGTTCACTATCCTTTCATTTACTCGTAGTTGTAGCCTCCTATCCTAGTACCTGTTGCCTCTCGCATCCACAAACCGCTGTTGTAACTAGAGTCTTATCAATCAAGGCGCATTTTCTTGCGCATTGCTACCAGGCCGCAAAGCCCCATGCCAAGCAAAGGGAGGCTTCCGGGGACGGGAACCTGCGCCGAACTGATCCGCGCTGAGCTGCGAATGGGGGCGAAATCATCACGAAAATCAAGGCTCAGAATATCGTGAACGCCACCCGCCGCGCCGGTACCGGAGGTAAAACCTACGTAGGCATCGGAGCCTTCCAATATGTCTTCCAAATCAATTTTTAGGCTCAACAGGGCTTCACTACTTCGCACGCCATCCTCGGCTAGTCGCACCTCCAGTAGATCATTCTTACCGTCATAGTCGACCCAAGCGCTCCATATCTCGGAGTTATTCATTCGGGTCTTAACGTTCGTCTGAACAACAGACTTCACACTGCCGTCGATGTTGATTCCCACGTGATTTCCATCTTTATCGTTATAGGTCCTATTCATACCATTCGACCAGGTATCGAATTCTATACCCACACTATTGCCCAAACCGCCGTAACCAATAGAGCCTCCCGTCCCGCCCGCTTTGTTGCTTGCCGTTTGCACGACAAACACAATTCCATCTGCCCCCTGTCCATCGATATCGCTAATACCCATAGGCCTAGTGATCTGAAAATCAAAGGCTGAACTAAAAGATGTCTCGTTCTTCAGAGAAATTGTGCTCTTGTAAAAAGCACTGCTGGCCTGACCAAGACCATCGGTTAATCTCAAGACGTTTTCCTCGTTAGGGTTCGCGCCTGCGGCACGGTTGTTTAGCTGCCAACCAGACACGTCTGAGAAATCGTTGTAGGCGATTACGCCTGCTTGTGCCGCTGAGCCGAGAATTGCTGCCGCGCCTACTGCTATCAATTTTTTAATCACACTACTTACCTCTTATCGTGCCGAATTGGCGTTTGAAAACGTGCTGTTTGAGGTAGGTATTGAGCAAGATGTCGGCCGACACGCCCTCCCCCGTAGCCATTTTGTGACTCAGATCACACTAAAGGGTTTGTTGCAAAACGCGAATCACGCAAGCTTTTGTTTTTATTTAAAAAAACTGCGATTCAGGTTGTTGTCAATCTGAGTAATCTACGGAGATTTTCGCGATGCCTTCCCCGTAGCCCCTACATTTTTCGCAGATTGCGAAGCCTTATAAAAAGCAGCATCGGAATTCGCACTTTGCACGGCCAGATTAATGGTCAGTGGGATCGCTCAGAATGGCCCTGAGAGCATCAGACACTCGATCACTCTCAAGGTGATACAGGTGACCACTAAAGCCCAGATCTTCAAACTCACTCACGTCGACAACATCGACCCCGGGAGCCATAAAGTCATCTGCCTGGCCAAGGCGCTCGCCGAAGTTCAGCGTTTGTGAAAGTAAAAGAAGCCGATCAGACTCCGAAACCAGCAAGGCGATGTTTGTCACCCGCTGCCTCAATTTAGGCAATGCCGCAACGAACGCTTCTTTATCTACGTCCGCCGCCACGAGAATCAGCTTGCTAAATTGTTGGTTATCAACGGTGGCCGGAATTCCCCCAAGCACTAGTCGTGACCCCATGCTATGAGCAACGATATTGATGTTCTTGTGACCAGATTCCCTGCCAAGCTCATCGAGGACCTCAAGCATCGCAGGCATGCTCTCCGCAAAGCGGCGCTCATCCCGGCGGTAGGTGATCCCGGCACGGCTTGCTGGCCAGCTGAGCAACAGCACCCTATCCACAAAACCGGTTCGATAAGCGACTACTGCAGCATCGCGGCAAGCACGTTTTAAGTCAGTGTTGTACCCATGGATGTAGATGAGAATGCCTCGTGACGCTTGAGCATCCAGCCCCCTCAACGCTTCGTCGATCGCGAGGGCTCTCACAGCGCCATTAGTGGCTTCCAGTTCCCCCGTTGTTTGCAAAGAAAGGTCACATCGGCCCCCTGACGCACGGGCGACATCGCTCGTGTACTCAGCCTCGCCGCCGCCCTCCGCATGTAGGGCGCGCGTCGTAAGAAAGGGAACTGTGAGTTTCACTGACGCCTGTTCAGGTGCAAGCGAGCAAGAGGAGATACCCTGCAGCAGAAACCAGCTGACTAACCCCACCGCAGGAACCCGCTGCGACGCGATCGTGCTAAGGAGGCGAAGAAAATGCCGGGACAGGCGTCGAAGCTTAAAATAAATGAGGAGAGACAGAAAAAAAACTCCATGAATAAGTGTGCCGTTAGCTAAAAGCCACACGCTTAACGCAGGCAAGCTAAGATACTAAGACTAGTCGATTTTACGAATAAAAATGCCAAGACTCGATAAACATCTCAGTAAGGCGACAGGCATTGGGAAAGCAGAGTTAAGGCGAGCTTTGGCTCAAGGTCGCGTCACGGTCGACGGTGTACAGGCGCGCGATGGTGCCCAGCTCATCAATAAATTCCATAAGGTTCAGGTAGATGAAGAGACGACACAGGACAATACGCCTCGCTACCTGATGCTGCACAAGCCGCCGGGGGTGGTCTGTGCTACGCGAGATCCTCAGCATAAAACCGTCATCGACCTGTTAGACCAACCTTGGAAAAGGCAGCTGCACATCGTCGGCCGACTGGATTACAACTCCACGGGCCTCGTACTCTTGAGTAACGACGGGCACTGGTCCCGGCAACTGTCCTCCCCTAAAGCGTCTCTAGTAAAGCGTTACCTGGTAACAACAGAAAAACCCATAGGCACCGAATGTATCGCTGCTTTTAAGGCGGGGTTTTTCTTTGCTTACGAGGGTCTTACAACACGTCCCGCAGGGCTCAAGATACTTGGAGAGTGCACGGCGGAAGTGGAATTAACGGAAGGCCGCTACCATCAGATCAAGCGCATGTTTGGCCGCTTTGATAACAAGGTACTGTGTATTCACCGTTTTGCCGTGGGCCATTACGAATTAGGCACACTCGAACCGGGAGAAGCCGTCGAGGTACCTAAAGATCCCCTTAAGCCCCCCTAGAGATACCTTAGCGAGACACTCAGGGAGTTTGCGACGCTCGAAAGCTTAGCAACTGAGCGGTGAGCCAGTCTTTAGATAAATGGTCACCCGTATCTTCACATTGGATGTAGTAAGGCTTGCCGGTCCAGGAACTCTCGCTCGCCAATCGCTCAATAAACTGCTCTGCGCTTCCCGCATAACGTTTGCCACGACGATACTTAAGCCTCAGATGATCCGCCGCGTCCTCAGACGAGTGCTCATCGCCGTTGCGAACAAAGACACAACCGCTTTTTTCTACACTCGCTATGAGAAACGTTATTTCCTGATCTACCACATCAGCGGAATCCGCTGCAGAAAACGCGCTTGAAAGCAGGAACACTAATGCCAACAAAACGCGACCGCGCAGCAAGTTAAGCAAGATCATAGTTCAGGGTCCACCGTAACGATGTGTTCCGCATTAAGTTTAAAAGAAACCACCATTGGGTTGTGGTCTGACGAGGACACCTCAAAAACCTGAGCCTCCACTACATCTAAACCCCGAACATACATATGATCAAGAGGCCTGCCAAACACCCTTTCTCGATAGTCATTCTCGAAGACCACCGGCCGCAAACCCAGCCTTTCAACTATGTCGGACAACACGTTTTGGCGCCCCCGACGCCAGGTATTGAAGTCACCGGAAAGCAGCACCGCCCCATGGAAGCCTTCAAGCGCCTCGGAAACAGCATCAAGCTGCATGCGGTAACTCAACAAACCAAAGCTGAAGTTCAGCGCATGCATATTAACGACAACCAAGCGGTTGTCACTGTCGCTCAATGCGTACTCCGTGATGTTGGTCGACTTCGGTGTACCTAACCACGGCTCTACCGCACTAAGCCTACAGCGAGATACCGGCTCCACGTCGCTAAAGGTAACAACCCCGGTAATGTCGTCACCCTTCACATATCCTGGCGAAAATGCCGCGAAGGGCACCTGTTGGAGCTGATCTGGCAGCTGCATACTCAGTGCTGCTTCCTGAAGAAGCACCAGGTTTTTATCCTGCGAAAACCGCTGCAAATCCTCCTGCCAATTCGGTTCCTCACCCTTCTTAATGTTCCAGTTCAAAATTCGAATACCCGGCCCCACAAGCTCGGTACCTTCAGCGAATTTGTCCGTCCCTAGAGATGCCCTACACGCTGCAGCAGTCTTTAGTGGAGCCAGGGGTATACCCTGAAACTCGTCAAAGTTGTTCGCCGTTTCCAGAAGACCCAATTGGGTACCGGCACAGGACAGCAGTAGTCCGACGCCCAAGATAACGGCGACTGACTTACGAGTACTCACGGTGGACTCACCAACATACCTGATCCCAAAACCTTGGAGAAAAACCTTACTTGGACCGAAGAGAAAACAGTGGATCTCTTGGAGGTCAAAAGCACCTGATGGTTCATTATAACCTTCCGTTTTAAACGAAGACTTATGGGCTAGGACGTAGCTCAGCAACTGCCTGCCATGTACTATCGATGCCGTAACATGAGTCCTCAACTATGAAATCACAGCAATAAAAGGCCGCTCATCATGTCAGTGATTCAGTCGCTCACTAACCGGGCCGTGTTCCAAAGCCTGAGAAGTACCACACTGGCAATCACAGGTTCAGCTTGCACCATTGGTGGTTTGGTTGCAGACGTCCTCCAGCCCGTCGCCCCTTTTGCTTCCTATTTGTTTGTCATCGCCGCTTTTGCGTTTGTCATTCTCCTGATCATCTACTGGAGAGGCAAAGAAGAACTCCTCGGCGCCGTGGCTTTCTCGGGTGTCGCCGCAGGCGTCTTTGGCCTCATTGTCTTGTTTCAATCTTCTGAGGGGGCGGAAGAAAACGGGTTCGTAGCCAGCACTTTTCCGGGCGTTGCCGAGTTGCAGGCGAGTCTGGGGATCATCGATCAGAAGCTCGATGGCATCTATCAAGACACCCAAAGCCTCCGTGAGAGCGCGGATCGAATCGAAGACAATCAAGCCCAGGTCATGCGAACACTGGAGGAAATGCGCGCAACTTTTGCCAGTGGCGGATTGATAGATTCACCGCGTTCACCTGAAGATCACTATCACAACGCTCGGCTTCAGGAACTGGGCGGCGACTACTCGGCGGCAAGACGATCCTACATCAGCTACTTCGCCAGTGACCTACCGTTGTTGGACCCTCATCTGCGTTTTCTTGCATTTCTCAAAGTTCAAGAAGGCACGGCGGGAGCGCGCGAGACCTACATGACCCTCATGGCGGGAAAAACCGAGGGGATTCCCGCTTATGTCCGATTAATACTTCTGGACGCTCGTCAGCGGGTTCCCCGTCTAGAGGCTTATGCCGCGGAAAACCCTGATTTTGCACCGACGTTTTATCATCTGAGCGAAGAAGTATCGGAGCGAAGACTTGGATTTCAGACTCTCGCCAACAAGCGCGCCGAGAGAGACTACCTCGCTGCTTTTCAGTCCGCCGACGAAGCCGGAGGCCTCTTAAAGCACATGATCGACCAGTCCCTTGTGGAGGAGTGGCGTAACGATGCGAGTATGCGGCTTACAAGCCTGAACACTAATAGTGGCAGCGCTCTCAACAACCCCGTGTCCATCAGCTTCGGTGTGAACAACTCCGGATACACCGCAACGCTGGCAATTGCTGAACCGGTTGTGGAGGTTTTGTGGAATCAAAAAGACGGCGAAGCTCGAAGCACGGGTGAAAGCGGCGCGCTAAATCCTCAAACTGGCAAACCCGTGCCGCAAATGTTCTTTAACCTTCCTGCAAATCAGGGGGACACGACAATCGAGATTCGCTATCGCGACAGAAATGGTGCTCTCCAAGGGCCCTTCGATTTCCCATTCAAAGGGCAGCAGGAAAGCAAAGACGCGAACCAGCGTATCCTCGAATCAACGACTACAAGCTGGGTAAGTTTTAGAGATTACGATGGAAAACGGCTCCTCTACTTCACCCACCTTATGAGCTACCGAGGCAGTATCAAGATTATTCAGTACGGCTTGAATAGCAATAATCCGACCAAGCGATTCCGATTCCCCGCCTGGCGAAAGGCGGGAATGGCTCCTATCGATGCTAAAACACCGATGTACAAGTCAGTCCCCCGAAGCACTCGCTACGTCACTGTCCAACTCACTTACAAGGACGGCAGCAAATCTGCGATACAACGTTTTGATTACCCAGGTTAAGCCTAGCGTCATAAGCTATGGTTTTGAGCACCGTCGCTTCGTTAACCTTCTTTTCACTAACGACGACCTCGTAAACGATAGTTGCGTGAGCTAAAGGGAGACTAGGAATTGTCGAAGGAGAGCCTAAGTTTGCGTGCGCGCCTGCGCCCAAAGGTCATTGGGAGCGGAACACTCTCTGCTCGCATATGCCAATCGTTCATTCAAATACTGATTGTCCTTTCCATCATCGCGTTCACCGTGGAAACGCTCCCAGATCTCTCGCCCGCTGCGAGAAGCACCCTACGCAACTTCGAAGTGTTTGTTATTTCAGTCTTCACGCTGGAGTACCTCCTGCGCTTTTGGCTCAGCGAAAAACGCGTGGAGTTTGTCTTCAGCTTTTATGGCATCACGGATCTTTTGGTGATTCTCCCTTTTTATCTTCAACTCGGTCTGGATCTTCGCAGCCTTAGGATCCTGTGGCTCTTTCGCCTCTTCAGGCTTTTTAAACTCGTGCGCTACGTCGATGCTGCGAAGCGTATCGGCGATGCCTTTCGACTGGTTCGTGTTGATCTGGCGGTGTTCGGCATGGGGGCACTTTTTGTCTTCTACCTTGCGGCAGTGGGCATCTACTTCTTCGAGCGCGACGCTCAACCGGACACTTTCGCGTCAGTGATCCATTCATTTTGGTGGGCGCTAGCTACTCTCACCACGGTGGGTTATGGGGACGTGTATCCCGTCACCATGGGAGGAAAGATCTTCACGTTCTTCACCCTGATGATTGGGCTGGGCGTGTTCGCGGTACCGACGGGCCTGATTACCATGGCGATTGTGAGCACCCGCGAAGCTACACTTAACGATGACGCCTCCTAAGACCGAGCGAACACAGGCAAAGCTAGGTGTATTGACCGACCATTTAGTCCAACGCCGCGGAAGCAAGCGCTATGAATCACAGTATTTCTCCAACGATTGCCAGACTGGTTGCTGGTCTCATTCTTCTGACCACGAGTTTCGTCGCTACGGGCGCTGACCTGGACTCTCTCATAAAACAGCTCCAGAGCAAGAATATAACGGTAGAAACCATTGCAGCCTTAGTTGAGTTGGACGATCCGACATTGAGAATGGGTTACGGACTCTGTGAAGCTGCGGGGCAATCGTTATGTAAGCCGGACGGCTCTCTCGGCTATGGCCTTTGTGAAGTAGCTGACGGAACACTTTGCAAGAAGAATGGCAGCCTAGGCTACGGCCTGTGCATGCTTGGGAGTGGCAAGGGGTGCGTGGAAAAGGGCAGCTTGGGTTATGGCCTATGCGAACTGGCAGGCGAGAAAAACTGTAAACCTTAATCCTTGCCTGCCACCTCAATCAGAACAAACGCTATCTCCGGTAGTCCAGCGCCGGCGCTCGGTCACCCAGCAGTGCCGAATAGCGAAACTCCGGACCTGTGCGATCATCGAACTCGCTTTTGGCTTTTTTGAGCATCTCTGGTTTTTTGTAAAGGTCCATAGCGCTGAGAGCCAAGGTTTTGGCCGCAACCATCATACCTTTGTATCCGATCGCAGTGCCCCCCGCTGCCACTGCCTGCCAACTATGTGCGGGCGTTCCGGGCACCCATGTAGCGGCTCGCATGGCAGCCATAGGTACGTTCCAACTCACATCGCCCGTGTCCGCTGACGCCTTACCTTTGGTGAACACCATTGGCTGCACTTCGCCGGCTGATTCAATGGCTGGAAGCTGCCCGGGCAGAGTCCCTTGGATCTCCCGTGCAAAGGCGACGTCGTCTTCGCTGTACTCAACACCTCCTACCATCGAGAGATTTGAGTGCAGCACACCCGCCAGTGTCTCGTTTGGCAGACGAGGATAGGTTCCACCAATGATCTCGTACTCCATTTCAGTTTCTGTACCGATCGCTGCGCCCTCGGCGGTTCGTACAACGCGATCCCATACCGAGCGAACCTCATCCACATCTTCGTGACGGATGACGTAATAGACCTCAGCCGTTTTCGGTACGATGTTAGGCGCGTTACCGCCATCAGTAATGACGTAGTGAATCCGCGTGGGCTCAGTCGTGTGCTCACGTAACATATTGACCATGTCGTTCATCGCCTCGACGCCATCAAGCGCTGAACGTCCACGCTCGGGCGCGGCGGCGGCATGAGAAGAACGGCCGCTAAAACGAAATTTGCCGGAGATAGTGGCGAGGTTGGTGCCGGGGTTAGCAGTGTTGGCATCGCCAGCATGCCAGCTAATAACCGCGTCAACATCATTAAACAAGCCGGCGCGCACCATGTAGACCTTCCCAGAACCGCCCTCTTCCGCTGGCGTGCCGTAGTAGCGAATAGTGCCAGGAGTGCCGGAATCGACGAGCCAGTTCTTCACGGCAATCGCCGCCGCCAAAGAGGCGGTACCAAACAGGTGGTGGCCACAAGCCTGTCCTGGAGCACCGTCCAACATAGGTTCTTCATAGGGAACCGCCGCTTGGGACATTCCCGGCAGGGCGTCGTACTCTCCCAAGATCCCAATAATCGGACCGCTAGTTCCATAGGTCGCAGTAAACGCCGTTGGCATCCCAGCTACGCCTTTCTCTAGCGAAAAGCCCTCTTCCTCGAGAGCACTCTGCAAAAGGCGCGTACTCTCTACTTCGAGGTAGCCTAGTTCGGGGCTCGACCAGAGAGCTTCGGCGATGGATTGGTAGCGTTCATAGTCGCTGTTAAGACTCGAGACCACGTCGGCCTTGTCTGCCTGGGCAGACGACAGCGTCGAAAAAACCAGTAACGCGACCGAGCCGAGGCTCTGCGAAAGGCGAATGACAGGCATAGTTACTATCCGATTGCTATTTCACGAAGAGAGAAGAGTGCACTCTGATAGCGGTCACAGCAAGGCCTGCACGCACAAGGGCACCGATCTCACCCGCCGGTGGTTATTGCCACGTGGTGTCGCTACAATTTTGGCCCATTCCCCATTGAGTCGGAACAACCATGAAACAATTTTTTGTTGCTATGTCATTGCTGCTACTGGCCGCCTGTGTAAACACGGACTACACGGGAAAGTCCTACCCCCCGACCACCTCCGTTGATGTCTATTACAGCGTGGGCGATGTAAAGCGCGATTTCGAAGTCATGGGGTTGATCACCGCTACCGCGCTAGAAGGTTGGGATAGCGACCAGATGATTGAAGAACTGCGCACTCAGGCCATGGCCAAGGGAGCTGACGGACTTGTCATTCAGGGCGTTCACACAGACGTTATCGGCTCTACCACCAGCACGTCGGGAAAATCCAAGTCGGAACCTAAGTGGGTTGTTACAGAAGACGGCAAACTGAAGGACGTAAGTTCATCCAGCGACAAGTACAACGAATACTCTGTGACTACCGAGACCAAAGAAAAGGTGATTGACGCTGAGTTAGTGAAGTACCAGTAAGTTAAACGCTGGCTGCTCGCGCACTTTCCGCTGAAATAGTTACACCGAGTGTATGGGCGGCATCGGGTTCCAGACGAACAACATCTTCTCCCATGTTGCCTGTTTCCACGCAGACCATGCGCCGGTAGCCGCCTTCTTCAAAGTCATCCATCCTCGATGATTTAGCTATCCAGGGATTCCACACCACCGTCGAGTTACTGCCGCTTTTTTGCAACCGGATCGAACGCCCTCGCAAATCGTCATCGATGAATTCGTCGCCCGCAGTTTGCTGATAAATACGGTCCAACTCGGCATCAAATCGAACATCGCCCAGCTGTATGAAGCGGCGGCTGTCCTGCAGGGCATCGATGTATTCCGCTCCGTCCAAGCCCCGCACAGCTGCTCCAGCGATGTCACCGACGTTAAAGTAGGAGTGCAATGCTGCTGTCAGATCGACCACTTCTTTCGACGAATTCACCATAGTCAGCTCAAGGGATAAGACCTTCCCAACAGACACCCTTAGCTGCAGCTCGAAGGCATGAGGCCACAGCAATCGACTAGCTTCATCGTCCTCCAGACACAACATAACTTCGGTAGATCCATGCTCATCTTGCTGCACTGCTGTGAGCTGCCAAAAACGATTCCGCGCAAATCCGTGGGCCGGCATCTCAGCATCAGGGTGGGTACCGAACCACGGCCAGCATATCGGTATACCCCCGCGAACAGACTTACCCTCGGCAAAAACAGCCGTCTTACTAACCCAAAGCAAATCTTCCTCACCCTTTGGCTGAAAACTCAGAACCTGAGCCCCATGCACGGAGATGCTCGCTGATGCATGAGAGTTTGAAATCTGAATAATGGGGTAACCCGGTGACGCATCAGCGATCGAAACGAAACCAGAAATCGCGAACTTCTCGTTAAGGGAAATAGAATTCATTAGAGACGCTGCCCCTAGCGGTAGCTTTCGAGGTTTCGCACGACAGCGCTATGATTGCGACGCTAACTCTGCTTTGGCACTCGGGTTGCCTGCCAGGCACTTGCCCGCCATTCTCCAGCGCCGCGCTCGAACACTCCAGTATTGAGGTAGTAATCAACAGCCCCATCTGGAGATGTCGCCACGAGCCGGAAAGTCACGACAGCGATTTCATCCGCGAGAATGCGGATGTCCACTTGATCCGACGTATAAACAGCGGACTCTTCTTCGGGTGCTGCGGCCTCGCCCATGCCATCAAGGATCGTAGCCTTGCCGTATCGGGCGCCACTGGAACTTGTGTAGACGAGGTCCTCAGACCAAAACCGCTCATGCATAGCGACATCATTCACCGACGCACCTGCTAGGAATTCGTCAAGAAGTGCCTGTAGTTCAACGCGGTCGTCAGCAAAGACAGACGTGCTATTCAGAAGCAGTAGGACTGCGAGGTGCAAACCCAATTGTCTCATCATCGATGTTTCCTCGCCGAGCCTCGGCTTTGGTGAAAACAAGATACTGCGACAGAAGATTCAAGCCCGCAACATATTCATGAACGCCTGCTGCAATTTATGCAGTGCGTCGGTTGCCGTTGCTCGCTCGACTTCGAGCGCCACCGCCGCTGCCGCGTCTTGCCTGCTGCCCTCCTGCACCGGGCCGACCATTGCCCTGAGAGCGACCACGGCCAGCACCATTTCCGCGGCCACCATTACGTCCACTGTTTTGCCGGCCTCCACGGCCATTCTGTATGGGCTCAGCTTTGATCGTGGGATCAATATCAAACCCGGGAAGATTGACCTTCTCGATTGCAGACCCCAGCAGCTTTTCGATGTCTCTAAGAAGCTTCAGCTCATCTATACAAACCAATGATATAGCGTGGCCTTCTTGGCCCGCTCTGGCAGTACGACCAATCCGATGGATGTAGTCCTCAGCGACATTCGGCAACTCATAGTTAACAACATGCGGCAACTTATCGATATCAATGCCTCGAGCGGCGATATCTGTCGCGACCAGCGCCCTCACGGTACCCGACTTAAACTCTGCGAGAGCACGCGTACGTGCGCCTTGGGATTTATTGCCGTGTATCGCGGCGGAAGTGACTCCGTCTTTACTCAACTGCTCTGCAAGTTTGTTCGCGCCATGCTTTGTACGCGTAAAAATAAGCACCTGCTGCCAGTTGCCCTCGCCAATTTGCTGAGATAGCAGCTCACGCTTTCTACCTTTATCAACGGGATACACTAGCTGACTCACCAGTTCCGTCGCGGTGTTCTGCGGTGTCACCTGAATCTGTTCGGGGCTATTCAGAAACTCTGAAGAGAGCTTTTTGATCTCGTTGGAGAATGTCGCCGAGAACAGCAGTGTTTGTCGTTTCTTGGGAATCACTTTCATGACACGCCGGATATCGTGAATGAAGCCCATATCCAGCATGCGATCGGCTTCGTCCAGAACGAGTATCTCAATCTTAGACAGATCGATGCTTCGTTGCTGAACATGGTCGAGGAGACGGCCGGGCGTCGCGACCACCACGTCGACGCCCTTAATCAATTTTTGCTTCTGAGGGTTGATACTCACACCTCCGAAGATCTCCGCCGAGCGGAAATTCAGAAAGCGACCGTAGTCTCTGACACTTTCATGCACCTGCGCCGCGAGCTCGCGTGTCGGCGTCAGCACCAGTGCTTTGGGAAAACTCTTTTGCCTGTCTTGATATTTTTCCTGCAAGCGCTGCAGCATGGGTAGCGTAAAGCCTGCTGTTTTACCAGTGCCTGTTTGAGCGCCCGCTAAAAGGTCACTACCTTTCAGTACCAGAGGTATGGCTTGCTCTTGTATGGGAGTCGCCTCGTCGTAGCCTTGTTTTTCCACGGCGCGCAGCAATTCGGCCGAAAGGCCGAGATCTTTAAATAACACGTAATATATTCCTGATTTTGTAATGCAAATCATCTGACCAATCTGCCCATGAAACCTTTATCAACAAAGGCTTGCAGTGGCAGTGGCTCGGTCCAGACTATGATTTCTTGAGATACTAGCGAGCACAGAGTGTGCGGGCTTAGTTGCGGCGCAGACCGAAGTACGCCTCGAAGGCGCGCACATTAACAGAGCTGGCAGTAAAAGAAAGCAAAGAATTGCGCTTCTTAACTAGGCAATGCGAATCCCATCACGCTCCAGCGTGATAACACGTTGCTTGTAGAGGGCACCGATCGCCTGCTTAAACACTTTTTTACTGACGCCAAACATGGCGTAGATCTCCCTCGGCGGGCTTTTATCAGTAAGAGCAAGGAACCCGTCGTTTTCCTGCAGGCGATCCAAGATCTTGGCGGAAACGCCATCCATCTTCATTTTACTAAAACCAGGCTGGTTCAAGGAAAGATCTATTCTGCCGTCATTCCGAATGCGCTGAACAAATGCATCCAACACCTGCCCTTTGCGAACACGCTGATACAGCTCGTTGCTATAGAGTAGCCCCCAGCATTCGTGATTAATGATCGCTTTGTAACCCAACTCTGTGCGTTCCGCGATCATTACACTGACTCGCTGCCCCTGCTTTATGACGGGAGCGGTGTCTTCAATCCAGTGATCAATACGTGTAGACCCTGCTAACCGCCCTTGATTGTCCACATAGACCTTCACCAGGGTATGCGCCCCCTTTTTTAACGGATGCTGCTGTTCTCCGAAAGGGACAAAGAGATCTCGCGGTAAACCCCAGTCCACAAAGGCGCCCAGATCATTCACCTCGACAACCTCAAGCCAGGCAACTTCCCCAAGCTGTGCTGCAGGCGTAAGGGTAGTGATCGCTGGATGGCCGTTGGTATCAAGATAAGCAAAGACCTCGAGAGTATCCCCAACAGCGAGCGAATCGGGGCACTGCCCGCGCTCAAGGGGCAGCCGCCCCCAGTCTTCACCGTCAAGAATGGCGCTATGCGTTCCAAGTTCCAAAACGTCTAAAGAGCTAAATCGCCCGATTTCGCGCTGCATGTTCCCGTCCGTACTCAATACCTTTTCGCGCTATCCTAGTCCATCAGGGCTTTTAGGTCGCCTGAAGAACACCAAGGGAGCGGCTGGATAGGCTGTTTTAGGACCCTTTGAGCGACTGGAACTCCCCAACTGCTTTAAGTAACTGCCGGATCGTAATTTGTCCGATAAGGCGACCGTCCTCGACGACCGGTCGACGCCGCTTGTTCTGGCGAAGCATATCCTGCGCAACATCAACGATGTCTTCGTCAGGATGCGCTACTAAAAGATTCTCAGCGGTCATGTATTCCCGCACCGTACCGAAGCCGTCGTTGTTGTATACCGAGCTGAGCACAGCGCGAAGGCAGTCCATTTCCGACAATACTCCCACCAAACGGTGGTCATCTTCTATTACACAAACACCCGAGATTCGATTGTCGCTAATGGTCATCATCGCTTCGTAAACGTTGGTATCGGGCTTCACCGTAACGGGGTGGATAACCATGTAATCACGCAAACTTACTGACTTCAGCATACTTTTCCTCCAGACGCCTATGTGCCTATCGCAAAGAAAGACCGCAGATAGTTTTGCTGTTTATAGATGCAACAAACTCCTGCGGGTTCATAGCCAAACTCTCGTATTGCATTCATCCACGCCTAAACGCAAAACACAAGAGCGGCTTGTTTATGTAGTTTCAAGAACGCGCGGGAGAGAATCTGCGGGCAGAACATCACCGCCCATACCCGTGGGCGGGTTTGCGAAGCGCAGCTAAGGCAGTCAGGACTGGAATTATTCCCAAGGTCTTTGCTCGACCGGAGCCCTTTAGTCCATTACTGTGCGCGGCATTCCAAGCTTTCGAATTTCCCAACGTCAGGCCTCCCTCGAGGGCGCACGGCGTTTTGTGTCAGGACCAGTCAATTGATCTCTACCGCCAACATCACAATGCAGTTCGCCGCTAAGCCCCTTTTTGAGGATATATCCGTCAAATTCGGTGATGGCAACCGCTATGGTCTCATCGGTGCTAACGGCTGCGGCAAGTCAACGCTCATGAAAATCCTCGACGGGAGCCTTACCCCTACCTCAGGAAATGTATCCATCTCTCCCAACGAACGCGTGGGCAAACTCAACCAGGATCAATTTGCCTACGAAGAATTCACCGTTGTGGACACGGTGATGATGGGCCATGAAGAGCTCTGGGCTGTAAAGCAGGAGCGCGACGAAATTTACGCCAATCCTGATATGTCAGAAGAGGATGGTATGCGCGTCGCTGACCTGGAAGTGCTCTTTGCTGAAATGGACGGCTACTCCGCCGAGAGTCGAGCGGGTGAGATTCTAACGGGCGCTGGCATTGCTCAGGAACTTCATCATGGACTCATGAGCGAAGTAGCACCGGGGTGGAAGCTACGGGTGCTGTTGGCGCAGGCTCTTTTTTCCGATCCGGACATTCTCCTTCTGGACGAGCCCACCAACAACCTCGATATCGACACGATTCGCTGGCTTGAAACGGTGCTCAACCAAAGCAAATCGACCATGATCATCATCTCTCACGACAGGCATTTCTTAAATGCGGTCTGCACACATATGGCGGACATCGACTACGGCGAGCTCCGCGTCTATCCAGGCAACTACGACGACTTTATGACTGCCTCCACCGCGGTGCGCGAACGTCTGCAGTCACAAAACGCCAAGAAGAGTGCGGAGATCGCCGATCTCAAGCAATTCGTATCACGCTTTTCGGCGAATGCCTCCAAGGCAAAGCAGGCCACTTCTAGGGCCAAACGCATTGAGAAAATCAAACTAGACGACATCAAGCCGTCCAGTCGGGTTAGCCCTTACATTCGCTTTAAGCAAGACAAAAAGCTTCATCGTCAGGCGGTTGTCCTTGAGGAGTTGGGTCACGGCTTCGACGAGGGCCCCTTGTTTGATAAAGGCAGTCTGATTCTTGAAGCGGGAGCACGGCTTGCGGTCATCGGCGAGAACGGTGCCGGGAAGACAACGCTTCTACGCTGCCTTATGGGTCAGATCGAAGCCAACGCAGGAAGTGTTAAGTGGGCAGAGAGCGCGACCCTCGGATACTGCCCCCAAAACACCAATGATGAGTTCGACTCAGACCTCAACCTGTTTGACTGGATGAGCCAATGGCGAAAGCCAAGCCACGACGATCAGATCGTGCGCGCGACATTGGGAAGACTACTCTTCTCATCGGACGACTTCCTGAAGAAAGCGAAGGTGTGCTCTGGAGGCGAAAAGAACCGCTTACTGTTCGGCAAACTTATGATGATGGACACCAACGTGTTACTGCTGGATGAGCCCACTAACCACCTGGATATGGAGTCCATCGAATCGCTAAACCTGGCGCTCGAGCACTATGACGGCACACTGATCTTCGTAAGCCACGACCGGGAGTTTGTCTCATCGTTGGCTACCCGCATTCTCGACATTAGAGACGGTGAGCTGGTCGATTTCCAGGGCACCTACGATGAATACCTGGCTCATCAGGAAGCCCTGGGTAACGTCGCTCTGGCTTCCTAAGGGCCGGCCTCCAACCCGGGAATAGCTGCGAATAGCCGCGGAAACGTCAGTTTTCCCATAGAGACTAGGAATCACCCTCCCAGCTAAACGATGGGTACTCCGGAAACACCAACTCGGTGTCGGGCGCTTCTTGCGCCTGCTGGCGTAAAGAGAGAATGTCTTTTTGCAAAGCGGATCTATAGCGCCAAACCTCGCGCCATTGCTGCAAAAATTCCTTCCCAGCCGCGCCGGTTCGATCTTCGGCCTGCATACCGGGCACGAGATGTTCATAAGCGCTTTGTAGCCGCTCTGACTGAGTCTGCTCAAAGGACAAGACCAGCGATGCCTGCGCATCCGGCAAGGGCACATAATTTGGCGAGGGATTCGCAGCATAAACCTCAAAGTATTCCAGATATCTCTCTAGAGGCACTGAGTCTGCGGAGCCCCATATGCTCATATCGTCTCGGTTAATAAGCCGCTCGTTATCCGCATTGATAATCATCACCGTAGGCGTCGCGAAATAATGCGCCTGATTGAAGCGGCGACTTATCGCCCTTAGATCCTTGAAGTACCCGACATCAATGAATACCGTTTCGTAGTTCGCGGCCAGTAACTCCGCAACCCGAGAATCAGAAAACTTTTCGACGAGTCCCCGACTGTCATGACACCACTGCGCGCCCATAACGACCAATAAGAGCTTATCCTGCGCCCTAGCGCGCTCAAGACCCTTCTGTACGTCGGCCATAGGATCTTCAGAAGCGATATACGCTGACTCCTGCGTGCCTGAGCTATCGCTGGCCCAGCTGCTGGCGGTGAGCATTGAGAGCAGCACGCCAAAGACTGAGAAAAATATACCGAACCTTAATTGCTGCATCATTGTTCCTCAGGCGCTTCGCAGCGCGCGAATAGCGGCGTAGCAGAGCAGATACACAATCAGCAGCGCCCCGACAAATGCCATCCCAAAGCCCAGTGCACCCCAGAAATTGCTGGCTCCAAGAGGGTTGTCACCAAAGCTCAGAGCGCGACTGCCGGCCGCATTCCCGCCCCAGTAAAAAACGGTATTCGCCCAGCCAATATAGATAAAGCCCCAAGCAGTGACACTTCGCATCTTGTCACTCAGGGGTATCAATGGAAGTGCCCAAGCCAGTGCAAGAATCAGGAGACCGTTTGTTAAACCGCCGGAGTGAGCACGAGCCCAACCCTCCGCAGTACCGTAATAGGGCATGGCTACTATTTTGCTGGGATACAGTTCCAGTCCACCGATCAAGCCAAAGCCCAGCATGAATCCCGCAAACATGCTCATCACAATCACGAGAAAGGCGTTTCCAATCATTAACTTTTGAAGTCGTTCCATTATTTTTATTCCTCCGATCCATGGCACTTGCCGAGCATCTATTTATTTGCCACTGTTCAGTCACAATAATGACATAGGAAACTCGGGATGGAAGCACGCGGCACGGATTACTTAATTGTGGGCGCCGGCGCGATGGGCATGGCTTTTGCGGATGTACTCATGCAGGAGTCAGATGTAACAATCACCATTGTCGATCGCTATCATCAGCCCGGTGGTCACTGGAATCTGGCTTATCCTTATGTACGCTTGCATCAGCCCTCAAGCTTTTACGGCGTCAACTCCCGACCTCTTGGTTCGAATCGCATTGACACTGCGGGCAACAATAAGGGGCTCTACGAACTAGCGAGTAAGGCTGAAGTTTGCGCCTACTATGACGATCTCATGCGTGATTTTGTTAGTTCCGGCAGAGTGCAATACTTCCCTATGTGTGAATATCAGGGTGGTGGGAAAATCCAATCGATGACATCAGAGCAGTGTCATCATGTGGACGCTGCCACCATCGTTGATGCGACCTTTATGAACGTGAAGGTGCCGTCAATGGCCGCACCCTCCTACGATATTGGAGACGGCGTCACCTGCGTTCCTCCCAACGCGCTCGCGAGCCTCCGAGGTGACTTTAAGAGGTACACGGTAATTGGCGCTGGAAAAACAAGTTTCGATGCCTGTCTGTTTCTATTGGACAATGGCGTCTCTGCGGATTCAATCCGTTGGATTAAACCCCGAGAGTCCTGGCTGTGGGATCGAGCCTATGCGCAGTCGGAGGACCTTTTCGAAAGCTCGATTCAGCAGCTTTCGATCCTGCAAATACAGTCTGTCGCCGACTCCGAGTCTGCCGAAGATTTCTTTGTGCGCGCCGAAGCAGCGGGAGTGGTGCTGCGCATCGACGAAGGTGTAAAGCCCACAATGTTCCGCTGCGCCACGGTGACAAAAACCGAGATTGCAAAACTGCGTTCGATCGAGAACGTGGTTCGCCTAGGTCGCGTGCAGAGCATCTCGACACAGAGCATCCGTTTAGACGAGGGGTCTGTTGATAACGAACCGGATACGCTCTTTGTCGACTGCACTGCCGACGGGCTGGAGCGCCGCCCTCCGGAGCCTGTTTTTGCCGACTCGGAAATAATTTTGCAGTCCGTGAGAACCTGCCAGCAAGTGTTTAGCGCGGCTTTCATTGCCCACGTGGAGCTGACGGAACACGATGAGACCCGCAAAAACACCCTCTGCGCCCCGGTACCCCATCCGGATACGGATACGGACTATTTCCGTAATATGTTGGCGGACCTGGTGAATGGATTAGCCTGGCAGGAAAACCCCTCGCTCATGGAGTGGATGAAGAATGCTCGTCTCGATGGATTCACTTCTTCGCGCACGAGCGCGGAAGCCGATGCGGCGTTCATGCAGGGTCTACAAGAACAGGGAATGATCGCCGCAGAAAAAATCATGGGCTATTTGAGCTGAGGCAGTTTCTGCAACAACGCGGCCACAACCACCACTGCCCATATCCAGCGACGACCGCGGGACTTAGCTCTTACGGAACAAATCCACGGATACGTTAACGGTCACCGGCATCGTGTCTACTGCTGCAGCGCGCTCTTTGCCTTCTGCGGAGGCCCGAAAAAAGTGTGGTGTCATGAGCAGCAAGTCAGCCATTTGAGTCTTGTCGAGACCTACTGTCTCAAAATTGAGCTGTGATTGCGCCTGTAGCGAAAACCCCGGCGGTGCTGACTGCGATAGCTCTCGATCCTTAAGCGATGGATAAATAAGGCGCCGAAGCTCGATCAAGTGATCGCGCCCCGCCTGCACGCGCAATAAGAGCCCCGAGGGCTTCAATATTCGCGAGAAAGATTCAAAGTCAGGAAATCCGAACATATCGATCACGGCATCGGTAGACGCATCTCCCAAGGGAATGCTGCGATTACTGGCTACAAGCCAAGTAGCCGCAAAACGCCTTGCGGCCACCTGTACTGCCCACTTCGAGATATCGAAGCCCACCATTGCGACGCTCGGAAGACCTGCTTCAGCTACACGATCGCGCAGATGTCGCAGGTAATAACCCTCGCCGCATCCCGCATCAACAATGAGTGAGCCCGTCACTAAATGCGGCAGGAGAACGTCAGCGACACTGTTTGCTACGGCCTGATAATGACCACCCTCCAGGAATCGGTGGCGAGCAGCCACCATCTCATGGCTATCACCGGGATCTTTGGACCGCTTGTCCTTAGCCGAGAGAAGGTTGGCGTAGCCTTGTTTTGCAATGTCGTAGGCGTGGCGATTTGCGCAGTGGAGCACCCCGTCCTGCCAATCCATCGGCAAGCCGTCTAGAGGACATCGCAACGCAGTATTGAACTCAAAAGGCATAGATATCGACTTTACGGCAGTGGTACAGAGAGAGCTTTGTACTCACCGGTAGCTCGTCGAGAGCCTCAGCCCTCAACAAAACCCTTCCAGGTTGCCATATAGTCAATAAACGCTTCACCGAGCCCTTCGCTGCGCAGATGGTCAGCACTCACAGGGTTCGACACTGGTTCAAACTCCGGATTCGCTGCCACCAACTTGGGAAAATCGTGATGCAAAATCGCGGACCGCCCGACCACAACAAAATCTGCGCCTTCAGCAATACCACGACGGGCATCTGCTGCATTGCGGATCTTGCCGGCAACCCCCAGCAAGACATCGCCCCTGTCTAGCTCTGTGAAGCACTGCAGCAAGGTCTTTCCGTCAAAACCATCCTCCTCAGGCGTCTTGAACGAGTCCCAAAGTGACATATCGAGAAAGTCGATCTGCCCCTCGTACATCAAACGTTGTGCTAGCACCCGCATTTCGGACAATCGAATATCAAAGCGCTCAGGGGACAGGCGCACCCCTAACAGAAACTCCGACCCACACTTCGCTCTCACTCCATCAATAATTTCCAAAAGCAATCGGCTTCGATTCTCAAGAGAACCACCGTACTCATCATCCCGTTGATTGATGGTCGGGCTCAAGAATTGCGCCAACATGTAGCCGTGCGCTCCATGCAACTCAACTCCGGTAAACCCGGCTTTCTCTGCACGCACTGCGGCCGCAACAAAATCATCCCTAAGACGCCAAACCTCTTCGAGAAACAAACCTCTGGCGCCGGTCTTTTCATTATCGCTGGGACATTGCGGTTGCACACCGATAAGCTCACTGGGCGAACGCATGCCCGCATGATGTAGCTGCAACACAGAGATGCTAGCCTGCTCGTTTATGCCCGCGGCGAGGCGGGTCAAACCGGGTAGAAGCTCGTCAGAAAAACAACCCAGCTGCCCGGGAAATCCACAACCCTCGGCCTGCACATGGGATGCGCAACTCATGGTCACACCAAAGCCCCCTTCGGCACGTTTTGTCAGCCAGTGATACTCATCATCGCTCAGGGTGCCGTCCGGGTGGCTCTGCAGGTTGGTAAGAGGTGCCAACATAAAACGGTTGGGCATAACCGCGCCGCTTTTGAAACTCAAAGTGTCTGATAAGTCGATCATGCTGCTGTTCCCACGCTTAGAGGTCGCACATTCTGGCGAGACTATTGCTGTGTGTACAGTGTTTGTGACGTAGACGATCGGTAGTGCTCATCTGCTATGGTCGCTGCTCTACCGATTAAACCCTCTGAGCTCTTACCAATGAAACGCTATTACCGCCTTATCCTGATCTTGCTGGTTCCTTTGTCAAACGTAGTCTTCGCTAGTCCCGAAACCTGCGCCTACATTGCAGAATCCGACGCCCGACTGAATTGCTTCGACAGTTACTTCACTCCTGAAAAATTACCTGAGGTGAATGCTGAAGGCGAAGTAGAGCTTCTCAGCGAAGCGCTCCCCCAGCTCTCGCTCATCGAAGCACGAGTGGAGCAGGAGTCCACCCTGACCGATCAGTGGTTCTCGATCACACCCCATCACCCCAACTACATTCTGCCCCTGACCTTCAGCAGTAATCCTGATTACTCCGACTTTGGCCCCCTTGAAGAGAGCTTCAGTGACTATGAAATAAAGATGCAGTTAAGCCTCAAGACACGCTTGGCAGAGGGGCTCTGGAGGGATTCGTCGATTTGGGCGGCCTACACACAGCAATCCTACTGGCAGCTCTACGCGGAAGACGACGCTTCGGCACCCTTTCGAGAAACCAACCATCAGCCTGAAGTCTTTTGGCAAGTGCCCGTGGACTTTGAGGTCTTTGGCTGGAACGCGCGCATCGCCACCCTCGCCCTCAATCATCAGTCTAATGGACGCTCGGAACCCCTTTCTCGAAGCTGGAATCGCGTGACCGCTGAGTTGGCGCTGGATCGGGGTAACTGGGTTGTTTCTGCCAAGACCTGGGCCCGGATCAGCGAACCCGCCGACGTTGATGATAATCCCAACATAGAGGACTACATGGGCAGGCTCCAGTTGGGCCTCATCCACAAGCGCGAACGACATACCTTTGCCGTTGGCCTGAAGAATAATCTCAGCAGCCCCAATCGCAGCGGTCTGGAGGTGAATTACACCTTCCCCTTATTCAGTCGGCTTAAGGGTTTTGTACAAATCTACTCCGGCTATGGCGAAAATCTGATTGATATGGAGAACTACAACAATCGTATCGGCATTGGCATAGCCCTTACAGACTGGCTGTAACAAATCCAGGACGAGCGGTCTCAGGCCGTCCAAAGAAGTTCTCCGAACTTCTGACGCTAAAATTTGCTATGCTATGCGCCCGAAAAAAGTGTTGAAAGTATAGTTATGGCTAAGAAACCCCTGAGAACCGCCGGCAAGAAGAAGCCGCCAGCGGCGGTAGAAACATCCTCGTCTCTAGAAGATAAAGTGAAAGCTTTTCTGGAAGCCGGTGGAGAAATCGAGCAAATCAAGTCTGGTGTTAGCGGTCAGGCCAATATGGCAGCTCCCAAGGCAAAGTCAGCCGCCAGTAAGAGCGCAAGCTAGGCCACTCGACAACCATTGCTCTGTTACTGCCGTTCGATAGCTATCGCTAAGTAAATACAGCCAAAAGCAGCACTCCTACGAAAGGCTACCGTTGCCGACAGTGCTACTAAGCAGAAACTCCGAGGCAGCCGCTGCAACCAGAGCACTCGCAGATTGACCACACAGCCGAAGCGCTAGACACTCTTCAGCACGTATTCGGCTACCCGGCGTTTCGTCCACCGCAGCAAGAAATCATCAACACTCTTCTCAACGCAGAGGACGCCCTGGTCATCATGCCCACGGGCGGCGGCAAGTCTTTGTGTTACCAGATACCTGCGTTACTCAGAGAAGGCTGCGCGATCGTGGTGTCGCCACTCATCGCGCTCATGCAGGATCAGGTAGAGGCACTCCAGCAACTCGGCGTGCGCGCCGCTTTCCTAAACTCTAGCCTCACCCCTGAGGATGCGCGAGCTATCGAGCAAGACTGGCTCGATGGTCGACTAGATTTACTGTACGTGGCTCCCGAACGCCTTTTGCAGGCACGGATGCTTCGCCTTCTTAATCAGTTAACACCTGCGCTCTTCGCCATCGACGAGGCTCACTGTGTATCCCAATGGGGTCACGACTTTCGCGAGGACTATCTGGGACTCAGCGAATTGCATCAGAGATTCCCGGAAGTCCCCCGTATTGCCCTCACAGCCACCGCCGACGCGCGAACACGGCAAGAAATAGCGGAAAGACTCAAGCTTACCGAAGCCCGCCATTTTCTGGTCAGCTTTGATCGGCCCAACATTTGCTATCGCATCGCATTAAAAGACAATCCGCGAGGTCAGCTCTTACGCTTTTTGCGTGATGAGCATCGGGAAGATGCAGGCATCGTATACTGCCTTTCTCGCAAGCGCGTGGATGAGACAGCGCGCTGGCTGGCGGAGCAGGGTTTCAATGCTCTCCCGTATCACGCAGGACTCCCGGCAGAAACGCGAGCCGAGCATCAGCGCAGATTTCTTCGAGAAGACGCTGTGGTGATAGTTGCAACCATCGCTTTCGGCATGGGCATCGACAAACCCGATGTGCGGTTTGTTGCACACCTCGATTTACCCAAAACCGTAGAGGCCTACTATCAGGAAACCGGACGTGCCGGTCGCGACGGTCTGACAGCTAATGCCTGGTTGGTATACGGATTACAGGACGTCATCACGCTGCGCCAAATGCTCGATCAATCCCAAGGTAGTGAGGTCTTCAAACGCGAAGAGCAGCACCGCCTGAACGCAATGCTCGGTCTTTGCGAAGTGACCACCTGCAGAAGACAAGCTCTTCTGGCGTACTTTGACGAACATTTGGAGAATCCCTGCGGAAACTGCGATAGCTGCCAGAACGCGGTCGCTACCTGGGATGGAACGGAGGCTGCGCAAATGGCGCTGTCCGCGGTGTACCGGACGGGTCAGCGCTTTGGTGTAAACCACCTCATCGACGTTTTACGGGGAGCTGAGAACGACAAAATCATTCAGAATGACCACCATCGTTTACCGACCTTTGGAGTAGGTAAAGCACTGGACTCCCGCCAATGGAAGTCCGTGTTCAGGCAGCTTGTTGCTCGAGGGTATCTAAGCGTCGATATGACACGATTTGGCGCTCTTTGCCTCCAAGAAAGCGCACGCGGTGTATTGCGTGGCGAGGTTGAGGTTCAGTTACGTCAGGACCCTAAAAGCAGCTCTGCAAAACGCACCACCAAAAGTGCGATACCAGAACATATTGACGTGGGGCTTTGGGAAGCTCTGCGGGAGTGTCGGCGACAGTTAGCGGAGAATCAGGGCATTCCGCCCTACATCATTTTTCACGATCGCACGCTGCAACTCATCTGCGAGCAGCGCCCGGGGAACATTGCCGAGTTTGCAGCGATCTCAGGTGTAGGAGATCGCAAAAGAGACAAATACGCCGAGGCGTTTCTGGCGGTGGTCAGAGACAACCAACCCCTCGCCTAAACCCTAAGCAAATCGACGACAACTGGCGATCAAGTGATCGACCTCCTCCTCCGACACATCCTGATGAAATACCCAGCGAGTCCCCGATATCTTGATGCCGTCGCCGTGAAGATGTTCCGTGAGCGGCCCTATTGCCATATCCGGAGACAGCATCACCATATTCGTTTGGGGGTCTTCTTGGAGTTTGAACGTGGGCAGTGCTGAGAGGGCCACCGCGACACGGTTCGCTTTGTTGTGGTCTTCCTGCAACCGGGAAACATTGTTTTTGAGGGCGTAAAGGCCCGCTGCCGCGAGAATGCCCGCCTGACGCATTCCTCCACCAAGCATCTTTCTCCAACGACGGGCACTGCGAATGCTTTCTTCATCACCCACGAGGAGCGACCCGGCAGGACATGCAAGTCCTTTGGACAGGCATATAGATACCGTATCGAAATGCTCGCAAATCTGCGCTAGGGGCAGTGATAGCGCCACAGCGGCATTAAACACTCGAGCACCGTCCAAATGTCGCCGCAAGCCGTTGCGCTGCGCCAGTTCACTGTAGCGCTCGAGATACTCCATGGGCAGTACTTTGCCTCCCTGGGTATTTTCGAGGCACAGCAGACGAGTAATGGCAAAGTGCGCATCGTCCGGCTTTATCGCGCGCTCCACCTCATCTAAAGCTAGGGAACCATCCTCAGCAAACGGTAATGGGCACGGTTGAATGCCGCCCAGGACGGCGGCGCCTCCACCCTCGTACATATAGGTATGCGCACCATGCCCCACGATGTACTCATGACCGCGCTGACAATGACTGAGCAAGCCAATGAGATTCGACTGAGTGCCTGTAGGCGCAAACACCGCGGCCTCTTTCCCTGTGAGCACTGCCGCATAGCGCTCTAACTCATTGACCGTCGGATCTTCGCCATAAACGTCGTCACCCGTATCCGCGTTATGCATCACTTCGAGCATCTCGGCCGTAGGCTTGGTTACTGTGTCACTGCGCAGATCTATCATCGTTAAGAGCAACTCAATTTTTGTAAACGACAAAATAGTAAACGAAAAACTATCGACCGCGGGCGCAGAACAGGTTTTACTCTCAGATACCGCATAGGTGGCAGCGAAGTCGGCCATCAGACGCTCCACAAAAAGAGGTGACCAGGGAATGGAATGGACATCAAACCGGCGATTGTTTCTTCAGGGCGCAGCCGCAGCTTTAGCCAGTAGCGTTCTTCCCGGCCAAGCAGCCACCAGTCTCTCGGACAAATACGAAGACATGCTTGTCATCGATGCCCTGTGTTTTGGCAAGGAGTGGGGAGCCGAGGTATTCACCGCTCTTCGCGCTGCCAACTACTCGGGAATCATTGAGAGCCTACCGCGAAAAAATCTACAGACAGCCATCGATGCTCTGTTGGAATGGCGCCACCGCATCGATGAACACGATGACCAGCTCATGTTCGCACTGGAGTCAGAGGACTTCCTGCGCGCCAAAGAGACCCAACGCACAGCGGTTATGATGAATTTCCAAAACTCCACGATGCTCAATGGTGACGTAGACAACATTGATGCCTTGTACGCACTCGGTATGCGCTCGTTCCAGCTAACCTACAACAGCCGAAACCTCGTCGGGGACGGATGTCTCGAGAGAACAAACGCTGGGCTCTCTGACTTCGGCCTGGAAGTTGTCGAGCGCATGAACGATACAGGCGTGCTCATAGATCTCTCCCATTGTGGCGACCAGACAACCCTCGACGGCATAGCGTTTTCCAAGAAACCCGTCGGCATCACGCACACCATGTGCGATGCCCTACGCACTCACCCCCGCGCGAAAACCGACGAGCAAATACGTAAATGTGCTGAAAAGGGAGGCGTCATCGGCATGATTGCTCTCGGATATTTCGTCGGGCCAGATCCTGGCGGAGATACTACTATTGAACACTATGCCGACCATATCGAGCATGCCGTTAACGTTGCCGGGATTGAGCACATAGGTATCTCGACGGACTACCCGCCCCAGGGCATATCACCTTGGGCTACCTACGAAGAATGGTTTGTACCTCGAACGGGGTTCTTTAAGCCGAGCTATGAGCTGCGTTGGCCACCCTGGATCCCAGAGCTCGATACACCAAACCGCTATCGCAACCTCTTAGCCGTGCTGGATCGTCGAGGATGGTCAACGGGAGATATGGAAAGACTCTTGGGCCTCAATTGGCTGCGACTTCTGAACGAAACAATCGGCTAAGATCACAATAAAAATCGGAGAAGCTTCATGGACAGTGTCAAAGACAAGACAGTGATTCTCACCGGCGGCGCTGGAGACATAGCGAAAGTCGTCCTGCGGCGCTTCGTGGCGGCAGGTGCCAAGGTAATGCTTGTCGATCTAAACGAAGAAAATTTGCAGGAGGTCGCGTCTGGCTATAGCGATGACACCGTGCGTTACAGCGTTGCTGACGTTACCTCAGAAGCCGACACCGAAAAATATGTGGCAGCGACGGTCGCGGCTTTCGGGAGCGTCGACGTGCTCCTTGCGAACGCTGGCGTTGAAGGGCCCGTTATGCCGGTAAGCGAGTTAGATCTGAGCATTTTCCAGTCCGTATTCAACGTTAACGTGTTGGGTGTATTCCTTGGCATCAAGCATGTGTTCCCCATCATGGCCGCCAGTGGTGGCGGCAGCATCGTGATCACCTCCTCCGTCGCGGGTGTCAGCGCCACGCCAGGAATGACCGCCTATGGCACGAGCAAGCATGCCGTAGTAGGACTAATGCGAGCCTGCGCAAAAGAAGGCGGCCCACACAACATTCGTGTGAATACGCTCAATCCCTCTCCGGTGGAGGGCCGTATGATGCGTTCTCTGGAAACAGGCTTAATGCCTGAGGATCCGGGCGCTCAATACCAGGCAATCAAGGCAAGCATACCCATGGAGCGCTACGCTGACCCCGAAGATGTTGCAAACATGATGATGTTTTTAGCAAGCGAAGAGAGTGGTTTTCTCAATGGTGGCGTTTACATGGTCGATGGTGGAATGACTGCCTGAACGGTAACGCATCACACAAGAGGAGAGCTGCGCATGCCCGAAGCTAGCTGCCATTGCGGCGCTGTTAAAATCGCTCTGAGTGTTACTCCCGAAACGCTCGTACAGTGCACCTGCTCGGTATGTCGACGCTATGGCGCTCAGTGGGCATTCCTTGACACCGAAACCACATCGGTGAAGGCCGCGCCCGGTAAGCTTGTCTCTTACATTTGGGGAGACCAGCAAATCGCTTTTCAACACTGTGCGAACTGTGGATGCATGACCCACTACGACTCCCTTAGTGAAGAGCAACCGAAACGTGTAGCAGTGAATGGGCGCATGCTAGCTCCGGAAGTGACTCAAAATCTCAAGCTACGCACCTTCGACGGGGCAGAGACCTGGCAGTTTTTGGATTGAGGGCTCCTGTTAGAGAGAAAATGGCAACTACCAAAACGCTCGAAGACCGGTAGTGAATCCCCAGCCACGGTAGGCTCCCCCATCGTTTGCCGAATCCTGCATTTCCGTAAACTGCAGTCCCGACTGCCACTTCAGCTTATGTCCGTAAAAAAACACATTTACCCCAGCATAGAACTCCTGATACTCATCGCCCCGCTCTTCGACTATCTCACGTTCGTAGCGACCCAAGCGCACGCCATTGTCATCCGCACTCTCTAGCCAGGTGTAGCGGAGAACAGCCTGAAACTGCGGGCTGTAAGTGTAAAACGGCATGAGCGTAAGGCCACGCGTGTCACTTCGATCGCCGTAGCCATTTCCTAGCGCCAAGTCACTCCACAAGCCCCACTTATCGGCTTCCCATTTACTCGAAAGGGAGAGTACCTGCGATAAATCTGGCGTTTGCGCCCCTTCTCGCTCCTCATTGTGGACGTAGTCAATGCGTAGCTCAGCGCGATCAACTGATAAGTGGCCAGAAAAGTCATGGCCAAGCGACAGCAGCGTAAATGCTCCCGCCTCGAAGAGGCCAAAGTCCTCATTGCTCTCCGCCGAGAACAAACCTGCCTTCCACATCAACCCACCGTCAGTCTCTCCAGCTGCGGAAACTCCGGTGAAGTACTCAGATGTAAACCACAAATTATTGGTCAGATTGTTACGCTGAGGCGTCAAAAGTTTTGTAGAGGAAGTGGCGCCATCAAGGGTAAAACCCGCGGATTGCTTTAGCAGTTTAATTTGTAGTTTTTCGCTAGGCGTCCATGCGATGTAGGCATCAGTGAACCGGTTAAACGACTCATCTGATTCATCATCACCCCTACTCGTATTGGCATTGAGATCCCAATCACCCTCCACATGCACGAGCCAGCTTTCCCGCAACTGCGCCTTAAAGCCAAAACGGAATCGTCGCCAAAGAGCATCTTCAAAGCGGCCTTGTTTTGCATCAAAGATCGCCCCATCGGCTTGCAAGCGCCCGCTCAAAGTGATTTTCTGCAACAAGGAGTCATTACTGCTAGCGTCGTAAAGGTTTGCCGAACTCCAAAGGCTAACAAGTGTAGGAGACGGCTCTGACTCCGCGTACAAAAACCCAGGCCGCAACACGACGTAAAGGAAAACCAAGCTTGATGCGGTAGAACCGCGGGCAACCATGCTCAAGATCACGAGGCTTGCCTTGGGGCCGCTACTGAATAAAGAAAGAGTAGTGAGCAATTCACGGCACAATCATAGCAAACAGGTAAATACGACAGTCTCAATTTTTTGACCTGCGATGGGAATCCTAGGTCCGTAGATACCTGCGTAAGTTTGCAACTTTTTGTGACCAGGTTGTACAGTTCGTAACCAATAACTATCTTTGCTATCACCAATATATGCCAGAGCAAGACCCTGCAAGGCTCCCTGTACTGTATAGCTTTCGCCGCTGTCCTTACGCTATCCGCGCACGGATGGCTGTAGCCTACTCCGGCGCTCAGGTAGAACTGCGCGAAGTCATACTCAAAGACAAGCCCGCAGCTATGCTTGCTGCCTCGCAAAAAGGAACCGTACCTGTCCTCGTCTTAGCGGATGGAGGAGTAATCGATGAAAGTATTGATGTCATGCGTTGGGCGCTCAGCCGTGCGGATCCTGACGGTTGGCTCCCAAGGAACGAGGATTCCGCCGGTGCTTCACTCATAGCTGAGAATGACGGGAGCTTTAAAACGCTGCTCGACAAATACAAGTACGCCGACCGACATCCGGAGCACGACTCAGAATGGTATCGGGATGAGGCTTGCGAGTTTCTAGAAAAACTCGAGCAGTGTTTGAAAGAAAGCGACTGGCTGTCGGGTTCGACGAAAGGTTTCGCCGATATCGCTATATTTCCCTTCATTCGCCAGTTTGCCGGCGTGGACCGGGAGTGGTTTGATCAATCACCCTACCCTGCACTCCGCGCTTGGCTGGACAAACTTCTAGGGTTTTCGCTTTTCACCACTGTCATGGAAAAGTATCCCCAGTGGGCGCCAGAGCAGCCTCCTGAGATTTTTCCAGAGCATCGTTAAACCAAAGAGCCAGCTCTCAGCTCTCACGCCACTCTAAACGAATACCGACTGTTCTTCCGGGCTGCAAGGGTGCAACGACGTCCGCTGTGGAACGATACTCCTCGTCCAGAATGTTGCTAAGAAACAGCTCGGCGCGCCAGCGATTTGCTAGACGTTGAGAGAAGCGCGCATTCCAAATCCACGCAGAATCCAGAGGTATTTCATCCGCGCCGAATTCATCTCTTGAGTCACGAAAACTAAGATCGCTGTAAAAGCCCCTTTGCTCACGCTCCCAAGCAAAAAAGTAGTGCAGCGCCGGAGGATTGAGGTCCGCAAGGGTGTTCCCTTCATCGTCTTCACCCTCTTGCCACTGATAACTCAGTCGGTGATTAACCGGTCCTGTTTGAAAACCGACATCCAGCTCGATCCCTTGAACGCTTGCTCCATCCAGATTCCGATAGGACACAAGCTCGGGTCCGACGGGGTAGCGCTCGATGTAATCCTCTAGATCGCTGTAATACACCGACACCCCACCATCGAAAGATGAGGATAGAGGCGCGAACCTTAAATCTATTTCTCCGCTGCGCCGTGTTTCAGCCTTGAGGTCAGGGTTACCAAGGACCTCTCCTCGGGGAGTCGTACCATTGAAATACCGCTCGCTCAATCCGGGAAAGCGAAAGCCAGATGCAAGCTCGCCGCGAAGTGACCAGCCCTCAGCAAAGCTGTAATCAAGAGCCGCACTACTCGACCATTGTCCATCTGAGCTCTTGCTCGAATCGGTCGACTGTTCGATCCGGTCATATCGCAGTCCTCCGCTTACGCTGACATCACCCACCACCCATTGCTGATCAGCAAAGGCGGCAAGAGTATCCTCGTCACCATCCACCAGTTCCTGCGCAACAATCAACTCTCCATCAGGACTGTATTCCTTATCCTTAATGGACACTCCGCGTCGGCCGACCCACTCCAGGCCCACGCTGCCTGTACCCGCAAGAATTGCGGTGTTCGCCTGAAACAGACCTCCGAGGGTGTGGGAACTGTAGCGGGTAAGATTTCGCCGCTCGCCAAGCCGCTCAACGTCTGCTGCCCAATCTTGATAGTGGTGATAGCCTCGAAGAAACCAGTCTCCCCCCGAGCGCAACTCTAATTGGGTAACGGAATGATTATCATCGGGATAACTGCTCACTCGGCGCTCGGGAAACAAAGCGTTACTTTTGCCGATACTTCGTCCCGCACTACCCAACCAGTTGTAGGACACATCTAAATCACCAAGAGCGTAAACGCCTGAGAGGGTTCCTGCCACTTGCTCAAAGCCTGTATTTAGCGAGTCTCCATCGGGGTCATCAGCGTCATCCGCCCGTCTGATGCTCAGGCCCGCCGACAGCCCCTCACTGCTACCTGAGAGAGCAGATAAGGAAAACTGCTCCCCATTGTCAGCTCCCTCAATCTTCAGGGATCTACCATCGGGAATCCGTGAATCGAGACTGACAACCCCGCCCATCGCGCCGGAGCCGTACAAGGTAGACGAAGCGGACTTATCGACCGACACTTGCGCAATAAGATCGGGAGGAACAAACGACGCAGAGTTACCGGCACGGCGGTCAGTAATAATAGGAACACCGTTTAGCTCGGTACGGACTCTCCAGCGGCTAAACCCGCGAATACTGTAGGCCTGAAACAAACCACCCTGGCCGTTTAAACTCACGCCTGGTAGTTGCTCAATCCAGTCTCCCACCGTTCGATTAAGGGAAACCTGCTCATCGAAAGCTATGATATCTGTCGTGGTCGAACCCAGGGTCGATATCAGCGTATCTCTGCGGCCCACGACCTTTACTTCCTCAAGCTCCGCTGCCGCCGCCAGGCTCAGACTTGTCGTGCCGAGGAAGCTGTGGACGTAAATGACACCGATGCACAGACGTGCAGAAGTTGCCAAGGGTGGGAAAGACATGGTGATAGAATCGTTACCTGATTTGAGGATGCGACTGTACGCATTTGGGGCGCGGACTTAAACCCCGTGCAGTCAATGACCAATGCTTAGGGCCAACTTTGGGACCCATGAAATCTAAGTCTGGCGAAGTCAGCCATCAGGAAGCGCGAGCCGCGAGGCTCATGCGCCTCGCAACGCTTGCTTCCGTGCTGACTGCCTGCCTATTGATTGCCGTGAAGCTCTTCGCCTACATCAGCACCGGAGCGGTCAGTATTCTGGCATCCCTCATGGATTCGCTCATGGATTCAGCTGCATCGCTGATCAATTTTTTTGCCGTCCGCTACGCTCTGAGCCCCGCGGATAAGAACCATCGTTTTGGTCATGGGAAGGCGGAATCTCTTGCAGCACTAATTCAAGCCGCTCTTATTGTGGCCACCAGTGCCTTTTTGATCCACGAGGCTATGCACCGTTTTTTTGACCCCGTGCCTATGCCAGCCGTAACCGCGGGCGTGGCCGTCATGCTTTTGGCGATGGTGGTGACCTCGCTTTTAGTAATGTTTCAGGTTTATGTCGTGCGTCGTACGGGGTCAACAGCCATTCACGCAGACTCCATTCATTATCGCGCCGATCTGCTAAGCAACGCAGCGACCCTCCTCGCGTTACTACTGGCTAGTCAGGGCGTGATACAGGCTGATCCGGTCTTCGCCCTCCTCATAGCCCTTTACCTGCTGGTATCGACTCGCGAAATACTGCGCCAGGCTGTGAATGAACTCCTAGATCGAGAACTCCCGGAACACCAACAACAACAGATTTCGGCGATCGCGCTTGCCAACGCCTCGGTAAAAGGCCTGCATGATTTGAGAACGCGACAATCGGGGCGCACCGCCATCATTCAGCTCCACCTCGAAATGGACAGCGATATCTCTTTGTTAGAAGCCCATCGTATTTCTGATGAAGTTGAAGTGGCCATCCTGGAACATTTTCCTGGCGCGGATATTGTCATCCATCAGGACCCGGCAGATGTCATAGAGGTACAACACTGGCAAACTGATGATCCGTTGACTATCAACCCCAAAGAAACATAACTAGCAAAGGACAAAATCAGAGCGCTATGGAATACAGAAAACTCGGCAACAGTGACATTGATATCAGCCTTATTTGCTTGGGGACCATGACCTTCGGAGAGCAAAACACCTACGAAGAAGCCGCCGAGCAAATGGATTACGCTGTGAGTCAGGGCGTGAATTTTTTTGATGCCGCAGAAATGTATCCGGTTCCGCCTCGCCCCGAGACCCAGGGGGACACGGAGCGCATCATCGGCCAATGGCTGCATAAACGGGGCAAGCGTGATGACATAGTCTTGGCCACAAAAGTTTCAGGACGCAGCTTGCCCGGTGGCGACTTTGATCACCTGCGAGATGGGCCCAGACTATCCCGGGAACAGATTCACGCGGCCATCGACACCTCGTTACAGCGCCTTCAAACGGACTATGTCGATCTCTATCAAGTGCATTGGCCCGAGCGAATCACAAACTTCTTCGGCCAACTGGGTTACCGACACAGAACCGACGACGGGGTTGCTATCGAAGAGACGCTGTCTGCACTGGGAGAGCTGGTCAAGGCCGGCAAAGTGCGCGCAATTGGTATATCGAACGAGACCCCTTGGGGGCTCATGGAGTATCTACGGATCTCTCGCGAAAAAAGTCTCCCGAGAGTGCAATCAATTCAAAACCCGTACAACCTCCTCAATCGAAGCTTTGAGGTGGGATTGGCCGAGATGACCATAAGAGAAAAGGCAGGTCTCCTCGCCTACTCGCCCCTCGCCTTCGGTATGTTATCGGGTAAGTACGAGGGCGGTGCTCGCCCCGCCGGCGCACGACTCACCCGCTTCGAACGCTTCAGTCGCTACAGTAATCCCCAGTCGGAGGCCGCCACAGACGCCTACGTTGCCCTCGCTAGGGATGCTGATCTGGACCCCTCCCAGATGGCACTCGCTTTCGTAAACAGTCGCCAGTTCACCAGCAGTAACATCATTGGCGCGACCACCATGGATCAGCTGCGGACAAACATCGCTAGCGTCGAGATAAAACTCGAGAAAGATCTGTTGCGCAAAATTGAGGAAATACATCAGGTCTACCCTATTCCGGCACCCTGAAATGACGCACGATTGCGTCGCTGCACACTTTGCTCTAGCTTTACTCTTCGACGATAGTACGGAAGTGCAACTGCGCTAGCTAATTGAAGAGAATGACGGAGAAATAAACATGGCAAAGTCTTTTGGACTCGATAGTTTCCTGGTCCGGTGGTTGTTTGCCGTAGCGCTGGTGTTTGGCACCTACAATCCGACGGCCTTTTCTTATGTGGGCTGGCTGCTATCAGAAAACTTCAGTTTCGGTCCGCTCCCTGCTCTGGTAGGCGTTGCGCTGCTTATTGCTTGGCTGGTGTATCTCCGCGCCACATTCAATTCTTTGGGATGGCTGGGAATCGCTCTTGGAGCGGCGCTCTTTGGGTGCATGATCTGGTTATTTATTGATCTCGGTTTACTCTCCACGGATGCCACCGGCGCTCTCACCTGGCTCGCTCTATTGTTGGTTTCGCTGCTGCTAGCGGCAGGCATGTCCTGGTCGCACATCCGACGCAGACTGAGTGGCCAGCTGGATGTGGATGACGTGGAAGACTAAGCAGACAAAAAAAACCCGAAACCTAAGGTCTCGGGACAATGCGGTAGTACCATGGATACCGCCGCGGGGGTTTTAGGGCCAGCGAATCAGCCGGCCCAAAAGACTTATTGAGCTAAGCTAACCTTCTGCTCGGCTTCTGGTGAAGACAGCGCAACGCCGTCGCCGGTCGCGAGGCTGCTAGCACCATCACTGCTCACGGAGCAAACGATAACGGTGTTCTCGCCGTCCTTGGGGTTAACCATCAGACGTAGATGGGTTTCGCCAGAGCTGCGCTTGATGCTGCGCAGTCGAGTACGGGTACTGTCACCATAGTAAGATTCAATGTCTGCCTTGCACTGGGCAAGGTTTTCACGATCTTGCTTGCCGGCGAAAGCTGATACTGCGCCTGTGGCGAGAATGATTCCGATGCTTGAAACGAGGACTTTCTTCATGGTGGATCTCCTTCGTGAATGTTGAGACCCACTATAGGCGCTGCATAAATGAAGCGCGATATCCGGTATTGACTACGCTTGCTGCATTTTTGCAACACCCTCTTCTTCGTCACAACAGCTATCGAAGTAGGGTCGAAGCTGTGAAAGCTCTTCCGCCAGAATCTCTCTCAGAATCCGCATGCGCGCTGACAAGCGCAAATCTTTATGCGTCAGCACCCATAGATCCAGATAGTGATGTACATCTTCCCCGGGCACCCTGACGACTTCAGGGTGATCTCTAAACATGGCACAAGCAGCAAACATCATACCCATCTTGGAACGTACCGCTTCCACTTGCAGAGTTATCGCGGACACCGCGTGGCGAACCGGTAAGTGCCCGTTTTTACACACTTTTTTCCAGGAATCATCGTAGTTATTGCCATGTAGACCTATCCAAGTGAGATGACTCACATCTTCAGGGTCATCAGGATTGAGGAGATCACGGTGGACATAGGCAGACGCGGTCATCCCGGAGATTTTCCGACCGATGAGGTTCTCCGGGGGCGAAGAACCGGTCAAAAAAATACGGATTGCGATATCGGCCTCCCGTCGACCCAAATCCAGGGCATCCGGACTGCTGATGACCTCCAGATCGATACCGGGATAATCCGCGGCGAATTGGGCCAGGCGCGGCATGAGCACGTTAAAGCCGCTCGCCGGAGGCAAGGTCAACCGAATGGTTCCTTCCAACTCCTGATCTGTGCCCGTGACCTGACGCTCGGCACTCAGCATGAGCTCCTCGACATGTTCGGCGGTTGGCAGAAGGTTCTCCGCCGCTTGCGTCATCCGGTACCCCTCAGGAGTACGGTCAAACAACCTAGAGCCCAAATCGCGCTCAAAATCGTCCAGGCGACGAGTCACGGTGGAGTTACTGACGCCCAGGAGTTGCGCAGCACCGCGCGCGGAACGCTTTCGTGATAGCGCGAGGAGAATCTTTAAGTCGTCCCAATCCATATAAAGCTAGGAGTAAATCGCTGAAAAAGCGTCGATGAACGCAGTCAGTTGATCGGCGGGCAGCTCGTTGATTCCTGCCGCGGCCGCGCGCCCGCCCCCGGTTTCGAACTGGCGGCACAAGGTATCGGCGTCTCGCTTGTCACTCAGAGGAGCTCGCACGCTCACCAAAAACCCACCATTTGCCTTTTGAGTCAGTACGGCGTGGGCACGCGCCGGCGTAGCATTGGCAAGAGCGTTGCCATAAACACCGCTAACCCTGCGGGCCCAGGGCGCATCGGGGAGCATAAACAAAGCAGCGGAGCCACTCTCCCACTCGGGCGATAGCGACGTCGCGCTAGCCATATCCCCCTCATAGCCCTGCTCAAGTTTCTCAAAACTCGAAATGGCATCGCTAACGAACACACGGGGCTCGGCGTAGCCACGCATTAACTGGTAAAGCTCCGCAGGATGAAAATGTAGATCACCCAGCGCTGCGCCATAGCCGTTGTAATTTACATAGGTACCCAAGCGTTTGTAGAGCTCGACGGTCTCGGCATCCAAATCCAAGGTCTTCGCCACCGCTTTAGCACTGTCATCCAGGTTGTCGCCAAAAGCACCAACCACCGCCCAATGCGCAAAGGCGCCATGTAAATGGCCATTCACAAGAAGGCTCGTGCACACATCGGGTGCGGTGTTAATCAAAGCTTCCAGATTCGGGTGTTTAGGAATCTCACCAGCAAAGTGGTGATCGCAGTAAAATATGTGGGAGCCTGCAGCCAGCAAAGCCTCCAGGGGTTCACGATTCTTTTCCAGCGACACATCGATCACCGTCACCCTCTCGGCTATGGTTGGGTCAAGTACTTCAAGCAGCTGAATATCGCGTTTTACCCCTGTGACAAGCTCTGCCTCCCTAGGCATCGCCTGACGTAACTGCAGGAGCGCACAGATGCCGTCGGCATCACCATTGAACACATCAAAGCTTTTCATCGCGTCAGTATGCCGTGAGTTGTGAGAAGGGTCGAGACAGATAAAGCTGTTTGAGTAGCGCTGCCAAATGATGGTGCATCACTGGCGGCAAGCGTTAAGTCGCTAAACGTCGAGCGCAGAATCCGGAAAAAGCTTTTCGACGTTGGCGACTTCGCTCTCATTGGCGAGTGCACGACGCTTGCCGGCGCGTCCCTGCTTCACCCAAATGTGGTCGTGGCGAATCTCGTGATTAGCAAAGCCGCTGACCGCCTCGCGAAGTACCTCAGTGATCCCTTGGCAATCCATATCGTCACAGCGCAGCATCAACTCCTTAAGAGCTACGCCGACCTGCCCGTGAGAAAGGCATTCTTCCTCCGCGCGCATGATCATAGGATGACCTGTACCGCTCACTGATGAGCCGAGGAGTAGTTCTTCGTGGAGCTTTTCGCCTGGTCTTAAGCCTATGAAGTCTATGTCCACCGCGTCTAACTTATCGCGCCCGGAACCCACCTCATGACCACTCAGCCGAATCATGCGTTTAGCGAGGTCGACAATACGAACGGGTTCACCCATATCGAGCACAAACACATCTCCGCCGGTGCCCATAGCACTGGCCTGCAGTACAAGGTGCGCTGCTTCCTGGATGCTCATAAAGTAGCGAGAAACCTCTGGGTGGGTCACCGTAACTGGGCCGCCAGATTCGATCTGCTCGCGAAACAAAGGTACTACGGAACCCGAAGACCCAAGCACGTTTCCGAAACGAACCATACAAAATCGCGTGGCGCTCTCTTCACCCGCAAGCCCTTGCAAGATCAATTCAGCAAAACGCTTTGATGCGCCCATGATATTGGTAGGTCGCACGGCTTTGTCAGTAGAAATAAGCACGAAAGTCTCGACTTCCGCGAGACGCGCCGCCTCAGCCGCATGCCAGGTTCCAAAGACGTTATTCGCAACACCTTCAGCGACATTATGTTCCACCATAGGCACATGCTTGTACGCCGCAGCATGGTAGACCGTCTGAACCCCAAAGGTCCTGAAGATCGTTTCCATTCGTCGCTGATCTCGAACCGATCCCAGCAGGCAAACCGTATTTACGTGTGCCTGCAAACCCGTCTGTAAGTCCTTTAGTTCGCGCTCTATACGGTAGAGCGCGTACTCGGAATTATCTAGAAGGACGATCTGCTTAGGGCCTGCCTCCAGAATCTGACGACATAGCTCAGCACCGATCGATCCGCCCGCTCCGGTAACCATCACTACCTTACCTGTAATGCAGCGGTCGATAAGCTCAGGATGAGGAGGCACTGGATCTCGACCGAGAAGGTCATCAAGATCGATGTCCTGAATCTGGCTGACCATCGCTGCGCCACCCACCAATTCATTGATCTTGGGCACTGTACGTACATGAACCGGCAAGCCGACCAGAGAGTTAATAATCTCTCGCCGCCGCTCCGCGGATGCTGATGGGATCGCCAAGAGCACCTGGGTAATGGCGTGTTGCTCTATCAGGTGCTCAAGATCGCGAGGCCACGCGACCTGCAAACCGTTGATAACCGCATGCTGTGCTCGAGGATCATCATCCACAAACGCCACAACACGGTACTGATCACCATGATGCAGCGCGGTCAGCAATTGGCGACCAGACTCTCCTGCACCGTAAATCAGAACGTTTTTACCACTGGAACGCAGTCGCGCCTGATAACCCGCACGGACGATTAAGCGCGACCCGCCGATGGTGAACATAGCCATAGCCCAGTAGACAAACGGCATAGACCTCGGCACATCGGCTTGAGTAAAAAATATTGCCGCGCCCAAGGCGAGCGTGGAATAACTGACGGCCTGAATAATTGTCCAGATCGCCTGCTGTCCCATGAAGCGGATAATCGCTCTGTAGAGACCCATACGCAGAAAGACCACGGCACTGGCAAGCATAGTCAATGCAGCACAAAAAAACTCCACGCTGCCTGGCGGCTGGGAAAAAGAGGCAAAGGGGTAACCAAAAGCGACAATGAGTGACAGGGCAACAAAGCCCATGTCCACTCCGAGGACCATGGCCTGCTTGACGTTGCGAGGCACTTCTACGATGCGGAGAATGAGTTGGACAGGAATGTCCACTACTGCGCGCACTCTCTCCACCAGATTTTGGGCTGGTTTATTCAATCGTTTTATTTCACTCCGCGCTGGTTTTGCGCCTGTCAGCTTTTAATTGAGAACGCTGTATTTAATGCCGACTTAAGATGCAGATGTTACTTCAATCGGCGCAATTTCGCTATGAGTAAGAGTTGCGGGAATAATCCTAGGAACAACAACGTCCATTCTGGCAAGCCCCCGAAAGCGGACAAGATCGCCAGGGGCAGAAGCCAACATAGATGCAAAAGCAGTAAGGCTAAATCAACCCGTCTGTGGCTACCCCAATGCCGGGCGAGGCGTTGGTAGCAATGCCCGCTATGCGCTTCGGTTAAGCGCTCCCTTTGTATCACCCGTTCCATAAGGGTGACGCCGGTATCCAACAAAAAGGGGCTCATGAGCAGCCACCACGCGATAGTCGGTAAATGCGCATCCTGCAAGGCCAACAAACCTAGCCAACCTATGAGCATGCCCGCACTGAGGCTCCCAGCGTCCCCCATAAACAACTTGGCGGGCGGCCAGTTGAACGCAAGAAAACCGGCATAGCCTCCGATGATAATCACACAGAGCATCAGATACGTGCGCTCGGCACCTGTGATAAGGGCCACTGCAAGCATGCCGCCGGCTACCATTACCGTATGAAGCGCAGCCAGACCATCAATGCCGTCCATGAAGTTGTAGAGATTGAGCAGCCACGCGAAACCAACAACCAGTAGCGGCCACATCCACGACGGCATGGGCTCAGAACCTAAACTCGCAAACACGGCAAGTGCTGATAACAAGAGGAACACAGCGAGACGTAAGTAAACCGGTACCGGACGCCGGTCATCCCAGGCTCCTAGCGCGCAGACAGCGACAATCAGCCACAGCATCGTGGATAACGACGCTTGATCAAGATTCTGCCCGAACGCCTCTGACGCCAGCAGACTGACGACGATGGCGGCAACAATCGCCAAGCCACCAGAGCTGGGCGTCACCACCACATGTGCGCTGCGATGGTTTGGAGCGTCCAAAAATCGCAAACGCTTCGCCAGGGGAAGATAGACGGCCGTGAACATTACGCCCAAAAGCAGCGCCAGCAAGCCGAAGCTAAGATACATCTGCGGCGATTCCCAAACTGGATTCAAAGTTCAATGACGGACTGAAGCCTAATACATCCAAACCCTGTGACGAATAACACTCGTCACCGGTCATACGATCCCAGGTTCGCCCAGGCGCTTCGCCACGAACTGTATCCAGTATCCGGCCAAGGGCTTGCCAAACAAACGCTGGGGGCGAGGGTAGCCAGGGCTGTCGCTGCATTGCCGTACAAAGTGCCGCGTGCAATCTCCGGGTACTGTAAGACTCACCATCGGTCACAGTCACGAACGTCTGTGTGTGTTCGATGGGGAGCTCTACCAGCAATGTCAGCAGGCGAACAAGATCAGTCAGAGCAATCATGCTTCTCTGCCCGCCTTCAGGTGGAGCGGGCAAATGCAGATTCGTCCAGCGACGAAGCCAGCGTAAGTGCCCCAAAGAACCCTCGCTATAGACAAGGGCAGGACGAAGGACGACAAGTGTCACGTCACTACCTTGAAAACGCTGCCGTAAGCCTTCCTCGGCCATGGCCTTGGACTGGGCATAGGGGTTTTCGGCTTCTGACACCGGTAACAAGACACGTCTTTGGTCGTACTCAGCCGCCTCTGCTTTGACACTGCTCACGAATATAAAGCGGTGCACGCCTGCGGCTATCGCTCTGTCAGCCAAGGCCAAAGAAGCATCAACATTGATAAGCTGATAGGCGTTAGCTTCCCCATGCTGATGAGCTACACCGGCCAGATGCACAACTACGTCCACACCCTGCAGCGGCAGCTCCCATGTATCACTGCCGAAGTCACATTCGAGAAGGTTTGCATTGACTCTTTGCAACGCAGACACAGCTCCAGGACGACACTGCGTACTCAGCAGATACTCCCGCTCCGCAAGCGCTGGCAATAACGCTTGTCCGATGTATCCATTGGCTCCTGTTACCAGGCAATGCACGCCCTACGCTCCCCACTCAATCACTGCGGCGGAATGGTGCGCGTATAGGGCGAAGAAATAAAGGGGGCGGTAGCCCCCTAATGGACTGCGTGTCTAGCGAATACGTATCAGCTTACGATTCCGCTCCACGGTCGCGGCGCCTATCCCGGTAACTTCCGACAGCTCTTCCACAGACTCGAACGGTCCAAATTGCTCCCGGTAGCGCACGATAGCTTCAGCTTTGCTCCCACCAATGCCGTTAAGCTGACTGGAGAGTTCAGGGGCTGATGCACTGTTGATGTTTACTGAGTCCGTACTCGTCTCGGCCGTCATTTCAAACGGCGGTGTATCAGCGTTACTCGGCGTCGCTGACTGCGCAAGCGCAGAGGCACCATGGAGAGAAAGCTGTGTCGCCATAACAGCAACCGCTAACAAACGCTGTCCATGACGAACGGATAGGCAACGGGAAAGCGCCTGCTTGCTTGTGCGGGCTCCGGCGTCCGCTAACGCTCCACGAGTACGAGATAGGTTGATCGCCCACAGATTTGTTTGCCCAGAAGCATCGGAAATGGTGGAAAGTGTCGAACGAATAGTCTTTGTGTGATTCACGGTGAGACCTCCTTGTCATCGCGTGATAAATCGAGCCTGCGAATTCACCCCCAGCGAAGCAGCTTCGCCTGGCATCGCAGCCGCTATGGATCAATCGGACGTGGTACTGCACTCCGATTGCACAAGGAGACTAGCAAGGATTTCACCCATCGCGCCGTCATTGGTCGCATTGGGCAGAACAGCTTGAGCGAGATCTTTTAGAGGGAGCTATTGATCGCTTCTAATGCGGCAGCAGGGTCCGCGGCGCGCGTTATCGGCCGACCGACCACAAGATAGCTTGCCCCTGCCTCCATCGCTTCAGCGGGGGTCAATATTCGGCGTTGATCATCTGCTTTGGCACCAGCGGGACGGATACCGGGAGTAACCAACGCAAAAGTAGAACCGAGTTCTTGACGTAGGACAGTGGCTTCTTTGGCCGAGCACACAACACCTTGAAGCCCGCAGTCTTTCGCTAGATTTGCAAGGCGCAGAACCTGATCGCCGAGAGATCCTTTATATGCAAGCTCGGCAAAGTCCTGAGCATCCATGCTAGTCAGCACTGTCACGCCTATAAGCATCGGTGGTGTCGCGACGTTCGCAAACGCTTCTACCGAGGCCTCGAGCATTCGACGCCCTCCGCTCACGTGGACATTAACCATCCAAACACCCATCGCCGCGGCGCTACGCAGGGCACCCGCGACAGTGTTGGGAATATCGTGAAATTTGAGGTCAAGAAACACCTCAAAACCGAGGCCCTGTAGCCGTTCAATAAGAAGCGGTCCCGCCGCTGTAAACAGCTCCTTACCGACTTTGAGACGACAGGCTGAGGGGTCTAAGGCAGACGCAAGCTCCAGTGCCGGAGCCATCTCTGCATAGTCCAGAGCCACGATGACCGGCGATGCGGCAATGACCATACAATTACTCCGTTTCTGCGGTACGTATAGTTCTGAAGGTGCCCCAATACTTGCACCCCGGGCAAAACCAAAGCAAGCGACGAGCAGAAAAACCACAGTGATCGCAGCGATAGGCCGGGCGCACTTCGATGAGGCGATCCAACAGAACCCCCAACATTGATAGAGAGTCGCCGGGCGTGCTCAGACTCTCCTCCTGCTGGATGCGAATCAAACGCAGCAAGCCTCTCAGCGATGGGGCTTGAGCAAGACGCCCGGCTAAAAAACTATGCGCTGCTGCATTTCCTTCGTCGCGCCGAATGTCATCGGCCACCGCAATCATCAGCGGAGTAGACGGATGTTCATCCAGACAGCGGCGAAGGTACCCCGATAGAGCCTCTTCTTCTCCGAGCGCGGCATAGCAGTCTCTCAATGCGGGAATAGCCTCAGGCAGAAACTCAGCATGCTGCTCCACAACGCGCGTGAGTGCCTCGATAGCCAGTCTGTGGTTGCCTGCGGCGCCCTCAAAGCGCCCCAGCTCAAGGGACGCCCGCGCGCAGGCGGGGTCGCTGCGCAGAGCATCCTGCAACAATGCCCTGGCGTCATCAATGCGTCCGTCATCGGCGGCTTCTATGGCGAGCTCGCAGTAAAAGTGTGCCAGTTGCACAGGAATAGCTTGTCCCGAAAGTTGTGGGGCCTGAGCCTCACCACCCAACAGGCTACGCCTTGGAAGCAAGGCCTTTGCCTCGTCTATCGCTCGCTGCCACTCGCTTTCTGAACGATAAATTTCCACCAGATACAGACGACTGATATCGCGCTGCTCATCGGACTCGGCCACCAGGTCAAGAAGTAGGGTTTCCGCCCGATCCAGAAGGCCTGCAGAAATGTAGTCTCTGGCTAGCTCCAGATGCGCAATATGCATCTGTGATCGCGGAAGGTTTGGACGCGCCAGAAGGTTTTGGTGAATCCGTATAGCTCGATCGACCTCACCACGACGACGAAGCACGTTGCCTAAAGCAATATGGGTTTCCAGCGTCTCGCTATTAACCTCCAGAGCGCTAATAAACTGATCCACCGCGCCATCGGGTCGGCCGTCTAATAGATAATTCAGACCTCGGTAATACTGACTCGGTGGGCCCGCAAGACCGCTACCTGCTCCTTTAAGGCTCCGGCGTCCTAACCACCAGCCACAGGCCACCGCTGAAAACAGCAAAAGGAAAACCAACGCATCATTCACGCGTGGCGAGACCCTTCACGCGGAGTCGCTCGACCTCGGATTGCGTATTCGTAATCTGCCGCCGGGCGGACATCAGCCGCGCCCGCAAACGGAGCACCGCAAACGATGAAAGTAACAGGCCAAGAAATCCCCCAAGGGCGAGCGCACCCAATACCCAGAGCGCCAAACTACGAGGAGGAAGGATCATAAAGAGAACATCTAGAGGTACGGGTTCGGCATTTTGCAGCGCGAACAACACCCCAACCCCTGCCATCGCTAGGGCGAGGATCAAGGCTAGAAGCTTACGCAGGAATCCCATCAAAATGACACTCAGAGACCAGCCTGCAGTCCGAGATTAACCCTGTCTCTAAGCTCCTTACCCGGCTTAAAGTGGGGGACGTACTTGCCTGTCAGCTCCACTGCATCTCCGGTCTTGGGGTTCCGCCCCCGGCGAGGCTCCCGGTAGTGCAGCGAAAAACTACCAAAGCCCCGTATCTCAATTCGACCACCCCCACTTAAGGAGTTGGACATTTGTTCGATGACGGTTTTCACGGCCAGCTCAACGTCTTTTGTGGACAGTTGGGTTTGCTTCAAGGCAATGGCTTCAATAAGTTCGCTTTTTGTCATTAGGATCGACCCCAAGCTATCGTCAGTTTGTAACGGCCCGCAGCTAAACCATGGGGAATGTCGCTTCCCATCATGGCACCGGCGGTTACTCTCAAGGACATTGTGTACGCTTCGACAAATCCACGCAAGTGCTTATTTTATATGGAAAATTTACACTTCCAAAGAAGCTGCATTTGCCGCGCAGTGACGATGGGCCTTATTTAGGGCAAAAAAAAGGGCCTCGAGAGGCCCTTAGCTTAGCTAGTCTTTCAGACTAGCTCGTTTACAAAGATCACTGACCGCCCATTTGGGCCTTGATCAGGTCACCGATAGTACCCGGTGAAGATGCTTCAGCTTCATCTTTCAGAGACTTAACAGCCTCCTTCTCGTCGTCAAAGTCCTTCGCCTTGATCGACAGCGCAACTCCGCGGTTCTTACGGTCAGCAGAAATGATCTTGGCTTCTACCGAATCGCCAACCTTGAACTCGCTGCGCGCGTCTTCGATACGCTCGCGGCTGATGTCTGCGACCTTGAGGATGCCTTCAACTTCTTCCGCCAGCTTCACGGTCACAAACTTAGGATCAACTTCGATCACTTCGCCGGTGACGATGCTGCCGCGATCATTAACGGCGATGTAGTTGCTAAACGGATCGTCTTCGAGTTGCTTAACGCCCAGGGAGATGCGCTCGCGCTCAGGATCAACAGAAAGGATGACTGTTTCGATCTCATCGCCCTTCTTGTAGTTCCGAACCGCTTCTTCGCCAGTCTCATTCCAGCTGATATCAGACAAGTGCACCAGTCCGTCGATATTGCCCTCGAGGCCAATAAAGATACCGAAATCGGTGATGGACTTGATCACGCCGGAGATACGGTCGCCTTTGCTTGCCCCGGACGCGAAAGCGTCCCATGGATTCTGCTGGCATTGCTTAATGCCCAGTGAAATACGACGACGCTCTTCGTCGATATCCAGAACCATGACTTCGACTTCGTCACCCAGCTGGACAATCTTCGACGGGTGTACGTTCTTGTTGGTCCAATCCATCTCGGATACGTGCACCAGGCCTTCAACGCCCTCTTCAATTTCGGCAAAGCAGCCGTAATCTGTGAGGTTGGTAACTTTAGCCATGACACGGCTACCTTCAGGGTAGCGACCTGTGATCTCGACCCAAGGATCTTCACCCAGTTGCTTGAGACCCAGAGACACACGATTACGCTCGCGATCAAACTTGAGAACCTTAACGTCCAGTTCCTGGCCAACTTCGACAATCTCTGAAGGATGCTTGATGCGCTTCCACGCCATATCCGTGATGTGCAACAGACCATCAACACCGCCCAGATCAACAAAGGCACCGTAATCGGTGAGGTTCTTGACCACACCCTTAATAGACTGACCTTCCTGGAGGCCCGCAAGCAGAGCATCACGCTCAACGCTGTTAGCAGCTTCCATTACCGCGCGGCGAGAAACGACAACGTTGTTCCGCTTCTGATCGAGCTTGATAACCTTGAAGTCCAGCTCTTTGCCTTCGAGGTGTGCCGTGTCACGCACGGGACGTACGTCCACGAGAGAGCCAGGCAAAAAGGCGCGAATAGTATTTACGTCAACAGTAAAGCCACCTTTGACCTTGCCATTGATAACACCCTTAACCACTTCTTCTGCGGCAAAGGCTGCTTCGAGATCTTTCCAGGATTCCGCACGCTTGGCTTTCTCACGGGACAGTTTGGTTTCACCAAAACCGTCTTCAACCGTTTCCAGCGCGACCTGGACTTCGTCACCGATGTTCAGGCTGCATTCGCCCGCCGCATCAATGAACTGAGCCCGGGGAATGACACCCTCAGACTTGAGTCCCGCGTGAACGGTGACCCACTCATTGTCGATATCGATAACCACGCCGGTGACGATGGCGCCGGGCTGCATATCGACTGTTTTTAAACTTTCTTCAAATAGATCAGCGAAGGATTCGCTCATTACATAGTTACCTGTTTTTTGGGTTGGCGCTAAGCGCCTGCCGCTCCTCCAGCAGGAACGACTCCTGTTCAAATAAAGCCTTATCGAAACGGTGCTGGATCAAGTTTCAACAAAAGCTAACAATTCCCGAGACCTGAACTTCGAAGCTTTAACTTCAAATGAAGCTTTAACTTCGAATAAAACCGGCAATTTCCAAAAACACCGCCCTTGAGTGTCAGCTAATAAGACTAACTAACAAGTTTTCTAAGGCGTGCTTCCCGGAGAACGGTGTCAAGCACCGAATCTGCCGAAATACCAGTACTATCAATGACTAAGGCATCAGTAGCAGGTACTAGCGGGGACTCCGTTCTATTCCTGTCACGTGCGTCCCGCTCCTCGATGGTCTCGAGAAGGCGCGCGAGGGTAACACTTTCGCCTTTTGCCAGCAACTGACGGTGACGGCGCTCAGCGCGGGCTTCGGCGCTGGCTGTGAGGAAGACTTTCAGGGGGGCATCAGGGAATACCACTGTCCCCATATCGCGGCCATCGGCCACCAATCCGGGCGCTACGGCCATCTGGCGCTGGCGCTCAAGAAGCGCGGCGCGGACGTCCCCCATTGCAGCCACTTTAGAGGCCGCCGAGCTGCAGGACTCACTGCGAATTGCCAGACTGATATCTTGTCCGTTCAACAACACCTGCGTAAGCCCCTCTGCGGCGGGCACGAATTCTAAAGCGAGATGACTCGCGATGTTTGCGATTGCAGATTCATCCGACAAAGGAACATCATTCGCAAGCACGGCAAAGGCCGTGACGCGGTACAACGCGCCACTATCCAGCATGCCCCAGCCTAATTCGCTGGCCAGACTGTAGGACAAGGTGCCCTTCCCTGCACCACCGGGGCCGTCCACGGTGATGATCGGCACGCTCACTCGCCGGTATCTCGAGACGCTATTTGCAGGCCCAAGCCTCGGGTCAAGGCATCAAAATCCGGAAAGGAAGTGGCGACGTGGTCGCAATCAAGAATCCGAATCTCGCTTTCGGCACGCAGCGCCGCCACAGCGAAAGACATTGCTATGCGGTGATCATGGAAAGTTCTGATAGTGCCACCCGACATGGCTCCGCCATCAATAATGATACCGTCCTCCAGTACCTCATTTTGAACGCCCAGTGTCGACAAGCCCTCGGCCATACTCGAGATTCGATCACTTTCTTTGACCCGAAGCTCTTCCGCTCCTCTCAAAACCGTCCGTCCGTTAGCGCAAGCAGCAGCAATAAAGAGTACCGGGAATTCATCAATAGCCAGGGGCACTAGGTGCCGGGGTATATCGATACCCCTCAGAGGTGCTGAACGCACAAGAATATCCGCCACAGGCTCGCCACCAATCTCCCGCTCGTTTTGCAGCGTGATATCTGCGCCCATTAGCCGGAGAATACTGATAACACCCGTGCGGGTGGGGTTAACCCCAACGTGCGTGAGCAACAATTCAGAGTCAGGCGCAATGCTTGCCGCGACAAGAAGAAACGCCGCCGAAGAAATGTCAGAGGGAACGTCGATCTCACAGCCTCGTAACTCACCGCCGCCATGAAGACTGGTAACGCCGTCACGCGTCTCCAGCTCGTAGCCAAAGCCGCGGAGCATTCGCTCAGTATGGTCCCGAGTAGGGGCAGGCTCGGTCACAGACGTCTCACCCTCAGCAAAGAGTCCCGCTAACAGCACACAAGACTTCACCTGCGCACTCGCCATGGGTAAATCGTAATGAATACCCTGTAAGGTCGACGAACCCGCTATCTGTAAGGGCGGCCTACCGCCGTCTCCAGAGACAATCGTTGCACCCATGCGCGTGAGCGGTGTAATCACGCGTTGCATAGGTCGCCCCATGAGTGATGCGTCGCCTACCAGCTCACTGGCAAAAGCTTGTCCCGCGAGAATCCCGCAAAGGAGGCGCATACTTGTCCCGGAATTCCCCATATCCAGCGGGTTCGAGGCCTGTTGTAGGCCTTTGAGACCCACACCTTGGATCCGCAAAGCGCCTTTTTTGGGGCCTTCGATCTCAACGCCCAAGGCGCGAAAAGCTGCCACCGTCGCCAGAGCGTCCTCGCCTTGCAAAAAACCCGTAACGGAAGTTTCACCGGTAGCCAGAGCACCGAGCATGACTGACCGATGAGAAATCGATTTATCTCCGGGAACGCGAGCCTCGCCGTGAATACTGCCGCCGGGTGCTACCAAAAATTCCACGTTTTACTTACTCCTCTAAAAACCGATACCTGCGCCGCAAATGCCCAAGACTTTCTATCAGGTCTCGCCGCGTTCACGCATCGCCAGATCTCTGGCGAACTCATCTCTGGCGCTCTTCGATGAGCGGAATATGTTTTCCAATGCCTCTCCATCACGCGCGGCAATGAACGAGCGCAGTGTATTCAGGTGGTCACAAAAGCCATCTAGGGAGCTTAGCAACGCGTCTCTGTTGGCCAGAGATATGTCTCTCCACATCACGGGGTCACTTGAGGCTATGCGCGTAAAATCGCGAAAGCCTCCCGCAGCGAAACGAAATATATCGTCACGAATGGGCGATTGGGCCAGGGCGTCCACTAATGCATAAGCAAGAACATGCGGCAGATGGCTGGTCGCAGCAAGCACATTGTCATGCTCCTCTACGCCCATGCATTGAACCGTCGCTCCCGCTGCCGCCCACATTTTTTGCACAAGCCCAAGCGCTAAAGGGTCTGTGTTCGAGTCAGGAGTGAGGATAACGCGATGGTGCTCAAACAAGGCCGCGTCCGAGGCGGCAACGCCAGATCGTTCCGAACCTGCGATAGGGTGCCCCGGGACATAAATAGCAGCACCTGCTGGAGCAGCATCAACAACCCTTCGATACAAATCGCCTTTTACACTCGCAACATCCGTGATGCATTGAGCTATCCCCGGCTCCTTGAGCATGTCGATAATCAAGCTCTCGCAAGCGATGGTGGGCGTAGCAAGGACAGCTATATTTACCGTTTGCATAAGAGCAGCGACACTACCTGAGGCAGTATCAATAATGCCCAGCTTGAGTGCCTGCTCGAGGGCATCAGCGTCTCGATCCCATGCGCTTACTGAGGATGCGAAGCCGCTATTCTTTAGCGCCCTTGCAAGAGAGCCTCCAATAAGCCCAATCCCGACAAACCCGACGCTGTACTGTGTTCCATCGCTCACCAATGAGACTCAGAGTACGCCACGGGGGTAGGAGCCCAGAGGTTTGAGAAGAATGGATTGCTCCTCAAGTTCACGCATTATCTCAAGCACCGCGGGGTCCTGTACGTGACCCTCAAACTCGATGAAAAAGACATAGGCCCATTTTTCGGTACGCGATGGCCGCGTATCGATGCGCGTCAGGCTGACGCCATGGCGTCGAAAGGGATCCAGAAGGGTAAACAAAGCTCCGGGCTTATTGCGACTGGAGACAACGATAGATGTTTTATCGATTCCGCTAGGAGGCACCTCACTGCGACCGATAACCAAAAATCGCGTCGTGTTATCAGCCGCGTCCTCAATATGCTCCGCCAGAGGTTCCAGGTGGTAAGCCTCGGCCGCCATATCGCCAGCAATAGCTGCTGTCCCAGGGTTCTGGGCAGCAATACGAGCTGCCTCACCATTACTACTTACCGCCAATCGCTCAATCTTAGGCCAGTGCGCATCCAGCCAATTTCGGCATTGAGCAAGAGCTTGCTGGTGCGCGCAGATGCGAGTGATCTCCTCCATTTGCGTACCAGAAGACGCGAGCAAATGATGGCTGATCCGCATCTCCACTTCACCGGCAATCTTCAGTGGCGAGTCAATAAAGCTATCCAGAGTGTGGCTGACCATGCCTTCGGTGGAGTTCTCTACAGGCACAATGCCGTAATTACAGTGCCCGGACTCCACTTCAGAAAACACGCTATCAATAGTGACCTGTGGAACGCAGACAGCTGCATGACCAAAGTGCTTGAGCGCTGCTGCCTGGGTGAAGGTTCCTTCGGGGCCGAGATAAGCCACTTGCAGCGGTTTCTCTAGGGCAAGGCAGGCAGACATGATTTCGCGAAACACATGCGCCACCGTGGGTCCTTCGAGAGGACCGGTATCCCGATCCATAATGCGGCGCAAAACCTGCGCTTCCCGCTCCGGACGATAATAGACCACTTCCTGATCCGGCTCGCCTCGAGCGCGTGCGGCTTGCACTTCTTCGAGTTTGATCGCAGCTACGCGTTGAGCGCAGCGAGCGCGCTGCGCAATCAATGTTTGAATCTGCGAATCCACCGCATCGATATCGGCACGCACTTGTTCGAGGTCTCGAGCATCGCTAGCTTCACTGCCAGAGCTTTTTTCTGTGAGAGCAGGGCTCTGTTCTACAGGAATAGAGCTTTGATCATCGACAGACGCGCTGTCTTTGGAGGTATCGTTAGGTGAATCGGTCATAGCCCCTAAACTCCGGGATATCGTTGTCTGGCTCGGTGGACCAGAGCAAAACTCGATAACGCATCAACTGGTAATGAACCGGGCATAATTGGTCGGAGGCTTCTAAGCGTGCTCGCGCTCGAAGTCCTGCATGAACTCAATAAGCGCGTCGACGGCGGCCTGAGGAATCGCGTTGTAAATACTGGCGCGCATACCACCAACGGATCGATGCCCTTTTAAGTTCAGAAGGCCCGCTGCGTCGGCTTTGCTCAAGAAAACCTTATCGAGCTCCGCATCAGCTAGGGTAAATGGCACATTCATCCAGGAGCGGTCAGCCACCGCCACGGGATTTCCGTAGAACTCACTACCATCGATAGCGGCATAGAGGCTCGTCGCTTTCTTGCGATTCCGCTCCGCCATCGCGGCCAAGCCACCCTGCGCCTCCAGCCACTCGAAAACAAGGCCCGCCAGATAGATAGAATACGTGGGAGGCGTATTGAGCATAGAACCGGCCTTGTCAGTCACCTCCCAATTCATCATTGAGGGGCAACTGCTGTGCGCGCGCCCGTAAAGCTCTCGGCGTACGATCAGTATTACCAGTCCGGCCGGACCGATATTCTTCTGCGCACCCGCATAAATGACGTCAAAATCATCAACAGCAAGGGGCCTCGAAAGCAACGTAGACGACATGTCCGCAACAATGGGCGCCTTAGACTCCGGCATCCAGTGAAACTCTATCCCGTCAATGGTTTCGTTAGGGGTGAAGTGCAAATAAGCGGAATCATCAGCGCTCAACCATGCGTCCTGCTCCGGGATAGCACGGGGCAGTTCCTTACACGCAGCCGCTACCTCTAACACCTCACCATAGCGCTTGGCCTCAGCCATAGCTTTGGCAGACCACTGCCCGGTGTTGACGTAAGAAAAAGGCTTACCCCCACCTCCTAGGTTAAGAGGCACGGCAGCAAACTGAGAAGACGCGCCGCCCTGTGCAAACAGCACCGCATATTCGTCACTGATACCCAGCAAACGCCTGAGTGATGCCTCTGCGGCCTCTACCGTAGCGACAACCTCACTGGAGCGGTGGCTCATCTCCATAAAGGACATGCCGGTGCCGTGCCAATCGAGCATTTCCTGCGCGGCGCGTTCGAGTACCGCTTCGGGAAGTACCGCTGGGCCGGCGCAAAAATTAAAAGGCCGTGTCATTAGTCTTCACCGCCGTCACTGCTACCTGCCTCTGCATCGCCGTCTATGGGCGCATCGGAGGGCGCCTCAGTCGATGCATCAGTACTTGCAACCGTCGACGCACTTGTCGACACGACCGCCGACTCATCCTCTTCCCCGCTATCGACTATTCGCTCCACCTGAACCAGTGTTTCTCCTTCTTTGGTTCGAATGATGCGAACGCCCTGGGTGTTTCTGCCAAGTTGAGACACCTGGTCACACTGGGTGCGCACGAGGGTCCCCTGATTAGAGATCAGCATGAGCTCATCTCCACTGAACACTTGTAATGCACCGACCAAGCGACCGTTGCGCTCGGAGCTCGCCATGGCAATCACGCCCTTACCGCCGCGTCCTTTGGTGGGGAAATCATCGACGGTTGTGCGCTTTCCGTAACCATTTTCACTCACGGTCAACACCGTTCCGCTGGCATCCGGCACTAGCAGGGAAATCATGTGGTGACCATCGGCGAGGTTGATGCCTCTCACGCCGCGACTGGCGCGACCCATCGGTCTCACCGCACTCTCGGAAAAACGAGTGGCTTTACCCTCACTGGAGAACAGCATCACGTCCTGACCACCATCGGTGATGGCCGTGCCTACAAGAACGTCGTCATCGCCCAAAACGATGGCTCTAAGTCCCGCAGAGCGCGGTGCGAAGCTCGCAAGATCAGTTTTCTTCACGTAACCATTTGCCGTGGCCATGAAAATAAACCGGTCGTCCGAATGTTCTTCGAGGGGCAATATTGAGGTAACCCGCTCGCCTTCGTCCAACTGCAGAAGATTGACCATGGGACGACCTCGCGAGGTTCGTCCAGCCACGGGTATCTGATACACCTTTATCCAGTAAACCTTGCCGAAGTTACTGAAGCACAGCAGGGTGTCGTGGGTATTAGCAATGAGCAGGTGCTCAACAAAATCCTCGTCCTTCACGGACAGCGCAGCTTTACCCATGCCACCGCGACGCTGCACTTGGTACTCAGCCAAAGGCTGTGTCTTTGCATAGCCGCCATGAGACAGCGTTACCACGCGATCTTCTGGCGTAATAAGATCTTCTGCGGTGAGATCTTCCTGAGAGTCACGAATTTCCGTGCGTCGCTCATCACCAAATTCCGTAGCGATTTCTTCCAACTCTTCTCGGATAACCGCCAATAAACGCTCGGAGTCCTGGAGGATATCGAGAAGATCCGCAATCTCAACAAGCTTGTCCTGATACTCTTTGAGCAACTTCTCGTGCTCCAGCCCCGTTAAACGGTGCAGTCGGAGATCGAGAATAGCCTGCGCTTGCGTCGGCGAAAGTCGATACTGACCATCGTGTAAACCATAGAAGGGCTCGAGCTCATCGGGACGGCAGGCTTCGGCGCCAGCCCGCTCAAGCATGCTGGTAACCTCACCGGGCAACCAACGCTCGGCAAGCAGGCTCTCTCGAGCCTCGGCGGGACTAGGCGAGGCCTTCACTAGCTCGATCACCTTGTCGATATTTGCCAGAGCAATGGCCAAACCTTCCAATACATGGCCCCGCTCGCGCGCTTTACGCAGGAGGTACAAAGTACGCCGAGTAACAACCTCTCGCCGGTGCCGTAAAAACGCCTCGAGAATCTCTTTAAGGTTGAGGACGCGCGGCTGCCCATCTACCAGGGCTACCATGTTGATTCCAAAGACGTTCTGCAAAGACGTCTGAGCATAGAGATTGTTGAGTACGACATCCCCTATCTCGCCCTTACGCAGTTCAATAACCACGCGCAGACCATCCTTATCGGACTCATCGCGCAGCTCACTGATACCCTCAAGCTTCTTCTCTTTTACCAGCTCGGCAATGCGCTCGATAAGGCGGGCCTTATTTAACTGGTAGGGAATCTCGTGAACGATAATGGTGTCACGGCCGGTCTTTTCGTCGGTGATGACCTCGGCTTTTGCACGCACATAGATTCGTCCGCGCCCCGTACGGTAGGCCTGCACAATCCCTGCGCGTCCATTAATGATCGCCCCCGTCGGGAAATCAGGGCCCGGCAGGTAACGCATAAGATCGTCAATCGTAATCTCAGGGTCGTTGATTAGTGCCAGACAGGCGTTGACCACTTCCCGCAAGTTATGCGGCGGAATGTTGGTCGCCATGCCCACAGCGATACCTGCGGACCCGTTGACCAGGAGATTGGGTACGCGTGTCGGCAATACCGCCGGAATCTGCTCTGTACCGTCGTAGTTGTCGACATAATCTACGGTGTCCTTATCCAGATCGGACAGCAACGCGTGAGCAATCTTCGACATACGGATTTCGGTGTAACGCATGGCGGCAGCTGAATCGCCGTCCACTGAACCAAAATTGCCCTGACCGTCTACGAGCGTGTAACGCATAGAAAATGGCTGCGCCATGCGTACGATGGTGTCATAGACCGCTGAATCACCGTGCGGGTGATATTTACCAATCACATCACCAACCACACGCGCTGATTTTTTATAGGGCTTATTCCAGTCGTTATTCAGCTCGTTCATCGCAAAAAGAACGCGACGGTGCACGGGTTTTAAGCCGTCCCGCACGTCCGGCAGCGCACGCCCGACAATGACACTCATCGCATAATCGAGGTAGGACTGCTTAAGCTCATCCTCAATCGTGACGGGAGAGATTTCTCTCGCTAATTCACCCATAAATCGCCTTGAATTGGTATTCGGTCGGTGGTGTTTTGTGAGGCTTCGAAGCTAAGCGGTCCGCGCTCAAAAACAGCCAGCGAGTATACCTTTTTGGAGCACCTCAAAGCTATGCCCCACAACGGATTAAGCACCGCACAGAGAAGGGGTAACACAGGCGGCAGCAGTCAACCGCGAGCGCGCTATAATCCGCGCAACGGCGCCTTCACCACAGCTATTTCACACCCGAGACCAATTGCATGAATCCGTCCTCACTTACGGCCGACTTCATTATCCAGCCGGGCTGGATAATTCCCATGGAACCGGGCGACGAAGCCCTCGAGGATCACGCCATTCTGGTGGAGAGCCGTAAAATCAAGTCTGTACTACCGCTAGAAGCGCTGCCGGATAATCTGGACATTGAGCGAATCGAGCTCCCGAATCATGCGGTCCTCCCCGGGCTAGTCAACGCGCACGGACATGCTGCCATGAGCCTTCTGAGAGGCTTCGCCGACGATCTTCCTTTGATGCCGTGGCTCGAAGACCACATCTGGCCGGCGGAGACCGCCCATGTCAGTGAAGAGTTCGTGCGTGACGGGACGTCTTTGGCCATGGCCGAGATGCTCCTATCCGGTACCACCACTTTCAGCGATATGTATTTTTTTCCCGAAGTAGTAGCGTCACTGTGCGCTAAAAGCGGCATGCGAGCTCAGCTTGCAACGCCGGTGTTTGAATTTCCAACCGCTTGGGGGGAAGGTGCTGACGACTACATCAGCAAATCTCTGGCCCTCCGGGATGACTGCAAGAACATGGATCGCCTGCAGATCGCATTTGGCCCTCATTCACCTTATACCGTTTCCGTACCCACTTTAGAGAAGGTAGCGCTTTACGCAGCGGAGTTAGACATGGGGGTACACATCCACCTCCATGAGACCGCAGGGGAGGTCCTCAGCGCCGTTGAAGCGACGGGTGAGCGGCCGGTCGACAGTCTGAGGCGGATGGGTCTTCTCGGTCCTCGTACCCAGTGTGTACACATGACGTCCATCGGAAAGCAGGACATCGCCAATCTTGCAGAAACCGGCGCGCAGGTCATCCACTGCCCCCAGTCAAACATGAAGCTTGCGTCCGGCACCTGCCCTGTAAACGATCTGAAAGCCGCTGGCGTTAATGTCGGACTAGGCACTGATGGCGCAGCCAGCAACAACGATCTCAATATGTTTAACGAGATGCATACGGCAGCCTTACTCGCAAAACTGACGGCAAGTGATCCTACGGTGATGCCTGCACTACAGGTTCTGCATATGGCCACCTTAGGTGCAGCCAAGGCTCTAGGCCTTGATCAGGAAATCGGTAGCATTGCGCCAGGCAAACAGGCGGACCTGATCGCAGTGGATCTGTCTGCACCCGCAACGCAGCCGCTCTATAATCCCCTGTCGCAAATCGTGTACGCCTGTACGGGCGGAGAAGTTACCCACAGCTGGGTTGCGGGAGACGCGCTTATGCGCGACCGCAAGCTTCTCACCATCGATCTGGATGACACGCTGGCGCGAGCAAAGCACTGGAAACAAAAGATCAGTTCACTATGAACGGAAAACTGGACGCCAACCGACTATGACAATCACCCAAAGCCGTAACGTAGATGACGCAGAGATAGCCAAGTTTGAAGCTCTCGCCGCGCGCTGGTGGGATATGGACGGGGAGTTTCGACCCCTCCATGAAATCAATCCACTGCGTGCAAACTGGATTGACAGCCACTCCCCCGTAGTCGGCGAACGCCTTCTGGATGTGGGTTGTGGAGGGGGCATCCTCGCAGAGTCTATGGCGCTTCGAGGTGCGGAGGTCACGGGTATAGATATGGGCGAGGGACCTCTATCGGTTGCGCGGCTCCATCAGCTCGAATCTGGGGTTGATGTCCACTATCAGCGGATCACCGCCGAGGAGTTCGCGGTCGAGAAACCCGAGCACTTTGACGTGGTCTGTTGCCTCGAGATGCTCGAACACGTGCCTGATCCGGGAGCGGTCATTCAGGCCTGTGCTGATTTGACAAAGCCGGGAGGGAATCTTTACTTCTCTACGATCAACCGCAACCCAAAGGCTTTTCTGTTTGCCATTGTGGGTGCAGAACACCTTTTGCGCATGCTCCCCGCGGGCACGCATGAGTACGAGAAATTCATTCGACCGTCAGAGCTCGCTCAGTGGCTTCGCGATGCGGACCTTCAGCTAGAAAGCATGACAGGTCTGACTTACAACCCGCTTAGCAAGCGTTATCGACTCAACCCCAATGATGTGTCCGTGAACTTCATGGTCCACGCGAGCAAAGCGGCATGATGCACCCCGGTGCGCGATTGCGTGCAGTCATCTTTGACCTGGATGGCACCTTGGTAGACACCGCGGACGACTTCATCCCCGTCGTGCAGCAGCTGCGCGAGGAATGCGGACATCCACCAATGGATGCGCAACGGATTCGTTCGAGCGTTTCCAACGGGTCTCGGGCACTGGTAAAGCTGGCGCTGAACATCCCCCAAGAGGATTCAAGCTTTGAAGCTCACAGGCAGCGTCTACTGGATCTCTATGCGGCCATACTCGGCAGTCACGCGAAGCTATATCCGGGCGTTGATACCTTATTAGAGCAGCTTGCAAGCAGGGACATAGCCTGGGGCATTGCCACAAACAAGCCACGGGAATACACCACCCCACTCCTGGAAAAACTCGCCTTGAACCCAGGGAGCGTGGTCTGCCCCGATGACGTCACGCATGCCAAACCACATCCAGAAAGTCTCCATAAGGTCTGTAAAGAGCTAGTTTGCGAGACCAAAGACGCCGTTTACCTTGGTGATCACCTGCGCGACATCGAAGCGGGAAAACGTGCAGGTATGTATACCATCGCCGCCGCTTACGGCTACATCGAAGATGGAGACAGCGCTAGCCGCTGGAATGCGGATGTTATCGCAGCGCAAAGTGAAGAGCTTGGCGGGCTCCTCTTCCCTGAATCGGAGTTGGCCCATGCCTGAAGACACAATGACAGGAATTGCGATTCCAGACGACTACAAGCCCGCGGAAAAAGCTTTGGCCGGGAAAACGATTCTGATCACCGGCGCCAGCGACGGCATTGGCCGCAGTGCTGCGCTGAGCTTCGCGGCTCACGGAGCAACAGTCGTACTACTGGCCAGAAACGTAGAGAAGCTCGAGAAGGTCTACGACGAAATAGAAGCGGCCGGAGGCCCTCAACCCGCGGCCATTCCCTTCGACCTCTCTCAGGACGCTGAAGAACCGTTTATCGCGCTGGCAGATGTTATTGAAGATCAGCTCGGCAGGCTCGACGGCCTACTGTTGAACGCCAGTATCCTGGGGCAGCGCCGCGCCATAGAGCAGTCGGCGTGGAATGATTGGCGGGATGTCTTGCAGCTCAATGTGAATAGCCAATTCCTTATGGCCAAGAGTCTTATGCCCCTGTTACGCCAAGCTCCTAGCGCGTCGGTGGTCTTTACCAGCTCGGGAGTGGGACGAACAGGCAAAGCCTATTGGGGCGCCTACGCAGTCTCCAAATTTGCGACGGAAGGAATGATGCAGGTTCTCGCCAGCGAAACTGAAAACACCAGTGATATCCGCGTCAATTGCATCAACCCGGGGGCGACTAACACCGCTATGCGCCGCGCCGCGTACCCCGCCGAGGAGCCAGACACTAACCCCTCTCCCGACGCAATCATGCGCAGCTATCTGTACTTGATGGATGACGTGAGCGGGGAACGAAGCGGGTGTAGTTTTAACGCGCAGTAACACTACATGCAGTAACAGTCCCTACAGTGCGCTTGGCGCGTAATACAGCGCCGAAAAGGCCAATTAGGCGCGTGTACGTCGCTTGTTCTTTGCGGCGTCAGATTTTGCCGACCGGGGCTTGCGGGATTTAGCGCCTTTGTCCTTGCGGTCATCACGGCTAAGGTTACCGCCATCATCTCGCGTGTGCTTCTTGCCGCGAACAGACCCGCGTTTTCCTTCCATGCGCTTGTGCTTGCTGCGATCGTCTCTGGACGGTGGCTCTACATCTTTAGTCTGCATGCCTGCCATGCGATACAAACCATTGATCTCGTTGGGAGCAAGCTCCTGCCATTGTCCTTTTTTGACCTTGGAAGGCACGAAAAGATCGCCGTAGCGCACGCGCTTCAAACGGGAGACGGTCAAACCCTGGGATTCCCAGAGGCGACGAACCTCGCGATTCCGCCCCTCCATGAGCACTACGTAGTACCAGCTATTGATACCGTCCCCACCACCGGACTGGATATCCGTAAAGCGCGCGACGCCGTCTTCGAGCATCACACCTTCGAGCATCGCTTTTATGCTCTCCTCGGTGACGTCTCCCATGACGCGCACCATGTATTCACGCTCAATATTCGCACTGGGATGCATCAAGGCATTGGCAAGCTCGCCATCGGTGGTAAACAGCAGAAGACCCGAGGTGTTGTAATCAAGACGCCCTATCGATATCCAACGCCCGGACTTAACCTTGGGCAAGCGCTCAAAAACGGTGCGCCGACCTTCGGGATCCTTGCGCGAGCACACTTCACCAGTGGGCTTGTGGTAAAGCAGGCAGCGTGTTTTTTCCCCATCGCTAGCGACCAGCGGTCGACCATCGACTTCGATACGCTGCGTCGCAACGACACGATCTCCCAAATGCGCTGACTTGCCGTCGATGGTGACGCGTTCCTGCTCTATCCAGCGTTCCATCTCACGACGAGACCCCAGTCCCGAGCGAGCAAGAACCTTTTGCAGCTTCTCTCCTTCTTTCGGGGCGCTGTCGACCGCTTTGGCCCCGCTCTTGTCAGCCTTGGCCATGGTTCGCCTGCTCACGCGTGTCGGTCACAGGAAGTTCCGACTCATCGTCTACGAGCTCCGAGCCGTCAGCCGCTTCGACCACCTCTTGATCTAAGGCTTCGACGGATTGACCTACGTCCGCAGTATCCACAGCCTCTTCAACATCCACAGCCACCCCATCAGCCTCAGGAGATTCGCCCTGCCCTGTAATTTCACTGTCTAAGGCGTTTTCTTCAGCGCTCTCTTCCTGATTGCCAGAAGATTCACCGTTGGCAGCCTCGGGCAGCGGCTCGCTGAAGCCCAACTCGGCATTCAGAGTTTCGAGGTCGCGAATATCTGCCAAAGCGGGAAGCTGATCGAGACTCTTGAGATTGAAGTAGTCAAGAAAGTCTCGCGTCGTCGCATACATCGCAGGCCGTCCAGGGACATCACGATGACCGACTACGCGAATCCAGTCCCGCTCATGGAGAGTGCGAATAATATTTGTGCTGACCGCTACACCGCGGATCTCTTCGATCTCTCCCCGGGTGATCGGTTGACGATAAGCGACTAATGCCAGAGTTTCTAAAAGCGCACGAGAATACTTCTGGGGACGTTCCTGCCAGAGTCGGCTCACCCAGGGACTCATTTGCTCACGCACCTGAAAACGGAAACCGCTGGCCACGTCTACCAGCTCAAAACCGCGACCCTCACAGCGCTCCCGAACCTCTTCGAGGGCGGCACGGATGTCATCGTTTGTCGGCCGCTCATGTTCCTCGAACAAAGCACCCAATTGAGCAACCGTTAGTGGCTTCCCTGCGGCGAGCAAAGCCGCTTCGATAATCTGCACAAGTCCAGTGCTCTCACTCATTCGGCACGCCCCTTAACGTGTATCGGGCCAAAACTTTCTGTCTGAACAATCTCAACCAAAGACTCCTTAATGAGTTCCATGATCGCCAAAAACGTCACTACAACCCCTAACTTGCCTTCTTCGGCGGAAAACAGAGAAACAAAGGGCACAAACTGCTTACCCTGAAGCTTGTCCAAAACCTGAGACATACGCTCCCGGGTTGATAAAGCTTCCCGCTGCACCTGGTGGCTCTCGTACATCTGCGCACGCTTGAGAACATCAGAGAGCACCAATAAGAGCTCACGCATGTCGACGTCAGGCGCGGGGCGCTCCTGCTCAACAGGAGGTGGCGCGGCACTTGCGACCCAAGTGTCCCGCTCCATACGGGGAAGATCCTCGATCTCTTCCGCAGCTTTTTTAAAGCGCTCGTACTCCTGGAGGCGACGTATCAACTGAGCGCGAGGATCTTCTTCGTCCTCATCTTCAGTGGTCGCTCTCGGTAGCAACATGCGCGACTTTATCTCGGCCAGCATAGCCGCCATGAGCAAGTACTCGGCGGCAAGCTCGAATTGCATGGCATCCATTAGGTCCACGTAATGCATGTACTGCTCTGTGATTCGCGAGACGTCGATTTCGAGAATATCGAGATTTTGGCGCCGGATGAGGTACAGCAGAAGATCCAGAGGCCCTTCAAAAGCCTCCAAAAACACCTCAAGCGCCTGAGGTGGAATGTACAAATCCTTGGGAAGCTCAGTAACGGCTTTACCCATAACCACAGCAAAAGGCATTTCTGACTGAGTCGGCAGTTCCGGCCCCAGCAATGAGGAGCTTGAAGGCATCAAGTCTTGATTTTCGTTAGTCACAGAAGCACCAGTACAAAGTGTCGCCAGTATACCTCAGGGAGCCTCAAAGGGCGCTGGGTCGCCCTTCCCAGCACGCAGCACCATGGGCTTCTCATCGGCCAGGTCTACCACCGTCGTTGCCTCCATACCGCAGTAACCCCCATCGAGCACCAGATCCACCTCATGTTCGAGAATTTCGCGGATCTCATAGGGGTCAATAAGCGGCAGTTCATCGCCGGGCATAATCAACGACACGCTCATCAGGGGTTCGCCAAGGTCACCAAGAAGCGTCTGGGTGATGGCATTATCCGGCACCCGGAGCCCAATAGTCTTGCGTTTTGCCTGCATAAGGCGCCTGGGTACTTCGGTAGTTGCGCGAAGAATGAAAGTGTAGGGACCCGGCGTGTGCTGCTTCAACAATCGGTACACCGCGTTGTCTACACGGGCATAAGTCGCGATTTCGGAAAGATCGCGACAGACCAGCGTAAAATTATGCCGGTCATCAAGCTTACGAATGCGACGAATGCGATCCAAAGCAGCCTTGTCCCCAATGTGACAACCCAGCGCGTACGCCGAATCCGTTGGATAAACGATCACGCCCCCACCGCGGACAATATCGGCGGCCTGACGCACCAGGCGGGCCTGGGGATTATCCGGATGTATCTGGAAGAACTGACTCATGGAAGTCCGCCCCGCGCGACTCTGTGAATTGTTTTACAATGCGGCCCCTTTAGGACTGCGCGGCATTCTAGCACTGCAGACCGTTCTGGCGATTGGCATGAAACAACTCCTCGAATTTATTCCCATAGCACTGTTCTTTGTCGTCTATCAGCTCGATGGGGAAACCCTCCGCGTGGCGGGCTGGCAATACGAGTTTGATGGGATTTTCAGTGCCACAGCGGTACTTATCAGTGCTACCGCGCTGCAGGTTCTCATTTCCCGGATAGCGAGTGGCTACTGGGACAAACGCGGTCTTTGGACTTTCCTTGCCGTAGGTATTTTTGGCGGGGCGACGTTGATTCTCCGTGATCAGACGTTTATTCAATGGAAGCCCACCATCTTCAACTGGGCGCTTGCGATCGCTTTTGGCCTCTTTCACTTTATCGGAGAGCGGAATTTGCTCGAGCGCACTTTGGGATCCCAACTGGAACTTCCAAAAACGGTGTGGTCCAAGTTGAACCTACTTTGGATCAGCAACTTTTTGATCGTTGGAGCACTGAATCTTTACGTGGCGTATAGCTACAGCGAGGCAACGTGGGTAAGTTACAAACTGTACTCTTCCATAGGGTTTACGATGCTGCTTACGATACTTACCGCGGTACTGGTAAGTCCGCATCTGCAAGCAGATGAAACCGCAGCGAATACTGATAGCGAATAATTGGAGGCTAATAGAAATACAATGTACTACGCCATTTTTGGAACCGATGTCCCCAATAGTCTGCCTTTACGAATGAAGGTTCGTGAACAACATCTCGCCCGTGTTCAGGAGCTGGCGAATGAGGGTCGAGTACTCGTCGGTGGTCCGCATCCCGCGATCGACAGTGAAGATCCCGGTGAGGCCGGATTTACCGGCAGCCTGATCATTGCTGAGTTCCCCTCTCTTGAAGATGCCCAACGCTGGGCGAACGAAGACCCCTACAGCACCTCCGGCGTATTCGCCGAGGTTGAAGTCAAACCTTTCAAAATCGTTATCCCCTAGTCAACGCGATGTGTATCGATACCTATAAACAAGGAGTATCCGTGATCCGACTTCTACTCATTCTGTTGCTGAGTGCAGGCCCCCTATTACTAAGCCTAACCCCTGCCGCCCATGCCCAGGAATCCCGTTATATCAGTGACGAGGTTTTCGTGGTGCTTCATGCAGGGCCAGGCTCAAACTACCGCTGGATAGGAAAACTTATTCCGGGAACGGAGCTAACCGAAAAACGCCGCTCTACCGATGGCAACTGGGCGGAGGTCGCTACATCTCGCGGCACCGAAGGCTGGGTTCAGGCCGAGTATCTCTCCACTGAGCCTCCAGCACAGGTGCGCTTGCCAGCGGTAGTCCGTCAACTAGAAGAGGCTCAACAGGAATCCGCCGAGCTGCGCAGCCGTCTCAGTGAGCTCCAGGCACAGCAGAGCGATGTGGGCTCTCAATTGGCAAAGAGTAATGCCGACCTCCAACAGGTTAGTGAGGAGCTGGCACAGCTGCGCCAGATTTCCGGTAGCGCTGTGGAGACCGCAGAAAACAATCGGCGACTGGTAGAAGACTCGGCAACCATGCGTACAACACTGGACACGCTGGAAGCTGACAATCAACGTCTGCAGGATCGCGTACGGAGCAGTGCATTCATGGATGGGGCCTTTGCAGTGCTCCTCGGCGTGATTATCACATTGGTCGTGCCGCGCTTGTGGCCCAAGCGTAAAAGCAGTTCCAGCTGGGCTTAAAACCACACTTCCGGCGCAGATCGCCCAGGAGACTATGATGATCGCGAGTACCCGTTTTATCCCCGTGGCCTTGGCAGGCTTTTTTCTCAGTGTTTTGGCGTCTGTGTCTGTGGCGCAATCGTCCTCCGAAACCCCTCTCCCCAACCCGCAGGTGACGATCACCACCAATGTCGGCGTCATCAGCGTCCGCCTGTTTAGGGATAAAGCACCCCTGGCGGTCGAGAACTTCCTGGCTTACGTTGATGATGGTTTTTATGACGGAACTATCTTCCACCGCGTAATACCCAACTTTATGATTCAGGGCGGAGGGCTCACCCCAGACATGGTGGAGAAGCCGGTTGGGGAACCAGTCATGAACGAATCGAAAAACCGCCTGCACAACGTCCGAGGCACTTTAGCGATGGCGCGAACTTCTGACCCCGATTCAGCTACCGCACAGTTTTTTATTAACCAGCGCACCAATCTGCGTCTAGACTGGCAACCGGGGGCTCCCGGTTACACCGTTTTCGGTGAGGTTATCGATGGCATGAGCACCGTGGACTACATCAGTACTTCTCCCGTGCAGGCTATCGGCCCTCACGGTAATGTTCCCATCGACGCCGTTATCATCACCAAGATTGAGCGCAAGAGCCTGCTGTGATTGCCCTCTCCGTCAATCTCAATAAAATCGCATTGATTAGGAATTCCAGAGACACCACGATTCCCGACATTCCTCAGCACGCCCAGATGTGCATCGACGCAGGCGCCGATGGGATTACCGTGCACCCTCGCCCAGATCAACGGCATATCCGAGCCGACGACTGTAGGGATTTAGCCGCGATGCTTGAGGTTGAATTCAATATCGAGGGGAACCCCTTCGCCGGCCCAAGAGCCAGCGATCGAAGAGGCGTTAGCGATTACCCCGGATTCATGGAGCTGGTTAGAGAACTGCGTCCCACTCAGTGCACTCTAGTGCCCGACGGAGACGACCAACTCACCTCCGACCACGGCTTTGATCTCCTTCGTCAGGCAGAAGAGTTGGAACCTTTGCTCACAGAACTGCGATCTCTCGGTGTTCGCAGCAGCCTCTTTATGGACCCCGTGCCGGAGCAAATGGCCATCGCCGCGCAAATTGGTGCTGACCGCATAGAGCTGTATACAGAGTCCTTTGCGGTCGCTGTCTCGAAGGGCAAGGACGTTGATCAATGTTACCGGCGCTTTCGAGATACCGCTGAGGCCGCCCTGGAGGCTGGACTGGGCGTCAACGCCGGCCACGATCTGAACCTCGACAACTTGCCGATCTTCAGGGCATTGCCGGGATTGTTGGAGGTATCAATAGGACATGCGCTTACCGTCGATGCTCTGCGCATAGGCACGCCTGCGGCGGTTCAGGCTTATCGGGCTGTGCTTGCAGGCTCGTGATTATGCCCACGCCTCCCGACTCGCCAGACGATCTGGAGCTGCCACCCTACGTCGTTCCTCACAGCGCTGAGTCAGTCAAAGTCATCTATGCCGACGAGTCTCTTCTACTAATCCGCAAGCCGGATCTACTGCTCTCGGTACCGGGTCGCCACCCGCTGAATCACGACTGCATGATCACACGACTGCAAGAGCGCTACCCCGATGCGCTGGTGGTCCATCGGCTAGATCTGGATACCTCTGGCATCATGATTGTTGCCCGGGGAAAACCGTCCCAGGCAGCACTGTCGCGGCTGTTTCAGGAACGGTCCGTAGACAAGCAGTACAGGGCTTGGGTCGCCGGGGATGTAGCGGATGACGAAGGCAAGATCGACCTGCCTATTGCGAGGGACTGGGAAAACAGACCTCTGCAAAAGATCTGTGCGGAAACAGGCAAGAAGTCGCTTACTTATTTCAAAGTTCTTAAACGTGAGAACGGAAACAGTTATCTCGAATTACAGCCAGCGACGGGGCGCACTCATCAGCTGCGCATCCACTGCCGGGAAATGGGACACCCTATTCTGGGCTGTGACATGTACGCCCCTCCCGCCATTCTGGGTAGTGCGCCGCGACTGATGCTTCATGCATCGCGAATCGCATTCCCCCATCCGGTTACCGGGCGAAAATTAGTGGGTCACTGTCCGGCGCCTTTTTAAAGACTGAACCCGCCGCGCCCCTTATGGCTATACGGCTTTATCGTGGGTAGCTCTGTGAGCACGCCTACAGATAACTGCACCAATCACTCCAGCTACCGCCGTAGAGCCAAACATCATCTCTACCAAGTACAGCTAGGGATAAAACATTGACACAGGCGGACACGCCAGAGCCGCAATAGACCACCAGCGGAGCGGCCTCCAGCGTATCGCCCCAACACTCTCGCAAAGCGGAGGCCTCAAGGAATTCGCCGTGCTCGTTACTAAAACTCTGCCAGGGGAGATTCAATGCACCGGGAATGTGCCCCGCTATAGGATCGATAGGTTCATGTTCACCGCGATAACGCTGCGCTTCACGCGCATCCACAACAAACGCTGACTGACCTTGCAAATCAAAAAGCCCATCTCGATCACAACAGCCAGGCCACTGTTTCGAAACCTCCCTCGCCGCGGTGGGATCAGGAGTGGGCGTAGCCATCTCCATCCCAGCACCCTGACTCAACCACGCTTTGTACCCACCATTCAGCAAAACCGGCTCCCGATAACCAAGAGCGCGCATCATCCACCAACATCGCGAAGCGAACACAAAGCGCGAGTCATCGTAGAGCAGAACTTCAGTGCTCTCGTCAACGCCCAGGTCCGCGAGCTTCTGCGCAAAGGTCTGCGTCGACGGTAGTGGGTGCCTCCCGCCGTGGGTGCGAATTGGCGCCGACATATCCTTTGCAAGATCCAGATAGAGGGCTCCGGGTATATGGCCCTGATCATAAACCCTACGACCCTCTTCAGGATCGGCGAGGGAAAACCTGCAATCGATGATCACGCCCGCAAAGTCTTCTGCCTCTGCGACACTGAGGAACCTTGTCATAAATCTGATCTCCTAAAACAAGAACCGCGTACAACCTTCAGTTGCATCTAGCTCTCTTCAAACTCTGTGGGTACTCCCATCAAGGTGCACTATACTTTCACTGTGTAAATCCAGTGTACAAACTAGGTCGCATAAACCAGACCGCATAATAGAAGGATTAAGCTTGGTGGTCAGCAGCAGCCGCAGCGACGCTTCGTTAGTCATCATTGCAAAGCCCAATCACTCGTCGAGCTGGCGCAACAATAAACTTGCACTCCTTGCGGTATCTGTACCTTCCCTTGGAGCAGCTATCGGGTTTACCGCGCTCGGTGCTTGGCCCATTTTGCCTTTCGCTGGCGCAGAGCTTCTGGCCCTTGCCGCCGCTCTCTATTACGTCAACTGGAAGCTCGAGTATCGCCACGTCATCACGCTGGATGAGTGTGTGGTATCGATCGATAAGGGACATTACGCGCCAAAGCGGCGTTGGCGGTTTGCGAGAGATCAAGTCGCCCTCGCAATAACTCCCGAGAAGCATCCCTGGGAAGGACCCGGTCTATCGGTTCACGGCAATGAAGAAACCGTCCGGGTAGGTGAATTCCTCAATCGTGATGACTGCCTGTCGCTCATGGCGCTGCTACGTAAAGAGCTTCTGGTAAGAACACACAGCCCCGCGGGTCGTCTAAAACTCTAAGCAGCGCCTCTTAGAATGCGGCTCCCATTGGACAAACAAGAGGACAGACCGGCGCGCAGGCAGGCAAAAAGCCACCCAGCCTTCAGCATGCAAAGGTGCCTGCAAAGCCATCAAATGTCTCGAAAATCACCGTGACGGCCAAGGCCACCGCTAAAACGTTCAGCGCCGCGTCGGGTTTCTCCGCTTTGTACCACTGCCTCGCCCGCTGCGTACTCATGAGCAAGGGCTGACTGCTCGGTCAATGACCATTGGGCCAGAGCACTCGCCCGATCAGCGCGCATACAGGCTTGCGGAAAAGCCGACAGCTGCTCGGCGAGCGCAAGTGCTTCGCTAGCAACCTCTCCGGGCGCTGATACACGGTTCACAAGCCCCATCTCCAGCGCTTCACGGGCTCCCACGGGTCTTCCCGTGAGGATCATATCCATCGCCCGCGATTGGCCGATAAGTCGAGGAAGGCGCACTGTTCCTCCGTCAACCAGGGGAACTCCCCAACGGCGACAAAACACGCCAAAGACCGCATCGGGGTCTGCGACTCTTAGATCGCACCACAGTGCCAACTCCAATCCTCCGGCGACGGCATGGCCCTCGACCGCGGCGATCACAGGCTTACTGAGCTGCATGCGCGAAGGTCCCATAGGACCCTCTCCATGAGCCTGCATACGGTTCATATTCTCACCGCTCGCCACAGCTTTCAGATCGGCCCCTGCGCAAAAAGTCTCGCCGCCGCCCTGCAGAATCGCCACATCTAAAGAGTCGTCTCTATCAAAATCTCGAAACGCCCGCGCCAGCAACGAAGCTGTTGGTCCGTTCACGGCATTGCGATTCTCAGGGCGATCGATGAGCACCTTCAACACACGCCCGACTCTCTCTACCAACACTGTCATGACTCAATCTCCATTCTCGACGTTCGGTGGACCATGCTACCCTTCGCGCTTTCACCAATCGACCAATTCTATGTCTTCTGAATCTGATCCTACCTCCGGTATGAAAGGCGGAAGTAATTCCGTAAATAAGGCCGCAAAGAACAGCACCGTTGGATTTGTGAGCCTGGGTTGCCCTAAGGCCCTGGTGGACTCTGAGCGCATTTTGTCGCAACTAAAATTAGACGGCTACGATATCGTTGGCAGCTATGACGATGCCGAGCTAGTCGTCGTCAACACCTGTGGTTTTATTGATAGCGCAAAGGAAGAGTCTCTCGCGGCCATTGGTGAAGCGATCGCAGAAAATGGTCGGGTGATCGTGACCGGCTGTATGGGCAAAGGCGCCGACGCAGAGCGAATCCGGGCTGAGCACCCCAAGGTTTTGTCGGTAACGGGGCCGGCGGCCTACGAAGAAGTGGTATCCGCGGTACACGAGTACGTACCGACACCTCCACCAAAAGACGTGTTTACCGATTTGATCCCCGCATCGACTGTGCGACTGACCCCCCGCCACTATGCCTATCTAAAAATCTCTGAAGGCTGCAATCATCGCTGCAGCTTTTGCATCATTCCCTCCATGCGTGGTGACCTTGTCAGCCGACCCATCGGCGACGTTATGGATGAAGCAGAAGCGCTCGTGCGCTCCGGTGTACGAGAGCTACTGGTGATATCCCAGGACACCAGCGCTTATGGTGTGGATGTAAAGTATCGAACAGGCTTCTGGCAGGGCCGACCGCTGTCTACCCGCATGGAGAGTCTCTGTACCGCGTTGGGCGAATTGGGTGTTTGGGTCAGACTACACTACGTCTACCCCTACCCTCACGTCGATAAAGTGATACCCCTTATGGCCGAGGGAAAAATTCTTCCCTATCTCGACATACCGTTTCAACACGCAAGCCATGCCGTGCTCAAGCGTATGCGGCGCCCCGCTGCCACCGAGAAAGTACTCGGGCGCATCCAGAATTGGCGTAAGCAGTGCCCCGACATAACCCTCCGCAGCACGTTCATCGTCGGTTTCCCCGGCGAGACCGATGCGGAGTTTGAAGAATTATTGAGCTTTCTCGACGAAGCGCAATTGGACCGTGTTGGTTGTTTTCAGTACTCGCCAGTCACGGGCGCCGCCGCCAATCAACTTGCAGACCCCGTCCCTGAGGAACTAAAGCAGGAACGCTACGAGCGATTCATGCTTCGCCAGCAAGCAATCAGTACACAGCGTCTTCAAAGCAAAGTTGGACGTGACATTGAGGTTCTCATAGATAGCGTCGACGAACATGGTGCCGTAGGACGCTCCAGCGCCGATGCACCCGAGATTGATGGCCGAGTGCATATCCCGGGGGCGTCAGATTTTACTCCCGGAGATTGGGTGCGGGGCACAGTGTCCCGCGCCGATGAATACGACCTCTGGATCGACTAAGCACTGTGAACCTTCTGATCGTTGGACCGGATGAGCTGGACACCAACAACCAGTTGCAACTCAGCGGTCGCCGCTTGGAACACCTCAACGGTGTTCTGAAGCTGCAATCGGGAGACAGCCTTCGTGTCGGCGTTTTAAATGGCGATATCGGCGAGGGAACGGTGTTAGAAATCAATGACAAAGCTGCGCTTATCGACGTCAGCTTAGATCGTACGCCTCCCCCACCTTTAGCCTTAACAGTAGTAATGGCCCTACCGCGGCCCAAAATGCTCAGAAGAATTCTGCGCGGTATTGCCGAGACGGGGGTCAAACAACTTCACCTCATCAACAGCTTTCGCGTCGAAAAAAGTTACTGGCAAAGCCCACTCTTGCAAGCCCCTGCCTTGCAAGAGGCCCTCGTGGCAGGGCTTGAGCAATCCATGGATACACGGCTACCTATGGTTGTACAGCACAAACGCTTTCGGCCCTTTGTCGAAGATACGCTCCCGGAACTTTGCAAGGGCCGCAATGCCCTGCTAGCGGATCTTGGCGCTCGCGATAGCTATCCCGAATCACCGGCAACACCCAGCCTCTTGGTGATAGGACCCGAGGGCGGATTTATTCCCTTCGAACGAGGCCTCATAGAACAAGCTGGGGCGAGAAGCGTGAGCCTAGGGCCACGTATGCTGCGTGTCGAGACGGCTCTGCACTGCGCCTTGGGACGGCATCTTACCAACGAGCACATGTAGCGCTGCGTGCACCCTCTTAAGGGAAGACGCTGATCCTTGACGAAGATCAATGACTGCCCCTCCTGAACTCTTTAAAACTTACTCATCAAACAGAGAGAGGATGGGACATGCTAAGCGTTGCAGAAATAATGACCGCCCAACCCTATACCTTGGGACCCGACGACAGCCTCCTGGAAGCGGCCTCCCTAATGCGAGAACACCATATACGGCACATTCCCATCGTTGCTAAGGACGGCAACGTCATTGGGCTTGTATCTCATCGAGATGTGCTTGCCGCCAGCGATTCCCGGCTTGTCCACGAGGACCCAAGAACCGCTGGCAAGGAGGCTTACGTTGCACTGTCTGCGGTCATGACTTCGCCCGTTCAAACCGTTACCGAGGATGCGGAGCTTCGAGCCGTCGCCGGATTTTTGAGAAAACAACGTCTCGGCTGCCTGCCAGTCACCCGAGACGGGAGTCTCGTAGGTATCATTACCGACTCAGACTTCCTCGAGGTGGCCATTGCCCTCATGGAGCAGTTGGAGATCGTCGAGCCCGACGAAGACTACTAGCGGCTGAGAGCCATCCCTTAGGTGGTCCCCGCGACGTCTAGTCCGATCGGACAGGTCACGCCGGTGCCACCTAAGCCGCAGTAACCACCGGGATTCTTGCTGAGATATTGCTGGTGATAATCCTCGGCGTAATAAAAAGGGCCGGCCATTTCGATCTCGGTAGTGATGTCCCCGTATCCCGCAGCGGCGAGTTCTCGCTGAAACGCTTCCATACTGCTTTGTGCAGCATTTAACTGCACCGGATCCGCGGCATAGACCGCGGATCGGTACTGGGTACCCATGTCATTTCCCTGGCGCATCCCCTGGGTAGGGTTATGACCTTCCCAGAAACTTCGCAGCAAATCGTCAAAGCTGAGTTTATCTGGGTCGAAAACCACCAGAACCGCTTCTGTATGCCCAGTGCGTCCCGAACATACTTCCTCGTAGCCAGGGTTTGGTGTATGCCCCCCGGCATAGCCCACGGCAGTCGTGAATACGCCCTCCAACTGCCAAAAAACGCGCTCGACACCCCAAAAGCAACCCATAGCGAATACAGCCTGCTGCATCTCTGGTGGAAAAGGACCACGCAAGGGGGTCCCCAGCACGTGATGTTGCTCAGCAACGACCACGGGCGTCTCACGGCCTGGCAATGCATCCTCCGCACTGGGTAAGGCGTGTTTCTTTCGCAATTCAAACAACTTCACGTGCAATCTCCGTAGTTAAAAAAACAGCTGGCAAAAAAGGCATGGTTACAGCACCCCTAAACGCGCTTGGAGCCTTGTGCCCAAGGGTATACCATTCTCGCATCATGTCGGTTCACTTCAACGATGCCCCGCACTCCCGCTAAGCACGCTAGCTCCGGCGACGTCCGCGCGTTTTTAGAGCGTGCGAAGAACGTCCAACGCTTTAGTGCCGGGCAATCACGGCTGCTCTTCGCCATCGATGCGACAGCCAGTCGACAAGCGACCTGGGATCTCGCCTGCGAGCTTCAAGCCAGCATGTTTCAGGTGACAAATGATCTTGCGTCTCTATCAATACAGCTCGCGTATTATCGAGGTATCGGCGAGCTACATCTGGGTGCCTGGCAAAGTGACGCGTCCGCTCTCGCCCAGAGAATGAGTCGCGTACAGTGTGCGGCTGGTCGAACGCAGATTGGGAGACTACTGCAGGCTGCGTTGAAGCAGCAAAACACCACAAAGGTAAACGCGCTAGTGTTTATAGGAGATGCTGTAGAAGAGAATGGCGCTACGCTTCAGGACTTGGCGGGGATGTGTCGCTTACAGTCGTTACCGCTGTTCTTATTCCAGGAAGGCTATGACCCTACGGTTAAGCAGTGCTTCGAAACTATGGCCCGGGTGAGCGGCGGAGCCTATGAGCACTTTGACCAGAGCAGTGCGCAACGTCTTCGAGATTTACTGGGGGCAGTGGCTCGCTATGCCGCCGGGGGACGAAAAGCTCTGGAAAGTAAGCCTACGGCGGGTGCCCAGCGCCTGCTAGAGCAGTTAAAACGCTAGATTTTTAGTCAACAGGACTTCTATGCCCAGACTGATTCTATTACTCGCGATTGGCGCGGTTGTTTACATTCTCTTACGCCGAGTCGCTACTATGCCACCTCATCGGAGGCGCGGTGAATACTTCAAGCTCGGCGTTGGTGTGGCCGTGGTGGTCGTCATATTGCTGACGCTCGCGGGCAAGATGCATTGGGTCGGCGCGGCAATTACAGGCTTGCTGGTGGCGGCGCGGCAGTCGCTACCGATTTTGATTCGCCTCTTTCCCATGCTCTCGTCTCTAAAGTCTCAGACGACCGCCTCCAGCCAACATTCAACAGTGACAACGCGAGTGTTGCGTATGCATCTGGACCATGAAAGCGGCGCATTGTCAGGCGAGGTGCTGGAAGGGCCACAAAAAGATTGGCTGCTGGATGAAATGGACCGGGAACAGCTCGATTCTCTTCGACAATATTGCGAGAATAACGACCCAGAGTCAGTGCAGCTCCTTAACGGTTATCTGGAGCAACGCTTCCAGGACGCAGCTCAAGAAGGCAGCGCTAAAGAGCAGACTGCGTCGGGTGATATGAGCCGCAAAGAAGCCTTCGAGGTGTTGGGCCTTGACGATGACGCCGATGAAACGGCCATTGTCGACGCCCATCGCAAACTGATGCAGAAGCTGCATCCCGACCGTGGCGGCTCCGATTATCTTGCCGCCAAGATTAACCAGGCCAAGGACTTGCTTACAAAGAGCTAAGACACAACACGTCTGCTCAAAATACATAGCCCGCTTAGATACAACCACCCAAGATAAAGGAAACACAGCAAGATGAGTGAAGCAGTTTTCGTCATTCAGAATCAGTTAGGTCAGTTTTGGACGCGAGCAGGAGAATGGGTTGATGGTAGAGAACCCCAGCGGGTGCTCAAGACCAAACACCGTGATGAGGCTGTTAACCAGCTGGTAGAGCTGAGCGCCAAGGACATAGATCTCCGGGGTGAAGTGCTGGAGTGCGAGGTAGACGAAAAGAAAGAACCCGTTATCGAGGCGAGTTCGCACCTGACTCCGACTCTTGCGGACAAAGCGGCGGAAAAAGCCGCGGAAAAGGCCGCTGAGAAAGCGGCAGAGGCGGCGCTGGCCGCCGCCAATGAAGAAGACTCGCCGGGCGAGGCAGGCGAAACAGGTGAGGGAGGCGACGCCGATGCAGAGGAACCTCCCTTAAGCGCCGCGGTCTGATTGATCACGTACGCTGCGCCAGGCTGCTAAGCTTGAAGCATTGGTGCCCAGACCCACCTTGAAACTTTGGGGCTGGCCCCAATGTCTTGTGCTGTAGGGCGCGAAACCCCGATCCATGAATATCGGGCCGCTGACCTCCGATTCGCCGATAGTTTCGATACAGGTACTCAGACATGCGCATTCTGTTATTTCTCGCCACCAACTTTGCCGTGCTCATCTTGGTCGGCACGGTATTCACCATGCTGGGGTTTGAGGGCATTCTCGCGGCAAACGGCGTAGACCTGAATCTCAAAGCGCTGCTGGTCTTTTGTGGACTCTTCGGCATGGGCGGATCAATGATCTCGCTTTTTCTGTCCAAATGGATGGCCAAGCGTGGCACGGGCACTTACATCATTGAATCGCCCCGTAACCGCGATGAGCAATGGCTTGTGGACACCGTGGCAGAGCTGGCCCAAGAGGCAGGAATCGGAATGCCAGAGGTAGGGATCTTCCCCTCCGAGGCGCCGAATGCCTTTGCTACCGGATGGAACAAGAACGCCGCCTTGGTGGCCATCAGCGCAGGAATGTTAAAGAGCTTCCCGGCAAACGAGATACGCGCTGTAATCGGCCATGAAATAGGCCACGTGGCTAATGGCGACATGGTGACACTCACGCTGATACAGGGTGTAGTAAATACCTTTGTCATGTTTCTCGCTCGAATCATCGGTCACACCGTTGATAGAGTTGTTTTCAAAACCGAACGTGGCTACGGAATAGGCTATTTCGTCGTATCGATCGTCGCCGAGATTGTTCTCGGAATTCTTGCAAGCATCATCGTGTTCAAGTTCTCAAGGTGGAGAGAGTTTCGCGCTGATGCGGCGGGAGCCAGCTTAGCGGGTCGCGGCGACATGATCGCCGCCTTGGAACGTCTCCGTGGCAAGCAAGATACGGCCCAGGACCTTCCCGGTGAGCTCACCGCTTTTGGTATCAGCGAAACAGCCAAACAAGGGTTCAAGGCGTTGTTTAGTTCCCACCCGCCACTGGACCAACGGATAGCGGCGCTCCGAAGCGCCGCCTAGTTACTCTCACAGCAATAAAATCTAAGAGGCAAGAATAATGAGTGAAACCCCTAGCGCGTGGATACGCTGGCCTGGCTACATCGCCTGGTTCTTTCTGGCCATACTGGCTATCTCTGTACTAGTGGTGCGAAGCGGCAACTGGCAACAAGGCCTGCTTCTCTATGCTATCGCAGGCCTGCTCAGTGCTCTGGTACTCGCATTTATGGCAGTGCAGAGCCTGTTGCCACGCTGGCGCGGCGCACGAATGACCATACTCAAACGCGCGCTTCCCGCTCTCCCAGGAGCCGCATTGCTACTTATGGCCACGCAGGCCAGAGACGTCCCTCCCATTCACGATATCGCTACCGACCTGGTAGATCCCCCTGTTTTTGAAGAAGTACTCCGTCTTCGCGGGAACAACAGTAACCCTCTGGAGCTAACCGAAGACGTCGTGGAACAGCAGCTTGCTGCCTATCCGGACCTCCAAACCCTCGAAAGCCCTCGCTCTTATGCGAGCAGCTACAATCTCGCGCTTACGACCGCCCGAGATCTTGGGTGGGAGATAGTTCGCGAAGACGCAAACGCGGGTTACATTGAAGCCGTGGACACCACCGCAATCATGCAATTCAAAGACGATGTAGTGATTCGAGTGCAGACGAACGCTGAAGGCAGCCTCATTGATCTGCGCTCGGTCTCTCGCGTGGGCGTTAGCGACCTGGGTGCTAATGCGAAACGCATTCGCAGCTTCATAGCCGCTTTTAAGGCATCGGCAGAGGGCTGAGTTGCATGCTGGGGCGCCTGTCTTTTCGTATGTGTAATCGTTGGCTTGCTCGGGCTTTAGCGAAAGGCCTTGTTCCCCTACTGCTCCTCGGTGCTGGCACAGCCTCTACCGAAGAAGCTAGAGACTATCTCAGCTTTGCAACGGAGGACGAGGCGAACAGCACGGAGATTTTCAGTAAGGCAAGTCCAGCTGTCGTTTATGTCACCACCACAACACTTCGCCGACGCAGCCGGTTTTCTATGGATGTGATGGAGATCCCTAAGGGCTCAGGCTCAGGATTTGTTTGGCATGATAGCGGCCTGATCGTGACTAACTATCACGTGGTAGCCGACGCAAATCGAATGAAGGTTACCTTGCAAGATGGCAACAGTTATCTGGCAGAGTTGATTGGCAGCGCTCCGGAAAAAGACCTCGCCGTACTTCGACTGCTAGAGCCTCCTTCAGATCTCACTACGCTACCCTTGGGCGACTCTACGGAACTCTCCGTGGGCAGAAAAGTCCTGGCCATCGGGAATCCATTTGGTCTAGATACAACGCTGACAACCGGCGTAGTGAGCGCCCTTGGTAGAGAAATACGTGCGCCGAGTGGGCGGCAAATACGCGGAGTAGTGCAAACGGATGCCGCGATCAATCCAGGTAATTCAGGCGGCCCTCTATTGAATTCCTTGGGACAGCTGATTGGGGTCAACACGGCGATCTACAGTCCTAGCGGCGCGAGCGCAGGTATTGGTTTTGCCATTCCGGTAAATACCGTGCGCGAAGTCGTACCGCAGCTGATTAGTTACGGCCGCATTCTCCGCCCCATTATGGGTATTGAGTTGGCCAGCGATCGCTGGCGTCGCCGTTACGGCATCAAGGGCATGCCGGTGGTTCGAGTTTTCCCAGGATTACCTGCAGCGGAAGCGGGTTTGCGCGGCGTTTCGCGCAGCTCTCGAGGAGACCTCAGACTCGGAGATATCATCGTCGCGATCGACGGACAAACTATCGACAGCCATGATGACTATCTAACGCTCATGGAGAGTCACAAGGCGGGAGATACGATTTCGGTACGAGCCCGCCGAGGAGACGACGAAGTTGATCTCGATGTCGTGCTCACCGAATCGCAATAGCCAAGTCACCAAGACGTAGACGGATCAATAGGCGGCGCAAAACTGCTTTATACGTTTACAGGCACGCTTAAGTACCGAATGATTTTGTGCAAGGCCCATACGCACAAAATTGGCGGCTGAAGGGCCAAAGGCGTCTCCCGGTATAACCGACACGCCCTGCTCCGTCAGTAACTGCTCTGCGAACTGCTTGCCGTCCAAACCCGTGGCCGAAACATCAGCCATTATGAACATGCCCGCATGGGGTCGACTGCAGCGAATATTCTGTACTTTCCTCAATTTGTCGAGCACGTAGTCCCGCCTCCGCAGATACTCATCTCGCATCTCACGAACGTATTGTTGGTCATTCTCCAGAGCGAATGCACTCGCATCCTGGATAAACTGCGGACTACCAAAGAGCGTCGCTCCCGAATACTCACCGAGACGCTGGACAAGAGTCGGGGGCGCGACGACCCAGCCAATGCGCCAGCCACTCATAGCATGTGACTTAGACAGTCCATCAATCATGACGATGTTATCGAGGGACTCAGCACTAGCCCTGGCTGAAACGTGTTTCCCTTCGTAGCAGAACATCGAGTAAACCTCGTCACAAACCAACCAAATATTGCGCTCTCTACAATAATTGGCCAGCTCTCGAATATCTGCGGCGGGAATTATGGCGCCCGTGGGGTTACCCGGAGTGTTGATAAACAATACTCGCGTCCGCTCTGTCAGCGTCGACTTAAGAGCCTCCACATCCAGGGCGAAGCCATTCTGTACATCCAGAGGAACCGTTCGCAGCTGTAAGTCCAGTCCCCGAAAAATAGGTGTGTAGCCAACGTACATTGGCTCAGGCACTACAATCTCGTCGCCGGGATTCAACAGGCAAGACAGTACCGCGTAAATTGCCGATGTTGCTCCCGGAAAAACAGCCACCTCGTCCGCACTACAGGGATAAGGCGAGGTTTGCGTTTCAAGATCAGCAACCGCCCGACGAAGTTTGATTTCACCAAGAGATGGTGAATAGTGCGTGCGCCCCACGCGTAAATGACTCACGGCATTATCAATGATCGGTTCTGGCGTACGAAAGTCGGGATCGCCTACCGAGAGTAGAATGACGTCTTCGCCATTCCGCTGCATCTCCAGAGCACGATCGTGCACGGCCCAAACGTCACTGCCTTCGGCAGAAAGTCGCTCGGTTATTCGAGCATAAGTCGGGGTAAACATACTGTTAAAACCGAATGTTAAAGTGTTGGAATTATACCTCAGGGATCAACTGGACTCGCGACCTGCGCGTGCTAACCTATCGAACTTCGGGAAACACTTGGCGGGACTATAGTTTGCAAAGCGGATTAAAGTGGTTGCTGCTTGGTCTATTCTTGTTGGTGATGGCCGTGATCCAGTTTGTTCCCGGAGAGCCTTCTTCTACACAACCGGTCACGCCTGATACACAACCGGTCACGCCTGATACACAACCGGTCACGCCTGATACACAACCGGTAATACCTGTGTCTGGACCGAGCGTCTCCTGACTCAGAGACACCCCTGTCCACCCTGAGTTGGACCCGCGAACACCGGCCTTGTCAAACTCGTCCAGATTCACACTTACGCAAGCCTGCATTGCCATCTGATATCGACACGCTGTTAGAATCAAAGCATGGAGCTTCAATACAGTCCCGAAATAATCGCTGTTGTTCTCGCGGCGGTGTACCTGCTGGCCATCGCCAGCGCTATTGATGCAATTCTGCAGGCGCGCACCGCCCAAGGCTCCATCGCCTGGGTCGTATCACTGTTAACACTCCCCTACCTCAGCGTGCCCCTTTACCTGGTGTTTGGCCGAAACAAGTTTGACGGCTACCTTGAGGAGCGTGCGCAAATTGAATCTCAAGCCGAGGCACGATTAAAAGTACCGCGGAATGAATTGTTCGACTTTCAGGCGAGTGATGCATCCGCTGCCTTTTACCGCAGCCTTCACCGCCTAGCTAGACTCCCTACGGTCCGCGGGAATGCGGTAGAGCTACTGGTGGACGGCTACACCACTTTCGACAGCATAGAAGCAGGCCTTAAGAGCGCAGGGCGCTACATTCTTTTTCAGTTCTACATACTGCGCGACGACGCTCTCGGAAGGCGACTGGGTAAAGTCCTTGCTGAAAAGGCGCGAGAAGGCCTAGCAGTGCACTTACTCTACGACGAGGTTGGCTCTCGTAGTTTCGCTAAAACCCCTCTCTACCGGCAATTACAGGATGCAGGGGTACAGCTCGCCGCGTTCAACACCACCCAGGGACGACGAAACAGGTTTCAGCTCAACTTTCGCAATCACCGAAAAGTGGTTGTCGTTGATGGTATCTGTGCGTGGATAGGTGGGCACAATGTCGGCATTGAGTACCTGGGCGAAGATAGCGAGCGAGGTCCCTGGCGAGACACACACGTCAAAATCCATGGTCCGGCAGTAATCGGCGCCGAGCTCACTTTTGCCACAGACTGGTTATGGGCTCGGCGAGAACAGCTGGATTTAAATTGGGAGACTGAGCGGGAAGCACCGGGGAACAGCTCAGTTCTCTTGTTCCCCTCGGATCCGGCAAGCGAATTCGATGAGGCAGGTCTGATGTTTCATCAGGTCATAACCCAGGCTCGGGATCGTGTCTGGATAGCCAGCCCATACTTTGTCCCCGACCGGGGCATTATCGCGGCACTACAGCTTGCCGCGCTGCGCGGAGTGGACGTGCGGGTGATGATTCCGGACAACGCTGATGGTCCCGTAGTGGGCCTTGCCAACTGGTCTTTTACACGGGAGCTGCTTCCCGCCGGCGTAGCCGTTTATCGTTACGAACCAGCGTTCATGCATCAGAAAGTTCTGTTATTGGATCGAGAGCTGGCGGGGGTAGGTACAGCGAATTTCGACAATCGCTCTTTTCGTTTGAATTTCGAAATCACTGCGCTTGTTCACGACGAAAACTTCTGCGACGAAGTTGAGCAAATGCTGCTAAACGACTTCGACCACTCCAGGCTCGTTACCGCCGAAGAACTCACGCGAAAACCAATTTGGTTTCCTCTGGCGACGGCGGCCGCGCGGCTCATGTCGCCCGTGCTCTAACCGTATTCAGTCGGGCCAAGCTCGTCGATCGATATCCAGATCCGCAAAGTCATCCGCATGGAGGCGCGGAGACTTGCCCTCCGCGAGCTGATCGTCGTAGTCCTTAAGTAAGCGCAATGCCAGCTTAGACATCCACAACAATCCTATAAGATTCACGACGCCAAGAAGCCCCATCGTAAGGTCCGCAAATCCGAACACTGTGCCGAGGTCTTGCGCCGCGCCCCAGAACACCAAGCCCAGCACCATCACCCGAAACACTGTGAACAGCGTGCGGTTGTCTTCACTAAAATAGTTCAGCGCGTTTTCGCCGAGATAGTAGTTGTACATAATCGAGCTGAACGCAAACATCACCAGAGCGATACTCACAAAACTACCGCCCCAAGGTCCCAGGTGCTCAGCGAGCGCGTTCTGTGTCAGGGCCACACCGGAAACACCCACAGCACCAGGCTGATAAACATCCGACAGCAGGATTATCAACGCGGTGCAGCTACACATGACCAAGGTATCGATGAAAACACTGAAGGCCTGCACAATTCCCTGGTTCGCAGGATGAGGAACAAATGCGACCGCAGCGACATTTGGCGCACTACCCAAACCCGCCTCGTTACTGAAGAGCCCTCGCTTCACGCCCTGCATAATCGCGACACCAATACCGCCGCCAAGCGCTGAATCCAAACCAAAGGCACTGCTTATGATATTCGCGAAGGCAGCCGGCACCTCTTGAATATTCATTCCGATAACAAGCACTGCACACGCGAAGTAGCTGACCGCCATTACGGGCACCACAATCTCGGAAACTGCGGCGATTCGCTGAATCCCACCAATAAAAACGAATCCAAGAAACACCACTAGCGCCAAACCGCTTACCCAGGTTGGCACGCCGAAGGACACATCCAGTGAGGTAGCTACCACATAGGACTGAACTGCATTAAATCCAAACCCGAAGGTAATCAACAAAAGCAGCGAATAAATAATCGCTAAACCGCGCTGATTAATGCCTCGAGTGAGGTAGTAGGCAGGTCCACCGCGAAATGTGCCGTCGGGTTCATAGCGTTTATAAAGCTGAGCTAGGGAACATTCGAAGAAACTCGTGGCCATCCCCATGAGTCCAATGACCCACATCCAGAAGACAGCGCCCGGCCCTCCAAGGGTAATTGCTACGGCGACACCGGCGATGTTACCGCCACCGACTCGGCCGGCAACACTCACCACCAATGCCTGAAAAGAACTGACATGCCCCTTTTCGTGGTGCAAGGCGGAGCCCAAAACCGAGAACATTTTTCCAAAGTAGCGGAACTGCACAAAACGCGATGCAACGGTGAAGTACAAGCCGATGCCCACCAGCATAACCACAAGCACCTTGCTCCAAAGCAGATCACTCAGCATCGCTAACATCGTAAGTCCTCGCGTCTACTCAGTAACGCCTAAAACAAAAATAACCAGCAGCGCCGGCGGCACCAGGTAGCGGATGAGAAAATGCCAGATCGCATATCCTGTTGAGCTCAGAGTCGCAAATTCTTCTTGAGAGTGTTCCCTGCGCATAAACCAGCCCGCAAAAATCGCGATCAGCAAACCACCGAGCGGAAGCAGAATCTGGTTGGAGAAGTAATCCATCACACTATTAAAATTCCTCTCACCTATACGCAGCTCGTCGAGCACGTTGTAGGACAGAATACTCAGTATGCTTAAGACCGCCACAGAGCCCACTACGATCATCGCGCTCTTATGTCTGGACACGCCGTAGTGCTCTTCGATCCAGGCGTTGACCGACTCGACGAGCCCTACCATTGAGGTGATCCCCGCTACCGAGAGCATGAGGAAGAAAAGCACCGCGAAGATATAGCCCCCGGGCATTTGCGCAAAAGCGACCGGTAACGTCTGGAATATCAGGCCTGCGCCCGCCGCTGGATCCAATCCATAATTGAATACCGCGGGAAAAATCACTAAACCTGCAAGCAAGGCTACTGCAGTGTCGGCAATCACAATAATGAAGACAGACTGACTGATGGAGATGCTGCGCGGCAAATAGGAGCCGTAAGTCATCATGCCCCCCATTGCTACTCCAATAGAGAAAAATGCCTGACCTATAGCGGCGAGCACCGTGGCAAAGGTCACTTTGCTGAAGTCCGGTGTAAACAGCCAGGCAACCGCCTCCCAGAACCCTCCGGCGAAAAAGTTGTACCCGGCAAGCACTACAAGAAGCGCAAACATCAACGGCATCATGATCGTGACAGCGCGTTCAATGCCATTTTTGACACCGGCGAAAATAATGAATCCGGTAATCGCCAGTCCCGCCAGGGTCCAAAACAGCATGCCTGAGTTGTCCGCCAGAACAGCCGTAAACTGAGCCTCGGCATTTACCGCGTCTACATCAGCAAACCCCGTAGTAATCGCCTTAAACAGATACCACAGAACCCAGCCCACAACGACGGAATAGACAATCTCGATAGTGAAAGCCGCCAGGAGTCCCATGCCCCCTACCCAACGCCATTGAGTGCTGCGTTCGCTCTCCTTAGCGACATTAGCCATAGCAATGGGAGGAGCGGCGTCGCCCCTGCGACCAATCATTAGCTCAGCCATGAGGATCGGTACGCCAATCAGGAATGCACATCCGAGATAGATAAGTACAAATGCGGCACCACCGTTTTCTCCAGTCACATAGGGAAAACGCCAAATGTTGCCAAGGCCAACAGCGAATCCCACTGAGGCCATAAGAAATGCAAAGCGAGAGGTCCAGTGCGAATGTGCACCGCCGGCAGCCGCCATAATCAAACTCCGAACTAGGATCAGTTCCGCAGTCTACACAAAAGCGCCATACGCTTCAGCCGAAGGAGATGGAAGGAACTAGGAAAGTGGGCGTGTGGCGGCAATCAACCACTCACGGTCCTCAGAATGCTCCAAGCGCTCAAGAATCTCTTCCCGAACCCGTGAGTGATAAGCATCTACCCAGGACCGCTCTGCAGCGTTCAACAATGAACTATCTATCAACCGCTGATCAAACGGCACGAGAGTCAGCGCAAGAAACTCCAGCATGGGGACCTCACTCGCGTTAGTGTTCGCCTCGCGGACGACGCAGAGGTTCTCACAGCGAATCCCAAAAGCACCATCCCGGTAATACCCAGGTTCATTACTTACGATCATACCCGGCGCGAGCGCCGTTGCGTTCCAGGCCTTGGCTATTCTCTGGGGCCCTTCGTGGACACTCAGAAAAGCGCCCACGCCATGGCCGGTGCCATGATCGTAGTCTCTTCCCGTCTGCCATAAAAACTGCCTAGCGAGAGCATCAAGATGGGTTCCGGTTGTGCCTGCGGGAAAGCGCGCGCTGTCCAGCGCGATATGGCCCTTAAGCACCAAGGTAAACAACTCACGCATCTCTTGGGTCGGCGTTCCTGTGGCGATCGTTCGGGTGATATCGGTCGTGCCGTCGGAATACTGTCCGCCACTATCGACGAGGTAAAGGCTGTCAGGGACTAGTTTCGCCGGTGTGTTGTCCAAATGGTTGTAATGACACATGGCACCATTCGCAGCAGATGCCGAAATAGAGTCAAAAGACAGCTCGTGAAAATGCTCGCCCTCTGCGCGTAACGCCCCCAAACGATCTGACAGCAAGGCTTCATCATGGTAGCGCCCTTGCGCAAGCTCACTATCTAGCCAGGCAAGAAAACGAATCTCTGCAACAGCATCCCGACGGTGTGCCTCCAGAGCCCCAGCTATCTCCACATCATTCTTGCAAGCTTTTGGTAAGAGCACGGGATCTTCTCCCGCAAACAGCGTCGCTCCCCCTCGCTCAAGACTCAGCTGGGACCAAGCATTCGCACTCAACGGGTCAGCCAACACCACTTTGCCAGCAAAACTCTCCAAGAGCCGCGCCGCATCATTCTCGGGGACCACCGATACGCCGGGGCCGGTGTGCTCGTGAAAACCCTGAGGAACCCGCCTCTCGTCGACCAGCAGATGAACATCGCCATTCGCTTCAAGCACGGCGCAGCTAAGTAGCACCGGCAAGCGCGGTACGTCTTTCCCCCTAACATTCAAAAGCCAACTTACTGAATCCGGCGCAAATACAAGAGCCGCGTCAGCGCCCTGCTCCGCTATCGACCTCCCCAGGCGCTCGCGCTTTTGGAGGCTATGTTCACCGGTAAAAGCCTCCTCAAGGAGCAAAGCCTCTGCAATTAGTGGTTCGGGGCGCGTCGCCCAGCAGCGGTCGATGGGGTTGTCGGTACTAAGCACAATCTCAATATCAGCATCACCAAGAACTCGCTGCGCTTGCTGGTACCAGTCGAGAGTGCACAGGCGCGGATCGATAAGAACCTTACTCCCCGATGCCAAAGTCTCCTTCAGCCATAACAGAGGGGGCTCTTCGATTAAGCGGCGATACTGGTATTGCTCACCGTCGACCTGACGCCTCACCTGTACCGTATAGCGCCCATCAGTAAAAATTGCCGCATCTGTAGCCATGACGACGGCCATACCAGCGGACCCCGTGAAGCCCGTTAACCACTGTAAACGCTCGTTATGCGCTGGTATGTACTCACCGAGATACTCATCGGCGCGCGGGATACAGAACGCATCTACGCCACGAGCCGAAAGTTCCTCACGCAAGCAAGCGAGGTTCGCCGCTTGCTCTGCCGCCGCCATATTCATCGTTCAGATTTGCTCGAAGTCTTCTTTGCCAACACCGCAGTCGGGACACAACCAATCTTCGGGAACATCTTCCCAGAGCGTGCCCGCGGGAATACCGTCATCAGGCCAGCCCTCAGCTTCATCGTATATCAAGCCACAGACGATGCATTCAAACTTACGAAAGGACTGTTCACTCATGGTGCTTATGTCTCCGGATAAAAGGGTTGGTATTCAAAATCACAGCTCAGGCTCTAGGGACCTCGTGCGACCTCTCCATCAAGGCGCAGACGGTAGCCATTTTCTTCCGGACTGGCAATGAGAGAAAGTGCTTGAGCTAGGTCAGCATCTAGCGCTCGTGTCGAGCTTTCAATAAACAAGTCGATGTTAAAGCGCTGCTCATCGAGATCAACCTCTCCGGCAGCTACCACTGGCCCGCTCAAAGTAACGATGTCTGCAACAACCTGCCGCGGCGCGGGGCTATCAATTGTCGCGACATAACTCCCCAAGACACGAACGCCTTGAGGCGATTGCCAGGCAGCGTCTTGCCAGACCACACGGCCGTCAGCTGCCATTACATCTCTGCGGGTTACTAAAAGCTCGTCAAAAACCAGCTCCAAACGGCCACTTAGCTCTATTGGCAGCAACCGCTTGAGAAGCGCAGCATCGACACTCACATCAAGGTTTTGAATAGCAAGAGCGTCTCCGTCTATACGCAGGTCCAAGGTTCCCCGTTGATCACCCCAAGCACTTCGAAGATTTACTTTGGGAGACAAGGTCAAGACGCTCAGGGGATCCAAGGTCCAAGTGAGCTTACCCAGGTGCAAATACCCTCCCGGGGTTTGTACGCGAGCTCGAACCGCAGTTCCCTCACCGATGGCCCCGCTGATCCCAGAAAGCTGCACTTGCTCCTCGTTTAAAAAGAACGGTAACAACCGTGCGGGCATCCGCAAACTCGCGGCAAACAGCAAGACTGCTACAACGATGAACACTGGCAACCAGAAAATCAGCCTCATGCGGCTGCAGCTACACGCAGCGTTGCACTCACAGTTCCGGCGCTACTCGTTTGGCTCAAAGAGAGGTCATCAATTCTCAAGCCCTGAACTGTCTCCAGTTCATAAACCCAACGGAGTAGCGCTTCGAGATTCGCTGATTCGAAGCGTAGCTGAACCGAGCCCTGACTGCTCGGTTGAAGGCGACTCACCCGTAAAGCATAACGACTGGCACTTTGATTCAACGAGGCGCTGAGGTTTGCTGATCGAGATCCGCTCTTACTGCCCTGAGAGTTCTTCAGGGCGCGAATTTCCGTGGCCATCGCATCCACACGAAGAAGCGCCTCTGCGGTAGCGGTGTTTCTCGCAGACAAGTCCTCTCGGGCTTGCCCAAGGGGCAAAACAACGAAGACCGCCATGAGATAGGCGATGACTGCAAACGCCATCACCAGAAGCGCGACCTGCTCGCGGAGGGTGTAACGCTCAAACCAAGCCTTCATGGCCGCTCTCCTACACGCAAGCGCGCACGCACCCGATCGCCACTGCGGGAAGAGCTCTCCAGAGTCGCGCTGTAGCCTGCCTGCTCCAGGGATCCACGCAAAGACTCAACATCAGCGAAGTCTGCAGCCAATAGATTGACTCGCAACTCCGCATTTCGCTGGCTGTAACTGAGACTGGCGAGCAGCATTTCGTCTTGGCTTGACAGTGAAGTTCCAACGGGCGCAAGCAAACCTGTAAAACTTCCACCACCAGTCCCACCACGTAAGCCATCAAGCTGGCGTCGTAGCTGCTTCTCAGCATCGACAATAGCCCCTCGCGGATTCACACCTCGATAAACCGATTCAATCTCTGTGCGGAGAACTAGATTCTCGCGCTCCATTCTTTGCAGATCCAACCATCCCGACAGCAGATGGATGCTTAGTGCCAGAAGGAACAAAGCAGCGACCTTTCGCCACTGCCCCCACCAACGCGCATAAGGTAGCTGCGGCGCGAACTCTCCTTGGAGCAAATTCAAAGTGGGCTCACTGCCATCGCGGAGCATAAGCGCTTGGGAGAAACCGCCTGTTCGCCATTGCACCTCTACCGCTTTGAGAGCCATCAGGAATGATGAATCTAGAGACTCCTGATCACCATAGACAATAACGCGATCAGGAGAATCCTCTTCCAGCAGCGCACCGACTAGTGTCGGCAGCAAAGTGTTCTCAATCCGTGTTCCCGCATTGCGACCATAGCGGAGCAATGTGGTCTCTGCTTCGATCACCATAGTCCACTCGGAGCTGGTCCACGGCAATAACAAGGGCTCCGGAATCCAGGGTAGCGGCGCGTTTAGTGCTTCGAGCTGTCCCTCCCACAGTGTCATAGACGATTTATCAACCATCGCAATCGCATACTGTTCTTTATCGATGGCGTTGCGCGCAAAGTGCACATCTTCGATATTGCCGGACAGGGATTCCTCGAGCATAAACGGTAAGGAAGTATTCAGATGCTTTTTTTCTTCTGGGGTTACAGTCAACTCCAGCAGCCTTACGTCCGATCCCGGCGCCGCGAAAACAACTCCGTGATCACGTTCTGCCAGACTCTGACTGAGCCGTTCGAGAGCGCCTGAAGCTTCATCGGCTAAGGCGTACGTGACACCAGCGTCCAACCAATAGGGGTCGCCGTCACGAAGATAAACTACGCTCAAATTTTCGCTCACGGAAGGCTCTCAGGGCGTGGGTTAGGCATATCGTAAAGACTTGCGTTAATTCTTTGGAGCACGTCAATTTCACGAGCTTGGCGACGTAAGACACTGTACATACGCTGTTCACGGTCGGCAATCTCTACGCGCGACGCGAGAAGAAAGTAAGACGAGGATTCGGTCAGAAGCGTCAATAAGGATGAACCCTCTACTCCGGAAAAAACCTCCTGCTGCAAAAACGAATCGAGGTTCGCGAAACCCGTATCTTCACGGAGCTGCACGATGGACTCCCCATCGGTGCGCGACAACGGCCTTAGATTACCGTTCGCATTCAACGCGCGAAGCACAGGTAATGGCGCCGTGTGTATGTTGATACCCGAGGGCACCTCCGGCCATACCGTCACCAAAGGCCGCAGTGCTCGATAAATCTCGGGAGTCATTCCTGATATTGCCTGTAACTCGCTCACACTGACCATCGGTCGATTTGCGGGCCGGTAAGACGGCTCAAGGGATACATAAAAAGCACTTTCGGCGCCGTTGAGTCGAGGTTCGTCATCCGCATCTATCCAATCTGCAACAGCGTCTGCAATCGCCGCGGCGGTGAACTCATCAACTTCAGGAGTATCCAGTGCCTGAAGCAATCGAATAAACACTTGCTGCGCAGGTGAGTAAACCACGGTGGCAGACGATGGCGGCGCACCGAGACTATTCAGGTTAAACCGGCCCTGAAGGTCTTCGAGGCTTCCAAACATCCACCCCCCTTCGTCTAGCGCATAGGGCGTCGCCTCCTGCGCCCATATCTCGTTGAGATCGTCACGGGGACTCTCGCTCGCCAAGTCTGCATCGTAATCCAGGGTAAGCGCCAAAGCAGCCAGCTCCTCAGCACCGCGCAGATACGAAAAGCTCTGCTCCGTAACAAAACTGTTCAATCCCCGGCGGTAGCTAAGATCAAAGTCCCTCTGCAGCGCCACCAGCACGCTTGCGCAAATCGCGAACACAAGCAGAGCAACGACCAGCGCGACGCCGCGCTGGGAACGTAAGCTCGGGTGCTCAGCGCGGCGGCAATTCATAGAGACGCCTCACTTCACCAAGGTCTGCGAGATCGAGGCGCAGCTCCAGCGCCACGGGTGGTTGGGGTACAGCGGCACCTGCACTGGGGTCAGCGACCCAACTCTCAGGCCAAGAGCGAGTGTCTACCACCATGTTTCGATCCAGCTGCAGGTTTTCCAGCGAATCAAGGAACCGCAGTTCCAGAGCGCTCACGCCCTTCAGCAGTTCGGAACGCTGGGGTTCCGCATCAACGGCACGATCAAGTACCGTGTAATAACCGCGCCAAAGCGACTCGTCTTCAATATAGTAAAACACGCGTTGAAGCTCGCTTCGACGCTGCTGGAGACTGTTTGACCAACCGTCTCGTGTTAGCGACAAAGGATAAAACGCCAAGGGCCCTCCTGACAGCGCCGGTTGGGTCCCTCCAAATTCATCCCGGACCGAGCGGTTGCTAAACTGCCTCAGGTCCCGGGTCAGCAAAGAAAGGGCGCGATTCAAGTCCCGGGTACGCTCACTGGCGGCGCGGAGCTGCTCTGCTCCCGTGAGTGTCGACGATATCCCGCTGTAAGACGCAGCCGCGACAAACGCCGTGATCGCCAGCGCAATCAGTACTTCAACAAGGGTGAACCCGCGCTGTTTGCCTCTATCCATTAGCAGCGTCGCTCCTGGCAGCGATAAACGCGACGAGGGTATAGAGGCTTGGCGACTCGTCACCTTCTATAACTCTCACCTGAACCTCAACGCGAGAAAAATTCGGAACCTCGGTACCCTGGCTTTGCACTCGCCAATACCATTCCCGCCCCGCCATCTCTTCGCTTCCGCTGCTGCTGCCCCGCAGAGATTGCTGCCCTCCTCGAAGGGCCAAGCGCAACTCAGCCAGCCGATTACTCGCCACAATCTGTGCAAGAGACCGATCTCTAAGATAGGCCGTCCCGTCGATTTGCTGATCCATCGTCAACAATAGCGCAGGCACCGCCAGCGCCACCACAGCCAGAGCCACCATGACCTCGATCAAAGTAAAACCGGACGATCTATTGGCGAGTCTACGGGACAAGGGCATAAGCACTTATTGGCTCATCGTCTTCGCCACGAAACTGTTCAAACTGACCCAGGGAGTCCCACTCAAGGCGCCAAAGTAAAGCGTCATCATCTCGGCTCCTCACCAGTAGCTCGCCAACCTGAGTTTCGCCACTGGCCGACATTAGCCACTGTGGCGCTGTGCCGGTGCGTGGGTCCACCGCATCTGATGCTACAGGTACGAGCTCCACGTCATCGAGAATAATCTGTAAGCGTGCCTCTGGAGGAAATTCCAAGGAGCTAAACACCTCCTGCGAGAGCCGGGGTTCTCGCCAACCTTGAGGAACGCGCTGACGCCAATGCGCGGTGATCATAGACTCCCCCTGATCACTCACACTGCTCGCAAACAGGACACCAAAATCACTACCGCTAAACTGCGCTTCATCCAGCGCGTATTCGGCAACCGAAACGAGAGTGTCCAAGCGTTCCTGAACAACACGATCACTCGCACCAGAATTTACGTTTAGAGTCACAAGACTGGTCATCAGTACTATTACGAACAGCACAACCAGCATTTCGATCAGGCTAAACCCCCTGCCGAAACTCATAGGATTAGTTCTGCTCCGACTTCCAATTACCGATGTCTGCATTCTGATCCTCACCACCAGAGAGACCATCAGCGCCGAGCGTATAGATATCAACGTCTCCGTTTTCTCCCGGACTCAAATAAAGGTAGGGTCGACCCCAAGGATCGAGGGGTACCTCTGCAAGGTATCCACCATCTTTAAAATTGCGCGGTGCAGGATCTATGGAGCTGGCACTAACCAATGCCTCAAGCCCCTGCTCCGTGCTCGGATACACGTAATTGTCCAGACGATAAATCTTCAAAGCCGTCTCGATGGCCTTAAAGTCAGCCTGAGCCTTTTGAATCCGCGCATCATCAGCGCGGTTGAGAACCGTGGGCGCAACAATACTAATCAACAACCCCATGATCACCAGAACGACAAGAATCTCCACCAGGGAAAAACCCGCTTGTGCCCGCATACCAACTCTGCGCTGCATGTCTTACCTCACCATCGTATTCAAATCAAAAATCGGAAGGAGGATGGCTAAGACAATAAGTAGCACCATGCCTCCCATAAAGACCACCATGAGTGGCTCAAAAAGTCCCATCACGGTACCCAAAGTCATTTCCAGTTCGCGCTCCTGGTTACTCGCCGACCGTTCGAGCATATCCTCCAATGAACCACTACTTTCGCCGCTCGCGACCATGTGCACCATCATCGGAGGAAAATGTCCCGCTTCCCCCAGAGCCCGACTCAGACTACTGCCCTCCTGCACTCGCAAAGCAACATCCTCGCTCTCTGCGCGCAGCACTAGATTTACGAGCACTTGACCCGCGATACGCAGGGCCTCCAGTAAAGGAACCCCACTAGCCATAAGAATGCTCAAGGTCGAGGCAAACCGCGCGGTATCCAGTGCAATCAGCAATCCTGAAACACCCGGCACACGCAAGAGAAACCGATGCCAGAGCAGACGGCGCTTGGGCTCTCGCAGCAAGCGACGCACAGCAATCACCGCCGCTATGAGACCAATAAACAGCCAAAGACTGTAAGATCGGAAAAAGTCACTCGCGGCAATCAATGCCACAGTGAGTCCCGGCAGCTCTCGATTGCTTTGAGAAAAAATGCCTATGAGCTCGGGCACGACAAACACCATGAGTGCAACAATCACGGCAACGGCCACGCCCAGAAGGATAAACGGATAGATCATCGCCATGCGCAACTGCTGGCCACTGTGCTGGCGTCGTTCGGCATAGTCCGCCAGCTGTTCCAACACAGGCCCCAGAAAGCCCGCATGTTCACCCGCTGTCACCATGGCGCGATACATCTCGTTAAACGCGAGAGGAAACTCAGCCATAGCGTAGGCCAAGGTATGCCCCTCACTAACCCGAGAGCGAATCTGCAATAGCATGGCCTTGATACGAGGACGCCGTGTCTGCTCCGCGGCGGCTTGCAAGCAATCGGCAAGGGGCAAGTTGGACTGCACCAGAGTGGCGAGCTGACGCGTTAAGAGCGCAAGGTCTGCGCCCTTGATTCGTGTAGGGAGCAAGCGTTGCCTAAGACTCCCGTTCGCCGCCTCTGCGCGTGCAGCGCTTTGAACTTCCACAGGACGAAGATCCTTAGTGCGCAACTGCACTCGAACCTGACGTTCTGAATCTGCCTCGAGCACCCCACGTATAAGCTTGCCTGCAGGGTCTAAGGCACGGTAACGGTATGCGGTCACGGTCTGGCTAGCTCAAGCCACAGAGGTGACACGCAGCACTTCCTGCAGACTGGTATCACCTGCCAGGATTCGTCGCCGGCCGTCTTCCTGAATGCTCGCCGAGCGCAACCTTGCCTGCTCGCTGATCGCCTGCTCTGAGGCGCCATCGTGAATAAGGGCGCGCAACTGGTCGTCTATCTCGATCAGCTCGTAAATCGCACTGCGTCTTTTATAGCCACTGTGGTTGCAGCTAGGACATCCCACCGCCTGGTAAATTTGAGTTTCTGGATCCTCATTAAGATTGATCCCTAAGAGCTGAGCCTCGCCTTGCGTCGGAGTAGCTCCCCGTCGGCAGTCGGGACAGAGCAAGCGAACCAGACGCTGCGCCATTACTGCTATGAGGCTGGACGACAAGAGAAATGACTCAACGCCCATGTCCTGGAGACGCGTCACAGCGCCTATGGCAGTATTCGTATGTAAGGTAGAGAGCACCAAATGCCCAGTTAAAGAGGCCTGCACCGCGATCTCTGCAGTTTCCAGATCACGAATCTCACCCACCATGACCACATCTGGATCCTGACGGAGAATGGCGCGCAATCCGCGGGCAAAGGTCATATCCACCTTCGTATTGACCTGCGTTTGACCGATACCCGGGAGCATGTACTCCACCGGGTCTTCAATCGTCATGATGTTTCGAGCAGCATCGTTGATCTCGGACAGACCCGCATACAAGGTCGTCGTCTTGCCCGACCCCGTGGGACCGGTAACAAGGATGATTCCGTGGGGACTTTTTAACGCGCCCCTAAAACCTTCATAGACAGCCTCTGGCATCGCTAACTGGCTCAGCTGCAATTGCCCCGATTGCTTGTCGAGTAACCGCAGTACCACGCGCTCTCCATAGGCGGAAGGAATCGTAGACATACGAATATCTACCGCGTGACCAGCGATGCGCACCGATATGCGCCCATCCTGAGGAATACGCCGCTCCGCGATATCTAACCGTGCCATGACCTTGAGCCGAGAGACCAGTAAGGGGCCAAGCATCCGTTTGGGCGACAGCACTTCAGACAGTACGCCGTCTATGCGGTAGCGAATACTGAGTTTCTCTTCGAAGGTTTCGATGTGAACGTCGGACGCTTTCTCGCGCACAGCCTCCGAGAGAATAGCGTTGATCAACCGAATGATCGGCGCATCGTCCTCGGCATCCATGAGATCCCCGGCGTCGGGAATTTCCTCTGCCAGCCGACTGAGATCAACATCAGAACTAATGTCTGCGGCCATCTGCACGGCTTCGCTGTTGTCACGCTGATAGGCTATGGAAAGTTGGCTTTGAAAATCTGCAGGCGAAAGCGCCTGAAGCTCTAGCGCTTCGCCGATACGGCGGCGAAGCTCCAACAGTACGTCTGCGCTCAGTGCCCCAGTGTGTAGGACACGGTGGCTAGCCTGGGGGTCAATAACAACGCGGTGTGCCTTTGCAAAACTAAACGGCAGCTTGCCAGGCAAAACTTCCGCGGAGTCCAGGGCAAGCAAAGCCGGCTGCGCCTCGGTCACGGCGACTCTGGCTCCAGATCAGGCTCGGGTGCGCGTAGGTCCTCGCGAATCTTTTCGAGCTGAAGAATCTGCTGCTCCCAATCAGGAAGCACAGGTACCTCGCTCTCTCCGAAGAACATCAAACCCTGCTCTCGCTGCGCCCGTTGCTGGTCACGTATATGCCGATACTTAATTGCCGTTGCACCAGCTATCTCTGCGTCATCCCGAATGATGGTTGGCCTGATAAAGATCATCAGATTCGTTTTACTAACCGAAACCGCGTCATTGCGAAATAGTCTGCCAAGGTAAGGGATGTCGCCCAAAATCGGCACCCGTTGCTCGGTGCTTTGCACATCGTCTTTGATCAACCCACCAAGAACCACAACCCGTCCATCCTCAGCCAAAACCTTGGTACGAATCTTTCGCTCATTGGTAATCAAATCTGCCGCCGCAGCCGATGCAACAAGAGTAGCGCCCGTAAGGGAGTTCACTTCCTGTTCTATTTCCAACACAACAGAGTCACCCTCATTCACCTGCGGGGTAACGGTCAGTGTGATGCCGACGTTTTCTCGCTCGATCGTTTGAAAGGGATTCTGAGCGCCGTTGTTACCCCCTGTGTTCGTAAAGGAACCAGTAATAAAAGGCACCTGCTGCCCCACGGTAATAAACGCCTCCTCATTGTCCAGGGTTAATAGACTCGGAGTGGAGAGGATATTCGCATTGCTCTGCTCTTCAAGCGCATTCAGGATGACCGTCATACTCAGATCTTCACCCACCACACCCCAGCCAAGGGACAGACCTGCGGAGCTAGCTAAGGCGGCAGCCAAATTCCCTACATCAAAATCACCCGTTGTGGATCCACTGTCGGTATCGCCATCAGATGGTAAAATCGCGCCGGCAATGTTACGCGCTCGGCTATCCGATGCATTGATATTGCTGCCATAGAACCCGCTGTCGTTAGCAAACAGCCACTGCAAGCCCAGGTCCTGACCGTCCGTCACCTCCAGCTCCACAATAATGGCTTCTACCAACACCTGCGCCCGACGAATATCCAGACGCGTGATCACTGATTCCAGCGCGAGCATCTCATCGGCATCTGCAGTGATAATCAGAGAGTTAGTTCCCTCGTCGGCTTCAATAGTCGCGGTATTACTGGACGAGCGCGCCGCTTTTGCATCCCCCGTATCCAGCTTGTTGATGTTTTGCATTACCCGTGTCAGAACTTCGGCGATCGCCGAGGCTTGCGCGTACTCAAGGTAAATCACCTTGACGTTACCGGTCTGCTCCAGCGGCGTATCCACATAGGCTATAAGGCTACGAATTCGCGCCCGCTGCAATTCGTCACCCGTTACGAGAACACTGTTGGTGCGCTTGTCTGGAACCAACAACACATCAACTTCCCCGCCATTGTTCTTCGCTTCCGAGGCATTGAGCTTCTCGAGCATTCTTACTACGTCTTCAGCAACCGCATAGCGCATAGCGATGACATCGGTTTCCTGCACCGCCGATTGATCCATCCGCTCAATGATTCCGCGGATACGACTGATATTAGATGCCGAGTCCGAAATGATAATTGCGTTACTGGGAGCATAGGCCGCCATGTGTGCCTGCTGGGGTACAAGGGGACGCAGCACCGGGATCAGCTTTGCTGCAGAAATGTTGTCGAGGCGCAGAACTTGAGTTACGTATTCATCGTTCACAGAGCCGAGAACACCCGCTTCGTCCGCGACGGGAACCGACGCCGACCGCGCGTCCTTGTTTTGAATTACTCTGACAACGCCACCAGAGCGCACAGCGGTGTAACCGTGAACGTCGAGAATCGCGAGAAAAAGGTCATAAAGCTCACTGGCATTCACTGGGCGGGACGAAACAACCTTTACTTTCCCCTTGACCGACGGGTCAACAACAATCGTCGTGTCGGTAGCCTCGGAGACGAACTTTATGAGCTCTTGAATATCGGTCTCTTTCAGGTTGACAGTAAAGTCCTGCCCAGCGGCCGGCGTTACGATCAAGGCAAAAAGAAAGGGGAAGGTCGCGAGAGCACCGAAGCCGTTGCGCCACCAGGATAACAACGAAGGAATCACGACTCGCCCTTCCCTGCAGGTGCCCCAAGACTGACATTAAGCGTCACAGACTCTCCTTTGCGCTGTAGTTCGAAGCTCGCTTCACTTGCTGATCGCATGGCTTGATAAAGTCTCACTGTGTTTGCCGGGTCGGTCAGCGACATTCCATTTACCGCCGTCACCAAATCACCGGTTTCAAATCCTAAAGCCGTAAACTCACCTGCAGCACTACCGGGACTCACCCGATAACCCTGAAGTTGATCGCCGTCACGAACAGCAACAACGCGCACGACCTCAGCGAGGGACTGGGGATCTCGATAGAGGCGTTCCCGGTACTCCGTGGCGATCTCCGACGCGGACGTATCCACTTCTACGTTACGTACAGGCGCATCTGTCGCCCGAGAGCGTTCTGCAACTGAGACGTTTGGTGTCGAATCAGATACAGATGTCATTAACTCAACCTCTTCAAACAAACGTAAGACCTCGTAGCGACCGCCATTGTCCAGAACCACCAGGTTGGACAACACTTTTGCCAGAACTACTTCACCACTTACGGGTAATTCATCACCCACCTGATAAAGATCCTGCAACTTCCGATGCTCTACGACGGCCTGACCAAGGCCGGCCTCGGACGCGGCCAGCACACCCCGCAGCAGTAGTGGAAGTCGGGTATCAGGGGCTCCATCCTCTATTCCCGCTAGAGCGATGCTAGCCTCCGCTTCGCTCATGGCCGGCGCACGACCGGTAGCAGCAGCGAGGGTCTCAGCACTTACCGCTGAACCGGGTTCACCGAAGAGCCGCGCAGCCACAAGAGCCTCTATATCGACAGAGTTACGTACTTGAACAGCGGAACCGCTGGATACTGGATTAATAACTTCGATCTCTGGAAGGGGCTGAGCCTCCGGTAGAAAGCTCCAAAGCCCCGTCCATAGGGATCCGACTATCCAGAGGCACAGGAGCAGGCAAAGAACTTGCTTTAAACGAAGAAATGCCGTCGGCTGGGAAAAATAGCGAAACGCGCTCGCTCCCCCATTTGCTATCTGGGACGTGAGGCTAGCCAACCGTGTCTGCCAAAGCGTTGTCACTGCTGCTCCCAGCTTTACCAGTTGTGTGAACTCAATGGCGGTCTCTCATGAAGCGCTTTCGAGAAAGGCGCCATTGAATGGCAAAATTGTGACACTAATATGACAGGCTCGCCAGAGATATTGGGTCCGCTTTACTGCTGGCTGTGGTAGTAATCCATAAGAATTTTCGCCACTTCAGGTCGCGAGAATTCCGGGGGCGGCGCAATACCCTGCCCCAGCATTTCACGCACCGCAGTACCCGACAGCAGGACAAAATCGTCTTTACTGTGGTCGGGGGCGTCACGCATCATCACCACCTTATCGAGTTTGCGGCTGTAAGCGGTGTGATCTGCTCGGTAGATATCGATTTCCAGGGATCCGTCCGGCACCTCCTCATCGAAAACTGTTTGTGCGTCAAAGCCACCATAGTAATCACCGACGCCCGCATGGTCGCGACCCACGATGAGGTGTGTACAACCACAATTCTGGCGAAACACCGCATGCAGTACCGCCTCACGAGGGCCGGCATAGAGCATGTCAAAGCCATAGCCCGTAACCATCACAGTGTTGGGTGGGAAGTACACCTCAACCATCTTGCGTATGGAGGCGTCCCTTACTTCGGCAGGAATATCACCGGGCTTAAGTTTGCCAAGAAGCATGTGGATCAAAATACCGTCCGCCTCAAGGTCTTCCATAGCCATACGACAGAGCTCTTCGTGCGCCCGATGCATGGGATTTCGAGTCTGGAAAGCGACGACCTTCTCCCATCCCCTTTCAGCTATCTCCGCACGGATATCCACCGCCGTTCGGAACGTATCGGGAAACTCCGATGCAAAATATGAGTAGTTCAGGACCTGAATAGGACCAGACACTACTCGATTGCCCAGACTCAAGAAGGTTGCAACGCCAGGGTGCTCAGAGTCCAGCGTCCGAAAAACTTTTTGGGCAATCTGAGAGAGCTGCTCGTCGCTCGCTTCTTCGACGGCCGCAACATCCATTATCGCAAGTACAGGATTGCCTTCGACATTGGGATCACGCAGGGCTAAGCGCATCCCCGCCTGCACATTTGGATCGTCCGTGACATTAAGAATGGGCACAGGCCAAAACAGCCCCGACTCAGTGTGCAACTTGTCGGCTACGGACACTGCGTCACCCAGACTCATGTAACCCGTAAGCGGATTAAAATAACCCGCTCCAAGCATTACCGCATTGGCGGCGGCGGCGGAATTCAACAGCATTGATGGCAGTGACTCGCCTTCGCTAGCCAGAGCAGCGCGGGCTTTATCGTCGTAAACGTAGAGGGGGCGCAGTTCCTTCGAACCGTGGGGCTTAATCATCTATGTATCCCTTTGTGTGCAGCTTTAGTGGCGTCGATTCAGGCAGCAATAATGCCGCGTTCTCGCAGCTCTCCCAAAATCTGGGCGACTTCTTCGTCAAGGCTTTGCTGATCCGAATGTAAGTGGATTTCTGCAGACGGGGGCGCTTCGTAAGGGTCATCAATCCCTGTGAAGTTTTTGATTTCGCCTGCGCGCGCTTTTTTGTAAAGGCCCTTAGGATCACGACCCTCCGCAGCCTCAAGGGAGCAGTCCACGAACACTTCAATAAAGTCGATGCCAGCCGCCACGTGCAATTCTCGAACAGCATCACGGTCCGCTACATAAGGGCTGATAAAACTGGATAACGCGATGATACCGCTGTCCGCGAAAAGCTTGGCGACTTCGCCGATACGGCGAATGTTTTCCGTGCGGTCTTCAGCCGAGAACCCCAAATTCTTGTTGATCCCCATGCGAACGTTGTCACCATCCAAGCGATAAGCGAGCACGCCATGCTCATGAAGCACGCCCTCAAGCTCTACAGCTACGGTGCTTTTGCCACTACCCGAAAGTCCTGTAAACCAGATCGTGGCGCCTCGATGCCCCAGGATTTTTGCGCGATGTTCGCGTGTGATGTCGCCTTCGTGCCAGTGCACATTAGTGGCTTTCTGTTCAGCCATGATTCCCTCTCGGTAGAAGTGATTTTTGAGCCCGCAAGCTTAGCACGCAGTGCGGCAGCGGGCAGGGCCAAAAAAATGATGCACCTCTCAATATTGAAGACGCGGTTCGGCCCCTCAAAGAGCTAGAGCATCAGCAAGCCCAGGCGGGCTACGGAAATTCGATTGCCACCCGCGCGCTCGGCTTTCTGCATCGCCGCTTCAGCCTCGGATTCCATTTGGGTAGCAAGGCGCTCGCTAGATTCCACGGGATGTCTCGAGGGCTCCCAACAAACCAGCCCAACGCTCAGAGACACGTGAAGCACTGCCCCCCTACCATCATCGATTGCAAAATCGTCGATATCCCGTCGCATGCGCTCGCCAATATCATGGGCGTGGGGCTCATTACAGGCGGGCAGAAGCACGGCAAAGTGCGTCGCTGATATGTGTGCGATGTAGTCGGTAGCACGCAACTCAGAACACAGACGCTGAGAAACGCGACGCTGCACAAAGTGGCAGGCCACTTCTCCATAGCTCTTGCAGATATCCGCCAATTCATCGAGGGAAATGTACAAAAGCGTCATCGGATGGTTTACACGCCGCGCCCAATATATCTCTCGCAACATATCGCGACGAAACGCACGAAGGTTGCCGACCTCGGTCACTGGGTTAAGCAGCGTCAACTGATCAACACGTTGGTACTCTACAACCCTGAGTAGCGCAGCCGCTACCAGCTGCCCTAGCATGGCAAAAAGCTCGCGTTCCTGGTCGCCATAGGCGGTCATCGTCTCGGTGAGAGCTATGTGGTAGCTCCCCACCAGGCGATCGCCATCAAAGAGCGGCATCATGATAGCGCCCGCCGCGTTTGATGCACCGGACAAAATGTTAAACATTCGGCGATCGTCAAGATCTATAAGCGATGTGTCAGGGAGATCGGGGTAAAGTTGGTACAGCGCGTAGTTGTCGGACTTAAGTGACAGGGATGACCCGAACATTTTGCGAATGGGCAGAAGGCGAGCTATCTGCTCCTCCGGGTCATGGAGCCGCAACTCGGCCTGAGCAGAGCCAAACCCGTGGGGAAAATCTTCGAGGAGATACTTCACCAGGGAAGAAAGGCTTTTCATCCCCAATAAGTGACGCTGAGCCTGCCGAAGCTGCCGCAATACATGCACATGCAACAGTTGGACAAGATCGCCGCTATCCTCGGGCTCCACTGGCAGCTCGGTCATTTCAATGTCTGTGACCTCAGGCTGCTTGCCGCTCTCTTCGCTCTCTTCGCCCACTTCGCTCACTTTTGCTTGTTCTTATTATCGACCAAAACAATCTCCTACATACCACTGAAAACTGTGGCCGCTTTGCCCAGCCACAGTAAGCACACTATACTCCATCGAACAAACCGAGGGGTGGTTAAGACCTGAGACGCCTGCCCTTCACCGTAGACCAAAAGTAGGCGCGGTGGAGTGCCAAAGCGAACCCTTAGAACCTGATCCGGGCAATACCGGCGTAGGAATGGTTGCAGCTTTCACCCGTCCAAGTCTGACGAAAGCCGCCCGTTCCCTCGCCCGAGGGAATATTCGTGAGCCAGATAAGCACTTCAAACACGCCACACTCGTCACAGAAAACATTACACACCAGAAGGATTGAGCATCTGTCGAGCGGCAGCGCTTCTGACTGCGGGGCGGATTTTACGCATCGGCGCGATAGTTGTGGGACTTCGACGATCGCCGGGGTCGTGCTTTCAGGCATTTTGCTGGCGGTGCCTTGGTCAGCTACCGCACAAAACGTGCTTTCTGAGAACGCATCACCCTCAGGGTCCGCTCTTGAGGAGGTTGTCGTAACAGCAGAGCTTCGCAGCACACCCTGGCTCTTACAACCAACGAGCAGCAGCATTGTGGGCGACGCGCAGATTCAGGAGCGCAATGCGATCCATCTCGAAGACCTCTTAATACTCGCTCCCAATGTGAATCTGGCCGGAGGTAGTTCTCGAGCACGTTTCTATCAGATACGGGGAGTCGGTGAGCGCAGTCAGTTCGTAGAACCCCTTAACCCGTCGGTAGGACTCTTGATAGACGGCATTGATTTTAGCGGGCTGGGAAGCGCGGCAACTCTTTTTGATATCGAGCAAGTAGAAGTGCTTCGCGGGCCTCAAGGGACCCTGCACGGCGCCAATGCGCTCGCAGGCTTGATCAACATGCGCAGCGCGGCACCAGAGTCTGAATTTTCCGCTCGCCTGCAGTCGACGGTAGGTGATTATGGACGCCGGGAGCTAGGCATAAGCGCCACTGGTCCGCTCATCGACGACAAGCTGCTTTTTAGAATCGCAGCGTTCGAGCACCGAAGCGATGGATTCATCGACAATAGCTTTCTCGGTACAAGCGACACCAATCGGCGAGACGAAGCGGTGTATCGCGGACGTTTGCAGTGGATAGCGAGCGAGCGGCAGACCTTTGACCTCACACTATCGCACGTGGAAATTGATAACGGCTACGACGCCTTCTCCCTCGATAATACGCGCACGACACTGTCCGATATGCCCGGAAACGATCGACAGGAAAGCGACGCTCTCGGCATCCACTACCGCTGGTCAGGGGGCCGCGTTCTCGCGGAGTTCATGGCCAGCGCCGCGACCTCTGACACTGACTACAGCTACGACGAGGACTGGAGTTTTGTCGGTATCGCACCCGACCTTGAATACTCGTCCTTTGATCGTTATCTCCGAGAACGAGAGAGTTACAGCGCTCAACTCCGGTTCTCTTCCGCCGAAGCCCTCACCACGGCTTTCGGCGACCTGAACTGGACGGCCGGAATCTATGCTCTAAACGATGACGAATCACTGCGTCGCGATTACACATACCTTGCTGAGGATTTCCGTAGTCGCTTTAAAGCAGAAACTCGAGCCGCCTATGGCCAGCTAGATCTGGAATTGACTCAAAACTGGACCCTCAGTGGGGGACTACGACTAGCGAACCGGTCCATGCAATATGACGATTCCAATGCAGTTAGCAGCGAGCCGGACAATTCCTTGTGGGGAGGTAAGCTTTCGCTTCAGTACGAAAACGAGGGTCTCGGCATGTTCTACGCGGCGGTTTCCCGCGGCTATCGTGCCGGCGGTGTGAACGCCGGCATTCTCGCATTTCCCACCGACGAACCTGGAACCTCGGAATCTCTCTCTGACCTACGCTTCTTTGACGAAGAGCTTCTCTACAATTTTGAGATCGGTCACAAAGGTCAATTCTTCGAAGGGCGAGTGCAAAGCGCCGCCACCATTTTCTACATGGATCGAAGTGATCAGCAGGTACGCGGCTCGGTGGTCGTACCCCGCGCTGATGGCAGCACAGCTTTCATCGACTTTACGGATAACGCGGCGGCCGGATACAACCTGGGACTGGAGTGGGAGCTGCGTGCTGCGCTGAGCAATGACTTTGAAATGTATCTGAACACCGGTTTGCTGAGAGCGCGCTTCGGTGAATACATCAATGCCGACGGTCGCGATCTTGAAGACCGGGAACAAGCGCACGCGCCAAGTTACCAATTCGCCGCGGGCCTTCAGTGGAGTCCAGGTGAGCACTGGAAGACCGACCTGCAGTGGGAAGGTCGCGACAGCTTCTTCTTCTCCGATCGCCACGACGTAAAATCCGATGCCTACGGTCTCATTCACTTACGCGTCGCCTACCAAGGCGAAAACTGGGAAGTGGCCCTTTGGGGACGTAACCTCACAGACGAAGACTACTTCACCCGCGGCTTTGGGAGCTTTGGTAACGACCCACGCAAAGGCTACGTCACAGAAGCCTACCGACAGTTCGGCGACCCCAGGCAATTGGGCCTTAGCTTGGAACTGCAGCTTTGAGCACAGCACTGGAAGGAATCGCGGTCGTTTTAGGACTCGCCTACCTTATTTTAGCCATTTGGGAAAAGCGCAGCTGCTGGATAGCAGGTGGCTTGGCTTCCGCTATCTTCATGGTGATTTTCTGGGATGCGGGTTTACCGATGCAGGGGCTGCTTCAGGTCTTCTACCTGTTTATGGCAGCCCTTGGATGGTGGCGCTGGGGCAAAGACAGCTCAGATACTGCGCGCACCGTCAGCAGAGTCGGCTGGCGATACCACGCGACCATTGTCGCCAGTCTTGTTCTTCTCAGCGGCATCACTCTACTGGCGCGAAATACACTGACCGATTTACAGGCCATCGTGGATACAGGAAGCAGCTGGGCCGGCGTTCTTGCGACCTGGATGGTCGCTCAAAAGAAACTCGAATCGTGGATATACTGGGTCGTCATTGACCTTTTAACTGCAGGGCTATATCTGAACGCGGGATTGCTGGCATCATCGGGTCTCTACTTGGTTTACACAGTGCTGGCGGTTATCGGATGGAAGCAGTGGCGACAGAGCTTGCGTCTTCAAGCAACAAGCAGCTAGTACGCGAAGTTTGCCAGGATTATGCTCTCTGGGCGCCCGAGCTGTCGGGCCCGCCATCACCGGGCGCTGTACTCAATGGCGGTCACAACCATTCCTTGCAACTCATCGAGAGTCCCGAGCAGCAATGGGTCGTGCGCATAGCAACCACTGAGCTCCGCGACTTGAGACAGAGAGAAGCGGAAGCTACCGCACAACGGTTTGCCGCTAATGCGGGGATCGGCCCAAAGCTGCTCCTAAGCGATCCACAGCGCGGTATTACGGTCATGGAATACATTGACGGGGCTAAGGATCATCAAAGCTCTGCTGTTGAACTGGCTATGCTGTTTAGCGAGATTCACGCCCTCCCCGCTCAGGGTGAACGACTCTTCTCGCCCGAGACCCTGCGGCAACACCGCGTCATTGCCTCGGCTGATAGCGAGTTGGCACGACTGTTAGAACGCGGTGAATCGAGGATCAAAAACGCTATGGATTGCATCGAGGAGGCGTCTTCGCTACCCCCTGTGTTCTGCCATAACGATCTCTTGAGAGCAAACCGCATCTCCAGCAAAGGTCGACTTTACGCTCTGGATTGGGAATACGCTGCCCCCGGAGATCCTCTCTTTGATCTGGCGGTTTGTGCCTCGGAGCTCGACAATCAAAGCGCGGAAGAACTCCTCTTCCAGTACCTTCGGCGCCTGCCTTCCACCGAAGAGGAGCGACGTTTTAAAGCTCAGAGCCTGCTCTACGCCTGTATTGAGGCTTGCTGGTTAAGCGCACATAAAGGCAACACACGAGAGTCGGCAGCGTCAAGGCAGCGAATTGCAAAGTTACTGTCCGCCGAGAGTTCATCTTGAGCCATTGGCATATCTTGGGAGCGGGTGCGATGGGTTGCCTTATTGCCCATCGCATGCAGCAAAGTGAACTCCCCTCAACTTTGGTGCATCACCATCAAGAGCCCATTAGAAAAATTGTCGTCGATGGGCCAACCGAGGCGCATCTCGAGGCCCTGCCCCTACACACGCTTGCTCACGGCAGCATCAAACGCCTGCTGATCACCACGAAAGCGGGGCAAGTGGAGAACGCGCTAGCATTAGCGCGCCCCTATCTGACGAAAGGCGCAGTGGTTGCCAGTACTGCCAATGGAATGGGTTTTGAGAAAGCTGCGCAAAACAGTATTCCGGATCATACGTTTCACCGCGCGATTAGCACTGCAGGGGCTTTCAGGGTGTCGGCAAACAGGGTACGGATTGTTTCAAGCGGCATAACACGCATAGGGCGACCTGGGGCGAGCCTCTCTTCACCTCAATGGTTCAAGGACAGCCTTCAATATCTTTCAGGGTGGCAGTGGGCGTCGAATATAGAGCAGGCAATCGCCGGCAAGTTTTCTATCAACTGCATCATCAATCCGCTCACCGCAGTACTTTCTTGCCGCAATGGCGAACTCCTTGACCGCGGCGAGGCCAAAGCTGAATTGAAGGCACTGTGCGAAGAAACGGAACCCGCACTTATCGCCTTGGGTTTGTGGAGCGAGGAAGAGGATTTGCTCGCCACCGTGGTTTCTGTTTGCCAGAGCACGGCACAGAACAACTCTTCAATGTTGCAAGACACAATGGCAGGTCGCCCGACCGAGGTAGAGTTTCTAAACGGTGAACTACTTCGGCGCGCTACATCTCTGGGTATAAGCCTGCCCCTTAACAGCACACTCTTGCACTCTCTTCGCTAGCTTCGCTAGCTTCGCAAAAAGCCTATCTGCTCTCGAAGTAACTGAGACAGCGACTGCTTGAGCTGAAGAACTGACGCTGTTTGAGAGACAGACAGCTGCCCTTCTTGGGACAAAGCTCCTTTTTCACTTCGCAGCTGGAGCAGGCAACGGCCGGCCTCGCAATCAACCCGCAGCGATAAGCTTTGCTGGGGGATGCAGCTGTTATGCAGCCCAGCCGGCGTTGCGGTGTAGTAGCTGTCATCGGCAGGTCCAGCGCCAAGAACCACAATGTCCTCAGAGGCTTCTTTGACAAGCGTGCTGAGCAGTACACGCAAATCCCGCTCATTCATTGCCGTCATACGCGCATTGGCACCGATATTAATCTGGGGCATAGGAAGGGCGAGACAGGGTCCCGGAGCGAGCCAAGCAAGAGTGACAAGTGCTATCGGCGCCAAACCTACAGCAACAATAAGTCCTCGCGCTCCTAAACTGCCCCGGGACCAATAAGAGAAAAGCCAGGCCTGACCTTGCTGCCAAACCGGAAGGCGCACCAGTTTTCTGGGTAACCGAACATTTGCGACACCCAGGGCCGGCTCTTGGAGCTTCATTTGCGGCGCTATTTCTGCGAGGTTCGGCGCAGGCAGCCGACTCCTAACTTCACGCAACCGCTCTCGAAGATCAAAAGTGCTTTGGGGGCGAGCATCCGAGCGCGAAGCCAGTAGAGACAGTAGTAGTTTTTCGATTGACTGCATTGCAAGAGGCGACAAATCCGCTAGTACAGGAGCGGCCTCTAATCCCCCACGCATACGTCGTACATCTAAAGCTCCCCCGTCATAAAACGGGTGCTCTCCGTAGAGCATGCGATACATAAGTAAACCAAGAGCATAGAAATCGCTCAGCAACACCGCAGGCTCTCCCCTAGACTGCTCCGGCGAAATAGACTCGTGGCTATACGACGACCATTGCTCACCCGCTAGAAGTGACGACCCAAAGTCCGTCAGAACAGTGCGTCCCTGAACATCAATGAGTACGTTCGCGGGTTTGATATCACCGTGTACAAGACCTGATTGACGCAGCGCGGCGAGTGCAGCTGCAAGGTCTGTGAGCACTGCCATCGCATTTTCCGGACTCAGGCGTCCCTCTAAAGCCAGGAGTTCCTCTAAAGTACATCCGGGAATGTACTGAAAGACAAGGGCGACGCTCCCTCCCGCGCTGACGACATCATAAATAGTGACCGTTTGAGGGCTCTCTACGAGCATCAAGTGCCGGGCTTCAAGAACCGCTCGGCGACGAGCCGCCATAGACCCTGACAAGTAGTAAAGCTTGATACAGACACGGCGCTTAAGTCGAGTATCCAGCGCCAAATACACCTCACCCTGTCCACCATGGCCTAAACGGCCCAGTACGCGATACTGCGATAGACCGCGGATCACCGATCAGCCCCTATCCTCGCCCTCAAAAACATCTGATAAGTTGGCGGAAGCAACTCCGCTTGCACGCAGACGGGTTTGTAGGCCTCGTCGTGACACGGCCAGACGCTCAGCAGTTGAGCTCAGATCTCCACGACAAGCATCCAGAGCTGAGAGCAATTCACCCAAGGGGACATCAGCAGCCAGGCGGCACTCGCGCAAGCCCTTGAGGCGCCGATACACTGCGGGTCGAGACACGCCCAAATCTTTTGCGACAGCCGCGACCTCATGTTTAGCGTCGCGCCACGCCTCCACAAACTCCTCGTCTGACACCTCGTCCAAGCGACGAGCCGCGGACTCTTTTATCTGGGTCGGCTCGGGCTCGGAAAGATCGGCTTGAGGTGCGGGTTTAGCTTCAGATAGCTGGCTCAAGGGACGACCGAAGCGCTCTCTAATAGTGCTGGGAACCCGCAGGTCTCCCCTCGATACACTACTTATCTGAGCAACAACATGCTGCAGCTCGCGGATATTCCCAGGCCAGCTGTAAAGTAAAAACTGTTCAAACAAGCGTGCCCAGGCGCTGACACCGGCGACACTACTCTGAACATCCCAACTCAGTCCTGCTTCGCCCGCTTGCTCATTGAAAAAATCCGCAGCCAGCAATGCAACATCCTCAGAACGCTCCTTCAGGCAAGGCAGGTGCACCTCATACGCACCCAGCCGATAGCGAAGCGCTGGACGAAAAGTCTCACGGAGCTGGTCAGGATCTTGCTCCATCGCTGCAATCACACGCAGTGCGACGCGCTCACTCTTGCCGCCCACCACCTGAATCTCTCGCTCCTGCAGTGCTCTTAGCAACATTGGCTGCAATAACGGGGGCGTGTCTCCTACCTCATCAAGGAACAACGTGCCGCCGTTGGCCTGCTGAAAGAACCCTTTACGGTTTGCATCAGCCCCGGTGTATGCACCCTTTGCTGCCCCAAAAAGACTGGCGCTGGCCAAATCCACGGGCATGGCCGCCATATTCACAGCCACCCAAGGCTCCCCTGATCGACGACTCAACGCATGGATTGCGCCAGCTATGCGTTCTTTGCCGGTGCCCGTAGGACCAATGAGCAATACATCACCACCACTCTTGGCCGCAGCATCAGTGCTCTCACGCAGTTGCTGCATCGCTGGACTCACGCCGCGCAACACAGCTAACTCCGGGGAAGTGCTGACGGAAACCCTGGAGCTTCGTAGCCTAAGATGCAGGACGATTCGCTCCGCAACGGTCAGAACCACTCCATTCTGAAGCTGCTCCGGGGAAAGAACTGCAGCGTCCAAAAGCTCGCGACCATCAATACGCAAACGGGAACTGCCTTCTCTACGGACTAACTGCCAAAGCGAACTTTGGTAGCTGAGACTAAAAGCCTCGCGACTCACAAATTCATCGTCGCAGCCTCGAGCTGGGGAGCCATCGAGATGAGCAAACTGGGGCCGATGGCGACCAAAAACCGTGAGGTCATCGGCGTACCCCAAGGAACACACTTCTCCGATACGTGAGGTATCCGGATGGAAGGCTAGAACAACGCACAACTCCTGACTATCTGCATCGATTGCCGGAGAATCCCAGAGAGCGTCATCACTGACACTCAGAATTCGAGTGGTATCCAAATCTTTCGGGTCATTCAATGGAATCCTCCTGGAGGCCGGATCCGTCTAGCTTAGCCTTCCTGAGTAGTCGTTATTTTTTTCATCCATATGAGCATAGCAGTTGGGCCGCGACAGCCAAGGAGAGAAAATCATCCGAGGATAAGAACAGCGGACAGTACCAACAACCAAAGGCCCGCACTGCGATAGAGAATATCGCCGAGGACGCGAGCTCCTCCGACATTGTTACAGGCAACTCCTGCCAGCTCGAGAAGGAGCTGTGGAGCCCTAGTCGTGTCAGTAAGGTGCGCTAAGGGGGCTCGCTTACTCACGGCCAAGAAATCACCGCTCAATGCAAAAGTTAAACCAAGGATTCGCGCTGGCATCCAATCAGCCCAACGTAGCACCCTTAAATACAGGGGTGATCCCTCACTGGCACACAGCAACGACAAAACCCGATACAAAACGGCTAAAGGTGCCCCCCCAACGACGAAGTAAAAGAGTGGCGCAAACCAGCGTGCATAACCACTGTAGATCAAACGCTGCAATGCGACAGTTTGCGCTTCGCTGTCCGACTCAGGAGAAAGGGGAGCCCAGATATTGTCCAGAATCTCACAGGCTCCTTCCGAGTCGACCGCAACACGGGCCTCGTACCGCTCGAGGGCCGTATGGAAGTCATCTCGACCCAAACTCCACACAAACAGTCCTGCCGTGGCCAGTAATTCTGCGAGCCCGAACAGCCAATCATCAATTACAGATAAAACCCAGATGACCACCAAAACCACGACACCAAGAGTGATCAAGGTACGGGCTGTCTCGTTAGAGATTCGCGCAGCAACAGCCTTATCCCATTGAAAAAGCCAGGCATCACGCTGCAAAAAACTTCCCGGCTGAATAACCTGATGCAAAGACAATGCAATGATCATTGCTAGAAACGTCATCGCCCTAAATTTCCCTCTGTTTGTGAGTGTCGGAGCCCGCCGCATGCGCCAGCGAATTTCTCAACCGCGCCCAGTCAAAAGCCTCACCCGGATCGGTTTTCCTGCCGCTGGCAATATCGCTATGTCCGACTATTGGTCCGCGCGCCAAGGACGGTAGGTACTCGCGCAGCTCAAAAATCAGTTGCGCCAGCGCCTCATATTGCGCCGGCTCGTAGGCACGACTATCCGTGCCCTCGAGCTCAATACCAATACTAAAGTCATTGCAGTTTGTCCTGCTTCCCCACGAGGAGACTCCTGCATGCCAAGCGCGATCAAGGCAGGATACAAACTGCGTTAACACACCATCTCGGTCGATCAGAAAGTGTGACGAAACCTCAAGCCCCTCGAGCTCTTCAAGGGATGAATCCCGAGAGCAATCAAGGGTGTTGCAAAACAAAGACTCTATATCGCCTGTACCGAAGCAACCCGGTGGCAGCGAAATATTATGCACCACCAGCATATCCAGAGCGCTGGGATCTGGCCTGGAGTTAAAGTTAGGGGAGGGACAAAGACGAGCTCTTTTCAGCCAGCCGTCCCATGCATTTTGTGAGGACATGACGCCATTGTGTGCATCAAGCGGCTTAACGGCAAGCTTGCCGATGGTTTTGGTCGGGAACAGGCGCTGCTACTATGCGCCCGACAAACACTCCCAGAACCCAAGCCGGAAATTTGTATGCCACTCAACCTCAGTCGAGTCCCGGACAAGCTAGTCGACAGCAATGTAGAAAGCGCCCTTGCAGAAGATATTGGCACTGGAGACATCACCGCCAACTTGTTGCCGGCCGATAGTTTGGCCGAAGCGACCATCATTACCCGTGACGCAGGCATTCTATGTGGCCAGCAGTGGGTATCCAGAGTCTTCAAACGTGTTGACGAACGCATCAACGTCCACTGGTCTGTGGCTGATGGCGACGCTTTAACAACAGGTCAAATACTCCTGACGCTTGAAGGTCCCGCCCGCGGACTGCTAACAGCAGAACGCACTGCCCTGAATTTTCTACAGACGCTATCAGGCACAGCAACGCGCTGTCGTGAATACGCGGACAAGGTTGAGGGCACGGGCGTTCGACTACTGGATACGCGCAAAACCTTGCCAGGACTGCGAGCCGCCCAAAAATACGCAGTGCGTTGCGGCGGATGCTACAACCACCGCATCGGGCTCTATGACGCGTTCTTAATTAAGGAAAACCATATCCTCGCCTGCGGTGGAATACCCGCCGCCGTATTGCGAGCAAGAGAGAGTGCGCCAGGGAAGCCGGTGGAGGTTGAGGTGGAAAGCATGGACGAGTTAGCGCAGGCAATAGAGGCAGAGTGCGAGCGCGTAATGCTCGATAACTTTGATCTCGATGCCATGCGCGAGGCTGTAAAACTCAATGATGGCCGAGCAGAGCTAGAGGCATCGGGAAACGTGACCTTGGAAACACTGTCCGCTATTGCCCAGACCGGGGTCGATTTCATATCTATTGGGGCATTAACCAAAGCTTGCGACCCTCTAGATCTGTCGATGCGCCTCGCATGAGCTTAGAGTGTTCACAGACGCGATCACCGAGTCTGCAAACAACGCTTACAGGAAAGTCTTGCCACTGATTACGGGCAGCAGCGCTCTACAGAGGCTGCAGCGCCTCGGAGCTGACAAGTACACCGTTACGGTCGGCATAGATGTAGTCACCACTCCTGACCGTAGTACCCCCGATTTCGACAGGAATATCTCGCTGCCCCTCTCCTCGCTTATCGGTTTTTTGCGGGCATGCGCCGAGCGCTTTGACACCAAGGTCAAGGGTCTCGAGGATTTCGACGTCCCGTACCGCTCCCGCAATCACCAGGCCGGACCAGCCATTCTCGACGGCCTTTGCCGCCAATTGGTCACCCAGTAGTGCACGCCGCAAAGAGCAGCCGCCATCTACCACGAGGATTCTGCCATCTCCCTGCTGCTGCACGAGCTCTTTCACAAGCGAGTTGTCTTCAAAACACTTCACGGTAAGAGCAACACCGCTAAAACAACGCACCGCGCCGAAGTCCTGCCAAGAGTGAAGCAAGGCGCGAGCCTCGGGAGCGCCGTCGGCAAGATCCGGTGTACTGAAGACGGCGCTCACTAGAGCCACCCTACATGGTAGTCCTGCAGAGCCCCAGCAGCATTAGCCACGGCGCCCGCGTAACCCTCGCATCGCGGCAGAATACTTTGGGCATAAAACGCTGCTGTGGCGATCTTTTTGGCGTAAAACTCGTTGTCACTTCCGTCTTGTATCGCAAGCCGCGCTACGTTCGCGCCTCGGGCCAGTTGCCATGCTCCGAACAAGTACCCGGTTTGCATCATGTAATCGAACGCTGCAGCGCGAGACGCCTCGGGATTACTGGCGAGCATCTGGATCACGGTCTCCGTCGACACTGCCTGCAAGGCTACGGCATCTCTAAGCGCACTGCCCACGGTCGCAAGCTCGCCACCAGCTTCTAAATAGGCATTTGCATCTTTGCGAATCATATCCAACACAGCGCCCATAGTTGAACCACCATCTCGGCCAAGCTTACGACCAACGAGATCTGCGGCCTGGATACCGTTAGTGCCTTCATAGATTGGAGTGATGCGCACATCGCGAAGGTACTGGGCTGCGCCGGTTTCTTCTACATAGCCCATACCGCCATGCACCTGAACTCCCAGCGACGTCAACTCAACGCCGACCTCGGTCATCCAACCCTTAATCACGGGAATCATCAGATCTATGCGTGCCTGCGACCCGGCTTGATGGGCCTCGGCACCGTAATGAGCTAGGTCCATTGTCACGGCCTCGCTGTATGCGAGGGCACGCATTGCCTCGTTCAAGGCCTTCATTGTGAGCAGCATGCGTTTCACATCCGGGTGTTGAATAATGGGCACACCGCCCTGCACTCTTTCTTTGGCGTAGGCGAGCGCCTGCTGGTAAGCGCCCTCAGAGGCGCCCAGACCCTGAAGTCCCACTTTCAAGCGCGCCTCGTTCATCATGGTAAACATGCAAGTGAGGCCGCGATTTTCTTCACCGACAAGATAGCCAATGGCACCCCCGCTATCACCAAACGCCATCACACAGGTTGGGCTACCGTGAATGCCAAGCTTATGCTCCGTCGAGACCGGATAGACGTCATTGCGCTCACCAAGACTGCCGTCCGCATTCACAAGAAACTTTGGCACTAGAAAAAGCGAAATGCCGCTGGAACCTTCCGGCGCGTCAGGTAGCTTGGCAAGGACGAGGTGAACGATATTGTCGACGGCGTCGTGATCACCCCAAGTGATGTAGATCTTCTGGCCGGTAATCAAATAATGATCGTCCTTAGGTACCGCTCGGGTCTTCATGACGCCAAGATCCGATCCAGCTCCGGACTCAGTAAGGTTCATGGTTCCCGTCCATTCACCGGTGTGCAGTTTCTCCAGGTAAGTCGTCTTGAGAGCATCATTCCCATGGGAGGAGATTGCCAGAGCCGCGCCGCTGCTTAAAAATGGCGCAAGCGCGAAGGCCATGTCGGCGCCATTCCACATCTCTGACGCTGCCGTGCCATAAAGCTCCGGTAAGCCCTGACCACCAAAGTCAGCGTCCGCTGAGATGCCAAACCAGCCTCCTTGAGCGAGTTGTTGTATCGCTTCGCCATAGCCTGGCGAGATAATGACCTTCTGCTCTTCACAGCGCGCTGGATGAAGGTCGCCAACCCGACGTAAGGGCCCGATCACTTCGCCCGCCAGCTTAGCTCCCTCATCAAGGAGAGCAGCGGTCAGATCTTCCCCCACACCCAGTTCCTCAAAGCGAGGCAAGCCGCCGAGGGTATCGCCCACGCGGAGTACTTCATCGATCAAAAAACGCATATCTTCTAGCGGCGCACGATACATAGTAGGAAACCCTTAGCTTTACTCGTCAAAATCCAGAACGCGGACGATAATCCGCGGCGAGCAAGTATAAAGGCTTGGCAGGATGGCGGCATCATCGCGATACTGTACTGCTTAAACAGCAAACGGTTGGCCTCATGAATCTACACCGCATCGACCTCAACCTTCTGGTTTATCTCGACGCCCTTTTACGTGAGAGAAACGTCACGCAGGCGGCGCAGACCTTAAATCTGTCGCAACCAGCCATGAGCAACGGTTTGCGGAGGCTGCGAACGCTATTCGATGATCCTTTATTAGTGCGGACATCAGAGGGCATGACGCCGACAGAGCGCGCTCTGGAGCTTGAGCCGCTGGTGAGGGATGCGCTATCGCGCATTGATCAGGCTGTACAACCCCGCTCGGCGTTTTTACCCACCGAGGCACAGGGCGTGTTTCGCATCATGGCGAGCGACTACGCCGAGTCCACTCTCTTCCCCAAAGTGCTTGGTGAGCTGCGAAATCAGGCCCCGGGGATCACGCTGGACATCATGACACCCTCCGATGTGAGCTTCCTTGACGTCGAGCGCGGCAAAATCGATATGGTCATCAACCGCTTCGACTCCATGCCTCAGTCATTCCATCAGATCCCTCTTTGGGACGACAGCTTCTCGTGTCTCCTCAGTCCCAACCATCCCATCCTGAATGACTTTACCCTCGAAAAGTATCTTGAGTCAGACCACGTCTGGGTAAGTAAAACAGGTATGGGCGTCGGGGTCGGTGTGAACCCCGACGATGTGCAGCGGCTGGGGTGGGTCGATGCAGCACTGAACCGTCTGGGCAAGAAGCGCCAGATTCGTGTATTTACGCGCCACTATCAGGCCGCAATGACGCTGGCTGAACACAACGACCTCATTGTCACACTGCCAACCCGGGCCGCACTCCTGAAACGGGATAACCCGCGTCTTGTGCGACGGGATCCTCCCATGGAGATACCCCCGTTGGAGCTCAAAATGGCCTGGAGCCCACTTCTGCAGCACAACCCAGGGAACCGCTGGCTTCGCAAACTCATTGTCACCATTGCTCGCCAGATTGTAGAAGACGACCAATATTCATGAAAAGAATGATGGCGATCATTTCTATATTCTTTGGGAATTATACGCCAAGGACTAAGATACGCGGTTTACAACGTTCGTTGCGTCAATTGAAGGAGTCTCAGTCATGACTAACCGGGTTTCTCGCGCAGGCTTACAAGTCTCACCCGTCATCGCATCGCTATTGGAAGAGCAGATCTGCCCGGGCATCGACGTCGACGCCGCCAATTTCTGGAGCTCTCTGGCGAGCATTCTTGAAGACCTGAGCCCCCTAAACAAAGAACTCCTCGCGACTCGAGAAGATTTACAACACCAGATAGATGCTTGGCATCGGCAGCACCCGGGCGCCGACTACGATAGGGCCGCCTACAAAACGTTTCTAATGGACATTGGATACCTGCTACCCCAACCAGCACCCTTCTCCATCAGTACAGAAAATGTGGACCCCGAAGTTGCTACGATCGCTGGACCGCAGTTAGTGGTACCCGTCATGAATGCGCGTTATGCCCTCAACGCTGCAAATGCACGCTGGGGCAGCCTCTACGATGCACTGTATGGGACAGACGTGATCTCCGAAGACGACGGTGCTGAACGCGCCGGCGGCTATAACCCGGTGCGCGGGGCGCGGGTAATTGACTGGGCGCGAAACTTCCTCGACAAGCATTTTGCTCTTGAGAACGGCAGCCATCATGATGCGACGGCGTATCTCATTAGCGATGGCGCCTTGACGGTCAGGCTTGCCGACAAGAATGAAACTGCGGTACTTGCAAACCCTGATCAGCTGAAGGGATACCGCGGCGAGCAGGAAGAGCCAACGGCGGTTCTTCTCAAGCACAACGGCTTACATGTTGAGATTCAAATCGATGCCGCTAGCCCCATAGGCTCCGCGGACAAAGCCGGCGTCAAAGACCTGTTCCTAGAGTCAGCGATCAGCACCATTCAAGACTGCGAAGACTCGGTGGCAGCGGTAGATGCGGATGATAAAGCGGTCGTCTACGGCAACTGGCTCGGGTTAATGCGTGGCGACCTAAACGAGCAGTTCAGCAAGGGCGGACAGAGCCAAACTCGTACACTGAATCCGGATCGAAGCTACACAGCGCTTGACGGTAGCGAATTGGTTTTACCCGGTCGTAGCCTCATGTTTGTCCGCAATGTCGGTCATCTTATGACCAACGATGCGATTCTGGACAGCAAGGGTAATGAGATTCCCGAAGGCATCATGGACGCGATGTTCACCGCGGTCATCGCCATGCACGATATTAAAGGGGATAGCGGACTTAAGAACTCACGCTGCGGCAGCGTCTACATCGTTAAGCCCAAAATGCACGGACCCGAGGAAGTCAGCTTTACCGTAGAGCTTTTTTCGCGCGTCGAAGACGCCCTGGGGTTACCCAGAAATACGCTGAAGCTAGGCATCATGGATGAAGAGCGACGCACAACGATTAACCTCCGGGAATGTATCTACCGGGCAAGAGAGCGCGTCGTCTTTATCAACACGGGCTTCCTCGATCGTACGGGCGACGAAATCCACACCAGTATGGCCGCCGCAGCAATGACGCCGAAAGGTGACATGAAATCCGAGCCATGGATCGGCGCCTATGAAGACCATAACGTCGATGCTGGACTCTCCTGTGGCTTATTAGGTCGCGCGCAAATAGGGAAAGGCATGTGGGCGATGCCCGACCTCATGGCCGCCATGCTCGAAGCTAAAATTGGTCACCCGAAGGCTGGAGCAAGCACTGCCTGGGTCCCCTCCCCCACCGCCGCCACGCTGCACGTAACGCATTATCACGACGTTAACGTCGCCGATGTGCAAGCGCGCTTGAAAGATCGAGAACCCGCCTCCGTCGACGACATCCTCGCGATTCCGCTTCGTGGTGCAGCGAATATGAGCGCCGATGATATCCAGCGGGAACTGGACAACAATGCGCAAGGGATTTTGGGATACGTCGTACGCTGGGTTGATCAGGGCGTCGGCTGCTCCAAGGTACCGGACATTAACAACGTGGGCCTGATGGAGGATAGAGCAACCCTGAGAATCTCCTCCCAGCATATCGCCAACTGGTTGCTCCATGGCGTGTGTAGCGAGGCCCAGGTTAGAGAAACCTTAGAACGAATGGCGTCGGTCGTGGACCAGCAAAACGCACACGACCCCCTCTATCAGCCCATGGCGACAGACTTCGAGGGCAGCGTAGCGTTTCAGGCCGCTTGCGACCTGGTGTTCCTGGGCACCGAGCAGCCTAGCGGTTACACCGAACCCGTACTGCATGCGCGGCGGCGGGAGGCGAAGGCACTGAAGGCTTAACGACGTCTCTCCGTGGGAAGACACAAGATCAGGAAAAATTCGCCTCATAAGCTTAGGTATAGAAATGTCCAAGGGTTTGGCCGCATTGCTAGGCAGACTTCCTCATGAGCAGAAGAGAGCTCTGAAGCTAGTCAGGTATTTTCCCATGGATCTTTGGGACCGGATGACTAAGAGGGATCAAGCGCTGCCGCCCCGTTGGCTGCGCTTCGACAGCCAGAGCGACTTCGAGGAGATTGGTCTCCACTTGAAGAAGCTTTGCACCGAATACGGCGGCCTCACCCCCGGATGCTCGGTTTTGGACATCGGCTGCGGCGTGGGTCGCTTAGCCGCACCACTGACTCATTTCTTGGACAGCAACAGTCGTTATGAAGGCTTCGACGTCGATAAACAGGCTATAGCTTGGTGCCAACGCGCCATCGGAAGCCGGCATAGAAATTTCAACTTTCGACTAACCTCGGTAAACAATGAACACTACAACCCCGACGGCGAGGAGCGCGGTGAAAACTTTCAATTTCCCTACGAGAAAAACGCTTTCGACTTTGCCGTCGCCACATCAGTCTTCACACACCTCAGCACCGAAGACGCAAAGCAATACCTTCGCGAACTGAGTCGCGTTTTGAAGCCAGGGGCTTCAGCTGTGCTCACCTGGTATGTACTCGAAGACGCTCAAGGCACAGAAAACCAGGGGCAAGACCTGAGTTTTGATACCCCTATAGACGCTTTCAGCGCCACAGCCACCCCCAAGAATCCGCTTGCTGCGATGGCATTCAGACCAGATTTTATTTTAGAGACCATTGCCGATGTAGACCTAATTCCCATTGCCGATATATACCCCGGCACTTGGAGAGTAGACGAAGGGCCAACACACCAGGATCTACTGATCGTACATAAACCCACGTCTTAAGCTTTGATAAGACCCATCTAAACGGCCAGAAATGCCGGCCAATCGTAGAAACCCGCGCTGACTAGCTAAGCGCTTGCATAGGCGGTAAGTACTCGTAACTCAGGGCTTCAGCGACAGCCTTGCAGGTGATTTTTCCTGCGTGCACATTCAAACCGTCACGCAAGTAACGATCATCTTCGAGCGCGTTTTTTAGGCCTTTACTTGCCAAAGCAAGCACGTAGGGAAGCGTCGCGTTGGTCAGTGCAAGCGTGGACGTCCTCGCAACCCCCCCAGGCATGTTGGCGACACAGTAGTGCACTACGTCGTCTACGATATAGCAGGGATTCTGGTGTGTGGTCGGACGGCTCGTTTCAAAACAACCGCCCTGATCAATGGCGACGTCCACTAAGACCGCTCCCGGTTTCATCCGCGAGACTAGTTCAGCGGAAATCAGCTTCGGCGCAGCGGCTCCGGGTATTAACACCGCACCGACCACCAGATCTGCCTGCAGAGCATGTCTCTCTAAAGCATCCCGAGTGGAGTAAAGCGTCTTCATGCGGCCCTCAAACAGCGTATCTAGCTCCTTGAGTCTGCTAATAGAGCGATCAACAATCGTGACATCAGCGCCTAAGCCCATTGCCATGCGAGCGGCGTTCACTCCCACCACGCCACCACCGATGACCAGCACTCTGGCAGGCTCTACACCGGGAACACCACCGAGCAAAGTGCCGCTACCGCCCTGGGCCTTTTCCAAGCTATGACAGCCAGCCTGAATGGCCATGCGCCCGGCCACCTCACTCATGGGCGCTAGCAGAGGTAGCCCTCCTTGCGCGCTGGTAACAGTCTCGTAGGCAACTGCGCTCGCACCAGACTCAACGAGTAAACGAGTCTGCTCTGGGTCTGGGGCAAGGTGTAGGTAAGTGAACAAAAGCTGGCCGGGGCGAAGCATCTGGCATTCCTGCGGCTGGGGCTCCTTAACCTTTACAACCATTTCTGCAGTGGCGAAGACTGTCTCAGCGTCATTCGCAATAGCCGCCCCGGCAGCCTTGTATTGGGAGTCGTCAAAGCCAATGGATGCTCCGCCGCAAGTCTCGATAAGCACCTCATGCCCTGCATGCACTAACTCGCTCACTCCGGCAGGCGTCAGACCAATACGGTACTCGTGATTCTTTATCTCTTTCGGTACGCCAATGAGCATATGAGGTCACTCCGAGAAACTATGAAATTGCTGCGTATCTTATTCTCGCAATAGCAGCCGCGCCCTACCTCTTTAGGGTGACTCTTCCGAGTCACCCTAAAGAGGTCTGCCCTAAAGAGCTCTGTCTTAATCGTCATCCACCGCAACGTCTTTGTATTGCAGGTTTGTGAGCTGCTCGGATAAAAGACCCAAAAGAAAAATAATAACTCCTGAAGAAACCAGAAGAGCTGTCATATTCGTAAAGCGCCAGGATTCCGTAATCATTGCCGTAGCGACGTAGTTAAACACTCCAAGACCCGCGGTAAAGACCGAAAATGGAAAGTAAACTTTCAGCGGAGAATACAGCGTTCCAACCTTGAAAATAATTAGCAAGAAACGTAAACCATCGCGAAACAAACGTATGTGACCGCGACCTTGGCGCTTCGCGACTGTTATCGGCAAAAACCCGACGGAGTAGCCCGCCCGATAAAACGCCATGGTTGAGGTAGTCGGATAACTAAATCCGTTAGGTAGCAGATACAGAAAACTCAAAAACTTTCTGCGGTTCACCGCCCTAAATCCTGACGTGAGATCGTCAATGGGCTGACCGACCATCCAACTCGCGAAGCTATCGTAAAAAGCGTTCGCCCCCCAACGTGCAACACTCGCTTGGGACCCTAGTCCCGAGCGGGCGCCCACGACAAGATCGTAGCCCTCGTCATACCGGTAGAGTAAACGATCAATATCTGCAGGGTCATGCTGTCCGTCAGCGTCCATAAAAACCAGAACCTCTCCGCTTGCGGCTCGAGCACCACGCTTGATCGCTGCCCCATTTCCCTTACTGTAGGGCTGAGTGACGACCATCGCTCCGGCTTCAGCCGCGAGATCTCCCGTACCGTCCGTTGAACCATCGTCAACAACAATCACTTCCCACGAGGAGTTCTGCGCCAGCAATCGATGCACGAGACCCGCAATCGTTGCTGACTCATTTTTTGCGGGTATTACAATGGAACGAGTACTCAGCACGGTTATCCTCACTGGCAAGTTTTGGCTACTTATGGATTGCGCCGCTGCGCGTCTTACGTCTGCACAGACTACTAGTCCGGCAGGACTTGCTGCAAAATTTCTTCATATCGTGAAACGGGCTCCTGCCGTCCCAGCACTCGCTCAATTCGCAGCGCGGCCACCATCACATTTCTGTCAAAGCCGCTCTCAAAATCTGGTGATCGCCACGCTCTGGAAAAGAAGTCGGCAAGCTCTTCAAAGTCAAACTCTGGACAACGGTCAGTTTCTGCAGCGACTACGATTTTTTCAAGCGAAGTTCTCCCAGAACTCGACCCTAATTTCTGAGTAAGCTGAGCAGGGTACCACCCAGCAGGAACAGGTTTGTTGGCGAGGCAGCTCAAAGCTATAAATCTAACAATATGATCACTATCTGTTTCCGAGTCAGAGTACTTAGCCGCAAGTTTAGAAAATCGCTCAGCGCTCACTGTGTCTCCCGCACTAGCGGTGAGCACAGCCATAGCGATGTTCGCTCTGGACGACTCTGGATGCCCCGCTCGTTCGGTTAAAACTATAGCGGTTCTATCGCCCCAGATAGCCGATTGGGAGCTAAGATCAGCAGCTAGCACCACCAGCCAGATGGTGATCGCGACCATCAGAGATCTACTCGTCTGGGGATACTTTGAACCTAGATAAGCGCCAATAATGCCTAAGGAAACAGCGAAACCTACGCTAGGAAAGTAGTTTCGATGCTCAAAATACAGTTCGAGTGCCAGAAGAGAGGATTCAAGCGCATGAGCCGTAAAAAAGAAGACAACCCCGAAGGCGATGTAGCGAAAGACTTTGCGTGACCAAAATGCCAACAAGGTCAGAGCCCCAAGGGACATCGCAGTAACTGCCCACAACGTACTTATCGGGTCGAATAGTCCGCGAGAAAGCGGGTAGTCATCATGAGACAACCCTAACGTCTGGATATTCGGCAGGAAAAACTCATAGGCGTAAGACCAGAGTATTCGGGACTCTGTAAGCAAGCGTTGTCCAAGCGTGAACTGTCGTACTTCATAACCTCTAACAATCCACTCTGACGCGAGCAAACAGGCGACTACGCCAAGCAGCGCTAGTATTGCTAAAGCAAGCTTGGAGGTTCTACGCCAGCGCACCTGCCTCAGGTTTGGCTCCCCCCGCTCTCCCAAGAAAAACCAATCAAAAAGCAGTACGAGTGGCAAAACAACGACAGCGTTCTCCTTCGCTCCAATCGCCAATATCCCGCTGAGTAGAGTACCTATGGCAGGCCATCGCAAGCTGCGTCGATCTATATAGGCACCGCGCAGACTGAACCATCCATGAATAAAAAGCAGGGAGAATAGTGCTGCTAAGATTGCCATCCGTTGTACGTGATACAAAACAGTACTGACGTGCAGCGGTGCAAGCAGCCAAAAGGCAGTTGCAAACAGTGCTGCGGCACTCGAATCCAAGCCGACCATTCGAAGCGTTCGTCTTACAAGCATATACAGCAGCAGGCCTACGACACAGTGCAATGCGAGGTTAATGCTTTTGCCGACAAAGCTTCTGGGCGGACAGAACCAGTATTCTGCGTAAAAGGTCGCCATAGAGACTGGTCGACCAAGAGGCCCGGCATTGTTGTTAGAAACGTACTCCCAAAACCCAGGCCTGTATGACTCCTCGTTGGCGAAACCGCTTACTTCAGCACCAAAGCTCTGCTCAATGTTCGAAGCATCGTCGAGCAAAACCGGTCCGCTTAATCCCGGGTAGTAGAGCCAGACGCACACCCCAAGAAGGAGAAGCAGCGCAATGGTCGAAGTGAGCTCAGATTTGCTGCTGGTAATCACAAAGAAAGAATCCGGGAAATCACCAAGGAGAGTTTCGGGTACCGGCGCCTATCTTTATCCAGTGCGGCAAGGACAAGCATCTCGTCAAAGAACGCAGGGTAGTTCTCATCTTCGAGATACAGCAAGGCTCGCCAATCGCTGAGCCCCATACTCGTGGGCGAAGCCTTGGACCACTCCTGAACGAGCTCTGCTAACTCCCCAGGGGGCATGCCTTCATCGCGATAGTGCGCGATCAGTTCAGTCACTCCTGCATCAAAGTTTGCCGAATGTCCCAAGAGCGCATCTTCTAGATTGGATAGTTGGTCCGCAGAGGCGACACACACTTCTGCCCTAACGCACTGTAAGGTCTGAGCCACCGCTTTCACCTCGGTTACATCCAAAACGTTAGAGCTCAGCCCGTTAATGATCCTTGGCATCCATAGTGCAGAGACTTGTGACGACCCAGGCACACTGTGCGAGTCCAAAAGAAAAAGAGCTACGCTGGTAACGAGTTCTTCAGGCTGACGCTCATGAATTTTGATGAGCGCGTGCCGTGCCAACAAGGCGCGATCATCGGCGGTGATGTCAGAATTCGGAATCACGCCTGACACAAACGCACTCTTTACTTGGGTCTGTGCGTAAAAGTGACAAGACCGAACCGACAAGGGATGATTTTTGCAAAGGGTATCAGCGAGATGAGACTCATCACTCCAGACCAGCGCCCGAAGAAATAAGGGTAAAGCAAGCAGCGCCGGCACCACCCATAGCAAGCGTCTTTGATGCCCAGCGATGTAGCGGTCATTTATCTGGATCAGCAGTGCGCTCAAACCGATAGCAATACCGATGGACGGGAGGTAGTTGCGATGTTCGAACACCATCTCCAAAGGTAAAACAGTGGACTCAAGAGCATGACCAATGCACCACCACCCAACGGCGAGCGCTAGCAAGGGTTGACGCTTGGCATACCTCACAGCCAGAAGAATCGCTAGCAACCACGCAACGCCGGCCAGTGCCGAACTCACGGGCTGGAAAGCACTTGTGGACCATACGATATCGTCATGAAACAAGCCAAGCTGTCCGGGTATGGGCACCAGAAACCAAAAGACATACAGCCACAACAAACGTAGCTGAGTGAAAATTCTTTCGGTGATGGAGAAGTCCCGGGCTTCGTAACCCGCTTGAATCCAGCCGGGGTCAATCGTAAGCAGGGCCAAAGCCAATAGCACAGGTCCAATGAATACGAACATCGCAAGCGCGAATACAACGCGATGCTTTTTTCCAGCCACAATCCCGCCAAACCACGTCACTTCCAGCAGTGTAACGAACCATGGCAGAAGCGCGCCGTTCTCTTTGGAGTAGGCTCCCACAATCGTAAACACGCCCATCCACACCGTACAGGCGAGCATCGCATCCACGCTGGGGGCGACCGTAAGCCAAGACCTCCGGTAGTGCGCATAGACCAACATGCCAAGAAGGCAGAACAAGGTTGAAAGCTGCGCCATCCGTTGTACGGCGTACATAACGGTAGAAACCTGTAATGGTGAAAGCATCCAAATAGTTGATGCCAACAGTGCTGCAGGCAGCGCGAATTTTTGATAGCTCGGCCGAGAGAGAAACAAGGTTTTCGTCAGAAGAAAAACAAGGAAACCACAGCCGAGATGAATCAGGAGATTGATTGCTTTACTAAGCGTGGGAGTAATACCAAGGATGGCGGACTGGAGTGCAAAGCTCATCGCTGAAGCCTTACGCCCCAGCGGTCCGGAAGGCATGCTAAGGCCCGATTCTCTCCACGTTTCACTTTGCTTAAAGCTACCGTCCAATGCCTCGTTAGCAACTATGTTGCTCATGTCATCAAACAGCCACGGTCCGGTCAGAGCAGGCGAATAAGCCAGAACAACGAGAAGGAATGGGAGCAGGAGGAGCAGCCGTGCGTTCATCGGGCCTAAAGCTTCGACAAAGGAGCGGCAAACACCGCTGATAAACGAAGAAGGCCCGCTCTGCATGCAGAGCGGGCCCAGAATTCAGACACGATCCATCGATCGTGTCTATGTGTGCAAAAAGCTATTAACGGCAGTTCGCGGGCAAAAACCGTCCTTCTGCACCATTGGTACCGGGCTGGCATTCCCACTGCAAAGTGCGAGTATTGGGGTTGCTGGTGCCGACAAGCTCAAAACCTGCATCTGCGGTTGCACCGGGAAAGACACTCGCGTGTGCAAGCACCGAGATAGTAGGTACACCACCAGTCAAAGAGTAAGTCATAGACTCCACGATCAGAGTAGCAATCGTTGCTGTTCTTCCGTCTACACCGGCCTCAGCCAATGTTGCGGGCAGGTTACCGTTGGCAGCATAAAACTCAGCAACGGAGGTTTTTGCCTCAGCCAGCTTCGCCATAGGCTCAGACATGCGCGCTCGTACTGTGTAGTCCTGATATGCAGGCAGCGCGATCGCTGCCAAAATTCCTACAATCGCAATAACGATCATCAGTTCGATGAGCGTAAAGCCTTGCTGACGATTCATGTTTACTTTCTTCATTTTCACTCTCCAGATTATCAACTGCCCTTAGACGGGCAAACAAAAGCGGTCACATCACCCTGTAGGTAAAGCATTTTGTGGGCCAAACCTTGAAAATTTCTATAAAATAGTAATTAAATCAATAATTTAAAAAATATCGAGAGTAAGCTCAATGTAAGGATAGGCTGACGGCATCTGGCTCTAGCTCCCCAAATGAACCACTTACTGACATTTTTTGTCAGCCGCAAAGCCACTACGAGGCGTAAATGCGCCTAAAAAGTAGCATCTTGCCTGCACCTAAGTTAGACAAATCACCACTTTCATTACTATGAAGCACTTCAGCCGCGATAAACCTCCCGCTATACTCTGAAACTTCTTACAGGGCAGCTACGCATGAACGAACGAGTCAGCGGTAAACCCTCGGGCCTGGCAGGTCGACTAGTAATCGAGGGGCTTCTGGATGCCGACCAGGCATCAAAGGCGCAGGCCGCCGCAGCCAACGAGCGAATACCCTTCGTTCGCTACCTAGTTGATGAAGTTAAAATTGATAGCCACAAGCTCGCCGAACTGGCATCGCAAGAGTTCGGTGCCGCCCGCTTTGATATCAGTGCTTTTGATTCTCAATTTCTCCCTCAAGGCGTCGTAGAGCCAGAGCTCGTCACCAAGCATCATGCTCTTCCTCTTTACAGCCGTGGCAAGCGTCTCTTCATTGCGGTTTCTGACCCCACAAACCTTGCGGCCCTGGACGAAATCAAGTTCCACACCGGTCTCAATACCGAAGCTATTCTCGTTGACGAGAAGAGCCTACAAAAAGCGATTGCGGAATGGAGCGAGGCTCAGGACGACATCGGCGGCGGGCTCGACGATCTCGAGTCCGATGAGTTCGACGAGATCGATATCGGGGCGGTTGACGACCCGGGCGCTGAGGAGGGAGACGATAGCAGTAACGTTGACGAGACCCCCATCGTTCGTTTCGTAAACAAGGTTCTTGTAGACGCTATTAAACAGGGTGCGTCGGATATTCACTTTGAGCCCTATGAAAAAGATTATCGAGTCCGCTTTCGTACAGACGGCGTTCTGCGCGAAGTGGTTCGCCCGCCACGTAACCTGGCACCTCGCCTCTCCGCACGTTTGAAGGTGATGTCTCAGATGGATATCTCCGAGCGTCGCATGCCGCAGGACGGCCGTATCCAGATGAAGCTTTCGCGAAACCGATCAATCGATTTTCGCGTCAACACCCTTCCAACACTTTTTGGCGAAAAAATCGTGCTGCGGATCTTGGATCCTACAAGTGCACAAATGGGTATCGACGCCTTGGGCTACGATCCAGACCAAAAAGAAATGTTTATGAAGGCGCTGAAACAGCCTCAGGGCATGATTCTTGTGACGGGTCCTACTGGCTCGGGTAAGACCGTCTCACTTTACACCGGTCTCAACATCCTCAACGAGCCCGAGCGCAACATTTCGACGGCAGAGGACCCTGTAGAAATAAACCTCTCCGGCATCAATCAGGTGCATGTAAACGCCAAGGTCGGGCTGAACTTCGCTGAAGCGCTCCGTTCATTCCTACGTCAAGATCCCGACATCATCATGGTGGGAGAGATTCGCGACCTTGAAACTGCAGAAATCGCTATTAAGGCGGCGCAGACGGGTCACCTCGTACTTTCCACACTCCACACCAATAGCGCAGCAGAAACCATAAGCCGCCTTCTCAACATGGGAGTCCCCGCTTTCAACGTCGCGACCTCAGTAAGCTTGATCATCGCTCAGCGACTGGGACGACGTCTTTGCAAGGAGTGCGCAGCACCCGCCGATATACCTCATGACACGCTGATGGACGAGGGATTCACCGACGAGATGTTGGCGACAGCGACGATTATGAAAGCGGTTGGTTGCGACGCCTGTAAAGATGGTTACAAAGGTCGCGTGGGCATTTACGAAGTCGTGCGAATCACGCCCGAAATCGCCAACACCATCATGGAAGACGGGAACTCCTTGGAGATCTCACGACAAGCCCGCGCCCATGGGTTCGCGGATCTTCGAACTTCTGCACTGCGGAAATGTGCCGAAGGACTCATTAGTCTTGAGGAAGTAAACCGCGTTACGATTGACTGACACAAAATCTGGCATTATCAGGTTTTACGAGAGCGACAGGAGATAAGCCAAACACCATGGCGACGACGGCTACCAGCGAACTGTTTACTTGGAGCGGCACCGATAAAAACGGGCGCCAGACCAAGGGTGAGATTAACGCGCCGTCGCAAGCGATGGCGCGCGCTCAGCTGCGACAAAAGGGCATCAACCCACGCTCGGTGCGTAGAAAGCCGAAACCCCTCTTCAGCGCCAGGAAAAAACCCATTAAGCCAGCAGACATCGCCATCTTCACTCGCCAGATGGCGACCATGATGAAAGCGGGCGTACCGCTTGTGCAGAGCTTTGATATCGTGGGCGACGGGCTGGAAAATCCCTCGATGAAAGAGCTCGTTAGCGGCATCAAGAATGACGTTTCAGCGGGTGGCGGCCTTGCCCTTTCCCTAGAGAAGCATCCGAGACATTTTGACGAGCTATTTTGCTCTCTGGTAGGTGCGGGAGAGTCCGCCGGTACACTTGAAACCATGCTCGACCGTGTGGCCACTTATAAAGAGAAAACCGAGCAGTTAAAGGCAAAAATCAAAAAGGCTCTAACCTACCCAACCGCGGTCATCGTCGTCGCATTGGTCGTTTCGGGCATCCTGCTGGTCAAGGTTGTGCCGCAGTTTGCGGAGACATTTTCCAGCTTTGGGGCAGACTTGCCTGCGTTCACCCTGATGGTTCTGGGCCTGTCAGATTTCATGCAAGCGTGGTGGTTTATTATTGTCATCGGCATCGTAGCCACAGTTTACGCATTTAAAGAGGCGCGAATCCGCTCGAAGAGTTTCAGCGACTCCATCGATCGCCTAATGTTAAAGCTCCCTATTTTTGGGGGAATCGTTCATGATTCTGTGGTCGCGCGTTTTTCCAGGACGCTGGCAACTACGTTTAACGCGGGTGTTCCTCTCGTAGACGCTCTGGAATCCACAGCGGGCGCTGCAGGCAACGCGGTGTACAGCGAGGCTATTCTGCAAATTCGTGACGACGTTACTACCGGCTCCACACTCTACAACTCTGTAAAGAGCACGGGGTTGTTCCCCAACATGCTGCTGCAGATGATCTCCATCGGTGAGGAATCCGGTCAGCTCGACGAAATGCTGGATAAAGTGGCTACTCACTATGAAGAAGCCGTGGACAATGCCGTAGATAGCCTCAGCTCCCTGATGGAGCCAATGATCATGTCGATTCTGGGAGTGTTGGTCGGCGGCCTCATGATCGCTATGTACCTGCCAATCTTCATGTTGGGATCCGTAATCTAAGCGCGCGTAAGCAAAATTCTCCGCGGCCAGCAGCTGCCCTTCGACGACAGACAATGAGCCAATCTCCCATGCTCAGTGAGTTTTTGATCGAGTACCCCGCGTATTTTTACTTGTTGGTCGGGTCGCTTGGTCTTTTGGTTGGCAGCTTTCTGAACGTAGTCATTCTTCGACTACCAGAAATGATGCAAAGGGAGTGGCGAAGAGATTGTCGCGCTCTGCTTGAGATTGATGACGGCCAAGAGGCGACTGAAGAAAGGTTCTCGCTGGCCTTCCCGGGCTCCCATTGTCCTCACTGCCAGCACGCGATCAAACCCTGGGAGAACATCCCCGTTATCAGTTTTATAGCACTCCGTGGCAGATGCTCGAGCTGCGGGACAAGTATCGGCTGGCGATACCCGCTAGTAGAGCTAACCAGCGCGGTCGCCTCGCTGGTCGTTGCGTTTCACATCGGTGTAGAACCCGCACTGCTCGCCTACCTGCTGTTTACCTGGACGCTTATAGCGCTGGCCGTCATTGATATTGATACGCAACTATTGCCCGACGATGTGACGCTACCGCTGTTATGGGCCGGACTTTTGTTCAACGTGTTTTGGGGGCCCGTATTGCCGGTTGACGCCATCATAGGCGCCGCCGCGGGCTATCTTTTACTGTGGACTATTTATTGGGCCTTCAAACTCGCCACTGGTAAGGAGGGCATGGGTTACGGTGACTTTAAACTGCTGGCCGCTCTCGGCGCATGGCTTGGATGGCAAAGCCTGCCGATCATCATTCTGCTTTCATCTGCAGTAGGCGCTGTCCTGGGAATTCTCATCATTGCTGTGCAAGGGAAAGATCGCTCTAGCCCCCTACCGTTTGGTCCCTATCTAGCTGCGGCGGGATGGATAAGTCTGCTCTGGGGCGGCGCACTCTCAGCAATACTCCTTGGCAGCCCATGACCAATCCCCTTCGCGTCGGTATAACCGGTGGTATCGGTAGTGGCAAAAGTGCTGTTACCGACCGACTACTCCCTCTTGGTGTGCATATTGTGGATGCAGACATTGTCGCTAGGGAGGTAGTAGAAGCGGGCAGCCCCGCACTCAGGGCGATCGCTCGTCGCTTCGGAGAAGAGATCCTTCTGGACGATGGGACTCTGGATCGTGCGGCATTGAGGCGCATTGTGTTCTCCGATCCAAAGGAGCGGCAGTGGCTGGAGGCGCTTACTCACCCGCTGATAGGACAGAGCATCGCCCAACAGCTCGCCGAAGCCACATCACCCTACGCGGTACTAAGCTCCCCTTTATTGCTGGAGGGTTCGCAAAGTGAATTCGTAGAGCACGTAGTGGTCGTCGATGTTCCCGAATCGACTCAAGTCGCACGAACGATTACACGCGACAGCAACAGCGAGGAACTTGTGCGCTCCATAATGGCTGCACAGATGTCTCGTGAGAATCGCTTAGCAAAGGCAGACAGCGTGATAGACAACAACGGAAGCCTAGAGAACCTTGACGCTCAGGTAATGGACCTGCACGAAAGACTTTTAGCTCTCGCGACCAGCAGCAGTGCTGAGGCTTAACGCGCTCCGCTTACAAGGGCGCGCACAATAGCTCCATTGGCTTCGGGAAAGGCATAATCACCGAGTTCTGAAACACCGACCCAGCGCATGGGTTGCCCCTCACAGGGCGAGGGCTCGCCCTCGAACTCAGTCACGCAATGAACATCAAGCAAAACCCGCTTATCGCCGTAGTCATGCTCAATCCTCAGAAGAGCGTGGTGCGCAGATACCTCAATACCCAACTCTTCACGAAGCTCCCGCAGCAAGGCGCCGGAGAGGCTTTCTCCTGACTCAAGCTTACCCCCGGGAAACTCCCAGAGCCCCCCTTGATGGCTATCAGCATGTCGTTGGGTGAGCAAAACCTGCTCGTCATCCCCAAGAATAACGGCGACCGCAACATGCACCAAAGCCGATACATCGTCGGCGCCCATTCTAGAGTTATCAGACACGCCCTTCTAACTCCGATACTCGGCGTTGATACGTACGTAGTCATAGGAAAAATCTGATGTCCAGACAGAAGTACGAGCTGAACCGCGCCCAAGCTCTATTCCCAGTTTTAATTCTGCACCAGCCATCAGCCGTGCAACATCGGATTCGACGTAGTCCTTTGAACGCGCGCCCTTTTCGGCAATGATCAAATCGTTGATAAAAACACGCACCCCGGTAACGTCGAGTTTCGACAGGCCCGACCTACCGATCGCCGCAAGTACCCGCCCCCAATTTGGGTCCCCGGCAAACAGCGCAGTTTTTACCAAAGGCGAGTGAGCAATAGTAAAGGCCACATCCAAACACTCCTGTTCATCCGCTCCGCCGCTCACATCAATCTCAACGAACTTGCTCGCGCCCTCTCCGTCCCTCACCAAACCTTGGGCGAGCTCAATACACAGAGATTCCAGCGCCATCGCAAGCGCCAAAGCCAACTCGGAATTAGGATCGTCACACAGCGAGTCGCCGCTGGCACCGGTCGCAGCAAGAACGACAGCGTCGTTAGTGGACGTATCCCCATCCACGGTGATCCTATGAAAGGAACCCTCCACAGCACGACGAAGCAAGATATCCAACACCCGGTCGGCAATAGGGGCATCGGTAGCCAAAAAGGACAGCATTGTCGCCAGATGCGGACGAAGCATCCCGGCACCCTTCGCTATGCCGGTGAGTACATAGCTCTTACCGTTTGCAGAGAACTCTCGGGAACCCGCTTTTGGACGCGTATCGGTGGTCATAATACCGATAGCGGCTGCATCCCAGTGCCTGGGAGAGCGCTGCACAAACAACTCAGGTAGCGCCGCAGTTAATCTTTCCACAGGCAGATCTTCGCCGATGACGCCTGTAGAAAAGGGCAACACTTCATTCGGATTTAATCCAAGGAGTGCTGCAGCGTCATCACAGGTGCGGCGTGCCACTTCCATTCCTGGCTCACCGGTCCCGGCATTGGCATTGCCGGTATTAATGAGCAGCAAGCGTGGTTTGAATTGGGATTGAAGAAGATGCTCCCGCGCGACGATGACCGGTGCTGCGCAAAAGGCGTTTCGGGTAAAGACCGCAGCGGCAGTGGTACCTTCAATAAAGCTCAGCGCTACAAGGTCGCGGCGATCCGGGTAACGGATCCCCGCCTCGACAGCTGCAACTGTGACTCCAGGGACCGGAAGCAGCCTGGAGACACTCTCGAAGCCTTCAGAGTCCGTAGAGGTCATTACCCGTGGGAGAGGCGCTTAGAGCGCACCGTGACATTGCTTGTACTTTTTGCCGCTACCGCAGGGGCAAGGATCGTTACGACCCACTTTAGGCTCGCTACGGGTGATCGGCTGCGCAGGAGGAGCCTCAGCCTGTTCCGAATTAGGGGCGTCAGCAGGTTGCGCCGGTGCCATACCGGATGCCTGCGCATGTTGAAACGCCAACTTAGCCTGCTCTGCTTCGTGGCGACGTTGCTGCTCGATCAGTTCAGCCTCATTCTTCTTCTGAATTTGCACGTGACTGAGAAACTTCACGACCTCGTACTTAAGACTGGAGAGCAGTTCCTGAAACAGCTCAAATGACTCTCGCTTGTACTCCTGTTTAGGATTCTTTTGAGCGTAGGCACGAAGATGAATACCTTGCCGCAGATGATCCATGGTTGCGAGGTGTTCTTTCCAGAGCGTGTCCAAAACCTGCAGCATTATCTGCTTTTCAATACGCAGCATGTCGGGGCCAACGTTCTCGCCCTTAAGGTCATAGGCCTGCTGTATCTCCGCCAGAACACGCTCGCGAATGGCGTCTTCGTGGAGCTTGTCATCTTCTTCCAACCACTGCTGAATCGGCAATGTTATGGCGAACTCTGCCTCAAGCTGGCGTTCGAGCCCTGGCACGTCCCACTGCTCTTCGACGCTCATAGGAGGGATGAAACTGTCGATAGCCTGATTCACAACATCGTGACGAATAGCCGTGATCGTGTCGGAGATCTCAGCCTCCGTCAGTAGGTCGTTGCGTTGCTGGTAGATGATCTGACGCTGATCGTTCGCAACGTCATCGTACTCTAGCAACTGCTTGCGGATATCAAAGTTGCGTCCCTCGACCTTGCGCTGGGCCTTCTCGATCGCATTGGTAACCATGCGATGCTCAATAGCCTCACCTTTTTCCATGCCCAAAGCCTGCATGAAGTTCTTAACGCGATCAGAAGCAAAGATGCGCATGAGGTTATCTTCAAGGGAGAGATAAAAGCGTGACACTCCAGGATCACCCTGACGTCCCGCACGCCCCCTCAACTGATTATCGATGCGGCGAGACTCGTGGCGCTCGGTACCAAGAATATGCAAGCCGCCCGCCTCGAGAACCTTGGCGTGCCGCTCTTCCCAATCCGCCTGCATCGCTTCGCGTTGTTCGTCGCTGATGTCCCCGGCTTGACGCAGCTCGGCTTCGAGGTTTCCGCCCAGAACAATATCTGTGCCTCGGCCGGCCATGTTGGTTGCGATGGTCACGACGCCAGGACGCCCCGCCTGAGCAATAATTTCCGCTTCCTGCTCGTGATACTTCGCATTCAATACTTTATGAGCTACTCCCGACTTCTTAAAGCGAGCAGACAGCTCCTCGGAGGTTTCCACTGAAGCGGTTCCGACCAGTGCGGGCGCACCAATCTCCATGCAGTGCTTAACATCCTCAACGATGGCGTCCAGCTTCTCCTCGCTGGTCAAGTACACAAGGTCGTTCATGTCCTTGCGAACCATATCCTTGTTTGTCGGTATCACGACCACCTCAAGGCCGTAAATCTGCCGAAACTCAAAAGCTTCGGTGTCCGCTGTGCCCGTCATGCCTGAAAGTTTGTCGTAGAGCCGGAAGTAATTCTGGAATGTTGTCGATGCGAGGGTTTGACTCTCGCTTTGAATTTCCACAGCTTCTTTAGCTTCAATAGCCTGGTGGAGACCTTCGGAAAGACGACGACCCGGCATAGTCCGCCCTGTGTGCTCGTCGATGAGCACCACCTGCCCGCCTTGTACGATGTACTCCACATCGCGACTAAACATCACATGGGCTCGCAAGCCTGTGTGCACATGATGAAGAAGAGACAGGTTGGTCGATGCGTAAAGGCTATCTCCCTCTTCGAGCATACCCTCGCGTACCAGCATTTCCTCTACAAATTCATGCCCGGATTCCGTCAGCTCTACCTGACGTAGCTTTTCGTCGACCGTATAGTGCCCGTCCTGCCCCTCGTCTTCGCGCTGCAATGAAGGCACGAGCTTGTTGATGCGCTTGTAAAGCTCTGAGCTATCCTGGGCTGCACCAGAGATAATGAGCGGAGTCCGCGCTTCGTCAATGAGGATGGAATCCACTTCGTCGACGATGGCAAAACTGAGGTCCCCTTGCATTTTGTCCTCAAGAGAGAACGCCATGTTGTCGCGAAGATAATCAAAGCCAAACTCATTGTTAGTGCCGTAAATCACATCGGATTGATACGCGTTGCGCTTTTCTTCGGGGGTCTGTCCAGAGCGAACCACGCCAACGCTAAGTCCCAGGAAGTTGTACAGCGGCGACATCCATTGGGCGTCTCGACCAGCGAGGTAATCATTCACAGTAATGAGATGTACCGCGCTGCCGCTCAGTGCATTCAGATAGGCCGCCAAGGTCGCTACCAGCGTCTTTCCCTCACCGGTGCGCTGCTCTGCGATGCGCCCTTCGTGAAGAGTCATACCACCGACGAGCTGCACGTCAAAATGGCGCATACCCATAACCCGTTTACCCGCCTCCCGCGCTACGGCGAAGGCCTCGGGAAGAATTTTGTCGAGGGTCTCTCCCGAGCTCAGACGCTCACGAAACTCTCCGGTTTTAGCCGCAAGAGCCTCGTCATCCAACGCTTGCATGCCTTCTTCCATCGCATTGATCTGGCGGACCACCTTGCGCATGCGCTTAAGCTCGCGATCGTTGCGTGTACCAAAAACTTTTTTAAGAGCAGAGTTAATCATTAAATCGTTGCGCCGCTGCCGACCATAGGTCTGTGCAGTCCATCAGTGTGTGGCTCCCGGCAAGTCGTTCGGAACGGCTGGTGCCTGAGTCCGAAAATGCCCTGGTGCTGCACAAAGCCGTGCTTCGTGATGCATCCGGGAAAATAAAAAGTATGTCGGCTATTCATGGGGCCAATCGCCCACAAATCAAGCCTTACCGAGCGCTAATGAAGCAAAAAAACCGGCGCGAAATTGTCCCACAGACACACCGATTATTCCATCGGTAGGCCACTGGACAGTCTAGACAGCAGCGGGGGCTGAGGGCGCGGTGAGGTAAGAGATTGGAGCCGTCTCGGGATCGTCAAAAGTGACCATCTCCCACGCGTCTTTTTGCTCCATTAAAGCGCGAAGAGAGGCGTTGTTTAACGCGTGCCCTGACTTGTGCGCGCGAAACTCCCCAATCAAGCTGTAACCCAGCAAATAGACGTCGCCAATGGCATCGAGAACCTTGTGCTTTACGAATTCATCCTCGTACCGGAGGCCATCCTGGTTGAGGATTCGGTACTCATCAACAACAATCGCGTTGTCAACGCTGCCACCCCGAGCAAGACCTTTCGAGCGGAGATACTCAATCTCATGCATAAACCCGAATGTTCGTGCGCGACTGATCTCACGCACGAAGGATGTAGAGGAGAAGTCGATCTCGGCATGTGCCTTGCGATCTCTAAACACCGGATGATCAAAATCGATAGTGAAGGAGACCTTGAAGCCATCAAAGGGAAGAAAGCTGGCTACCTTGTCTCCGTCCTCTACCGTTACCGGACGCTTAATACGGATGAATTTCTTGGCCGCTGGCTGCTCTTCGATCCCCGCAGATTGGATCAGAAAAACAAACGGTCCAGCGCTACCATCCATGATCGGCACTTCACTGGCACTGACATCGACATAGGCGTTATCAATACCGAGACCGGCCATAGCCGACAACAAATGCTCCACAGTGGACACTCGGTGCCCGTCATGGACTAAGGTCGTCGACAACGTGGTGTCACCCACATTTGATGCCTTAGCGTGAATCTCGACAATCGGGTCGAGATCGACACGACGAAAGATGATGCCACTGTCCACAGGCGCGGGCGCCAGAGTCAGGTACACCTTCTCTCCCGTATGCAAACCAACGCCTGTCGCCTTGATGGCGTTGCGCAACGTCCGCTGTCGAATCATACAACCTCCTTGTCAGTGCCCCTTTTACTCAGGGGTGCCGCCAGGCGCCTGAGCGCCTGTCACGCCGTAGACAGGATGACAGTCGTTTCGATCAGTCGGCCTGTCGCCGCAGAAATGCCGGGATGTCGAAATAGTCATCTCCCAGTTTTTCCGCGGTCGCTGCGGCTGCCGAGCCTCCTCGCGCTGCTGCGCGTCTGGCCGGCGGCTTTTCGTAATCCCGGTAGTCGGGCGCGGATAGAGGATCAACCTCGCTTTGCGGCTCTTCAGCTCGCGCGGCTCGTGGTGTTTCCACTACCTGCAACGTTGCTCGGGACGCTGTGTTGCCAAGTCCCGTAGCGACTACCGTAACCCTCAATTCGTCGTTTAGCTCGGGATCAATCACTGTCCCGACTACAACGGTGGCCTCTTCCGAGGCGAACTCCTCAATGGTATCGCCCACTTCGGAGAACTCACCGAGCGACAAATCAAGCCCGGCAGTAATATTGACCAGAATCCCGCGTGCACCTTCCAGATCTATGTCGTCCAGCAGCGGGCTATTGATAGCGCGTTCGGCTGCCTCACGCGCCCGGTTCTCGCCGCGAGAGCTTCCTGTGCCCATCATGGCCATACCCATTTCGGACATCACTGTCCGAACATCCGCAAAATCGACATTAATCATGCCTGGGCGAATGATCAGGTCAGCAATACCCTGAACCGCGCCCAACAATACATCATTGGCCTCTTTGAAGGCATCCAAGAGACTGGTATTTTTTCCCAAAACCTCCAGCAGTTTCTCGTTCGGAATGGTGATTAGAGAGTCAACATGCTGCTGAAGTTCCCCAAGACCGGCTTCCGCTAAAGAAAGTCGCTTACGACCCTCGAAAGTGAAAGGTCTGGTGACCACTGCAACGGTGAGAATACCCATCTCCCGGGCAATTTCGGCGACCACCGGTGCGCCTCCAGTACCTGTGCCACCACCCATACCAGCGGTGATAAACACCATATCGGCGCCCCTCAGAGACTCGGCGATACGCTCTCTGTCTTCCATGGCAGCGGCTCGACCGATCTCAGGATTTGCGCCAGCACCCAAGCCCTTGGTGATTTCGCCACCGAGCTGAAGCACCGTCGGCGATTCGACATCTGATAGAGCCTGCGCATCTGTATTGGCACAGATAAAATCCACGCCTTCTACGTTGTTGCTGATCATGTGCTTAACGGCATTGCCACCACCGCCACCTACACCAATCACTTTGATGACAGCGCTCTGCGGTACGTTGTCTACGAGTTCAAACATAGCTTCCTTCCCCTTTATTTACGTCACCTGACGGCGACCTTCCTTCCCCAAAAAATCTGTTCTAAAAACTGTCTCGAAACCATTGCGTAACACGGGTCCACCAGGCATCTCCCGACGTCCGAGGGCGGCCTGTATGCACCTCACCGGCATGACTACTGCCATAGAGCAGCAAGCCAACAGCCGTTGAATAAATAGGGTTTCGAACGATGTCCGCCAGGCCTTCAATGCTTGCCGGGTAACCCACACGTACGGGCATGTGAAAAATCTCCTCCGCCAGCTCAGAAGCGCCCTCCATCTTGGAGGTACCTCCAGTGAGCACGATTCCTGACGGAATTAAGTCCTCGAAACCAGAGCGACGAAGCTCCGCCTGAATCAAGGTGAAAAGTTCGTCGTAGCGGGGCTCAACCACCTCCGCCAGAGATTGTCGCGACAGGTCTCTGGGTGGCCGGTCTCCCACACTGGGAACCTTGATGGTTTGATCAGCACCGGCCAGCTGCGTCAAAGCACAGGCATAGCGAATCTTTATCTCTTCGGCATACTGGGACGGTGTACGCAGTGCCATAGCGATGTCATTGGTCACCTGGTCGCCAGCAATTGGTATAACTCCGGTGTGACGAATAGAGCCTTCGGTAAAAATCGCGATATCCGTGGTACCACCGCCAATGTCTACCAGACATACACCAAGCTCTCGCTCATCGTCGGTGAGCACCGAGTAGGAAGACGCCAGCTGCTCGAGAATAATGTCCTCCACTTCAAGGCCGCATTTTCGAATACACTTTTCAATATTTTGAGCGGCATTTACCGCACAGGTAACGAGGTGAACCTTCGCTTCAAGGCGTACACCGGACATCCCCTGGGGCTCCTTAATGCCTTCCTGGTTATCAATCACGTACTCCTGCGGGAGCACATGCAGAACTTTCTGGTCCGCAGGAATTGCAACCGCGCGGGCCGCATCAATAACGCGTTCTAAATCCTGGCCAACAACCTCTTGCTCCTTGATCGCCACAATGCCGTGGGAGTTCAAGCTGCGAATATGCGAACCCGCAATGCCGACATAGACAGAGTGGATCTGGCAGCCCGCCATGAGCTCCGCTTCGTCAACAGCTCGCTGGATCGACTGCACCGTGGACTCAATATTGACCACGACGCCTTTCTTCATGCCTTTGGACGGATGAGAGCCAATACCGATAACTTCGATACTGCCATCGGCGGTCACTTCACCAACGATCGCAACCACCTTGGAGGTTCCGATATCCAGTCCGACAATCATTCTTCTGTCTTTCGCCGCTGCCATTCGCTGTCTACCTACCCTGGGTGTTTTCAGTCAGACCCGCCAACTGCGGAGTCTGGTCAAATGCCACGGCTGCGCCGCCGTCATAACGCATATCTACACGCCGCACGATTCGGTCAGAATCCTGGAGATCACTTCTCCACAGCTTCAAAAAACGCTGCAGTCGAAGAGAAAAGTCATGATCGCCAAGCTGCAACTCAAGCCCGTTATCCAAACTCGCATGGAGCTGTCCGTAGTCGTCTTCACTCAGCGCAACGGGCGTAAGTGACAGCGGCCGCAAACGCTCAAGTAAGCGCTGATAGTGATTCATCAGCCGCGCTTCACTGCCGATGGGACCACGGATTTCCGGAAGGTCCTGCCAGCGCTCCCCATCCTTGACTTCAATGATTCGAGCTTCATGATTCAGAAAAGCCTCATTGCCCCAGCGTGCAATGGGCAGCTGCTCTACGACACTCACTTCCAAGGTATCGGGAAAGCGACGACGAAGCTGTGCGGTATACACCCAAGGCAGATCTTCGAGAGTGCTCTGCAAATCACTCAGATCGAGGAACAACAAACCATCTTCCAATTCGTCAGACAGTGACTCGCGGAGTGCCTCCTGACGTAGATTCTCGAGCTTGCCGGTGACCACGATGCGCTCAACAGGCAGGCTGCGCAGGCCCTCAGCCCCCAAATACATCACGGTGCCCAGTACACATAAGGCTGTGACCGAAACTAAAACGCTGACCCCACTCTGAAGCCTTCCCAGAATCGCCTTAGCTCGTGAACTCGCAGTTTGCTTCGGACGTCGGCGTGAGTTTCTTCGCGATGCAGCCATCAACCTGCTCCTCCATCCAATTTGCTGAACGTTTCCCAGGACAGCAACAGTATTTGTTCGAGGAGCTCCAGAAGTGATAAGCCTCCGGCCGTGGCCGCCATAGGCACCAGACTATGGTCCGTCATACCCGGGATCGTGTTTACCTCCAGAAGCTGGAAGTTGCCGCTACCATCGCGCATGAGATCTACACGACCCCAAACGGAGCAATCCAGCGCATGAAAAGCCTTTAAGGCCAGTTCGCAGAGCTGCTCCTCGTCCTGCACACTCAAGCCACAGGGAACGTGATAGCTCGTGCTGCTGCCCTTGTACTTCGCCTCGTAGTCATAAAACTCGCGCGTCGCTTCGATACGAATCGGTGGTAACGCACGGTCACCTAGAATCGCAACCGTGTACTCAGGACCGTCTATGAATTGCTCGGCAAGAATTTTCTCTCCGTAAACTGCAGCTGACTCACAAGCCGCTTCAAAAGCCGCAGCGCTGTTGACTCGCGTCATACCCAAGCTGGAACCTTCGGCGACGGGTTTGACGAATGCCGCCCCCCACTCAGACAACAGAGCGTCAACGTCGGTATCAGCTTTTACCAACGCAAAGTCCGCGGTCGGGAGCCCCAAACTGCGCCACAACTGCTTGCTACGGAGCTTATCCATAGCCAGCGCTGAGCCCAAAACATTGCTTCCAGTCCCCGCAATGCCAAGACACTGAAGTAAGCCTTGAGTACTGCCATCCTCACCACCAACCCCGTGCTGAATATTGAAGGCAATATCCGTATTGCCGAGACGTCCCCACCACCTTGGCTCTCCGGTATCTAGTGCGAGAGGCTTGTAGCCCCCTTCTCGCAGAGCGCCAAGCACAGTCTCTGCGCTCGCAAGAGAGACCTCTCGCTCACCGGAAGTTCCGCCGAAAAGCACCGCTATGTTGAGATCGCGCAAGGCGCTGACTTCACTCATAACTGAACCTCCGGCTCGCGAAGCTGCACAGCCAAACGGGCGATGTCACCAGCACCCTGAGTCACTAATACATCACCCGGCTCAAGCACATCCATGAGCAACGCAGGCACCTCTGAAGCCGTCGCTGCGTATAGCGGATCGAGCTGCCCGCGCTGTCGTATGGAGCGAGCTAAGGAGCGACTATCGGCGCCAGTGATCGTCTCTTCACCAGCGGGATACACCTCCAAAAGCACCAGGAAATCGGCGTCGGACAAGACACTTACAAAGTCGTCGTAAAGATCCCGCGTACGCGTAAAGCGGTGTGGCTGATACACCATCACAACACGGCGCTCGGGCCAGGCCTGTCGTGCTGAGGCCAAAGTGGCAGCCACCTCCGTTGGGTGATGCCCATAATCATCCACCAGAGTCACAAGATGATTACCAAGCTTCACTTCTTCATACACGCTAAATCGGCGACCTACCCCGCCGAAATTCGCGAGCGTGTCCTGAATCACCTGATCATCGATACCTTGATCTGTCGCGACCGCAACAGCCGCAGTGGCATTCAGGACATTATGTGCCCCGGGCATATTGAGAGAGATGGCAAGCGCTGGATGACCTTCCGGTCGCTCAACAGTGAATCGTGTCGTCAGCCCGTCGGGCTCAAGACCCGTAATGCGATAGTCGGCGATCTCGCTAAATCCATAGCCTAGAATTGGGCGACCAAGATCTGCATCCAGCTCCGCGAGCACCGCGTCATCGACACAGAGAACAGCGAGACCGTAGAAGGGAAGATTGTGCAAGAACTCGACGAAGGTTTTACGAAGCTGCGCGAAGTCCCCTCCGTAGGTCTCCATGTGATCAGCCTCAATGTTCGTCACCACGGTCACCATGGGCTGCAAGTGCAGAAACGACGCGTCGCTTTCATCGGCCTCGGCAATAAGAAACCGGCCCGCACCTAATTGCGCGTGTGTACCGGTGCTATTAACCCGCCCACCAATCACAAAGGTTGGATCAAGATCGGCCGCGGCAAAAATAGCGGCGATAAGACTCGTGGTCGTGGTCTTCCCGTGAGTGCCCGCCACCGCAATGCCGTAACGATGCCGCATAAGCTCCGCCAGCATCTCCGCGCGACGAACCACAGGAATTCTTCGCTCCTTAGCTGCGACCAACTCGTCGTTATCTCCATGCACAGCGCTGGAGATGACAACGACGTCCGCATCGTTGACTGCTTCTGCCTGATGTCCAATGGTCACCGCAACGCCCATTTCTGCGAGATGGCGAGTCACCGCCCCATCCATAAGGTCAGAACCGCTGACAGAGAACCCCAGGTTTACGAGTACCTCAGCAATACCGCTCATGCCACTGCCGCCAACACCCACCATGTGGATCCGACGCACCCGACGCATCTCGGAAGCTCCTGGCATTGCTGACACGGTCATAGGGTCAAAGCCTCCGCACGATCCGCAATGGCCTTGGTCGCATCAGGTCGGGCACACTTGGCCGCAGCAACAGACATGGCCGCAAGCGCGCTGTCATCGGCAAGCAACTTACGCAATGACCCTTCCAATTCTTGCTCGATACGCTCCTGGGTCAGCAAGATCGCCGCGCCGGCATCAACCAGAAATCGCGCGTTTGCAGTTTGGTGATCATCGATGGCGTAAGGCAGTGGAATAAGTATCGAAGGCCTTGCGGTCACCGCAAGCTCAGCAACAGTCAAGGCACCTGCGCGGCAAATGACGAGCTGCGCCCAAGCATAGGCTTCAGGCATATCCTCGAGGTAGGGCTCGACTTGCCATTTTGCATCGGTCACCGCGGCGTAACTGGAGCGCGTGCTGTCGGCATGCTCAGGCCCGCACTGGTGGCGCCACTCACAATTCGGGCCCAGCAAGGCTGCTAAAGCAGGAACAGCTTCATTCAATGGCCGGGCACCCAGGCTGCCCCCGAGAACCAACACCCGCAGGGGAGCATCATTTCTCGTAGTCCAGGGCGATAGGTTAGCCACCGCGAGCAAATCCTTGCGAACAGGATTCCCGAGATATTGCGTCTTTGCATACTGCGTAAGCACCTTTGGAAAACCTGTGGCAATAACTGATGCAAAGCGCGCCAGCGCTTTGTTCGCGCTGCCGGGCACCGCGTTCTGCTCTTGAAGCAACAGTGGGCGACGCGTCAGCCAGGCCGCCAAAGCCGCGGGAAACGACGCATAGCCTCCCATGCCTACAACTAGTGCAGGACGCATTCGCAACATCAACCACAGCGACTGTAGTAACGAAAAACCTAACAGTAAGATCGCGAAAATCTGCTGAAGAAAGCCCTTTCCCCGCAGTCCTCGCATAGGTAGAGGGAAGAACGATATGTCAGCCTCGGGCACCACTCGAGCTTCAAGCCCGCGACGAGTGCCAATCCAGGCGAGCTGAAAACCGCGCTCACGTAGATCAAGCGCCACCGCCAGAGCGGGATAAACGTGACCACCGGTTCCACCGGCCAACATCATGGCGAGAGGCGCAGTCATCGCTTACGTCCTCGCGCGGGCTGCTGCCGCTCGTGAGCAACCCGAAGCACCATACTTAAGAGCACGCAGGCTGTAATAAGACTGGTACCGCCGTAACTGATAAGGGGCAACGTCAGCCCTTTCGTAGGTAGTAGACCGGCGCTCACGCCCATGTTTACAAAAGCCTGCCCCGAGAACATGAGTGACACGCCGAAACATAGATAGGCAGAGAACAACTGGCCCTCTTTCTGCGCCTCCCGACCCAGATGGAAAATCCGGAGCACGAGCGCGAGAAACAAAGCGATAAGCACAAATGCACCCGCAAACCCCGTTTCTTCCGCCCATATGGAAAACACAAAATCGGTGTGAGCCTCCGGGAGATAAAAGAGCTTCTGCACGCTGTTACCCAGCCCCACTCCGAACCACTCACCACGCCCAAAGGCGATGAGCGATTGAATCAACTGAAAACCTGAGCCAAAGGGGTCTGCCCAGGGATCTGTGTAGGCTATGAGGCGCTGAAGACGATAAGGTGCCGCTTGAATCAGCAATGCCCCAAGAACACCGGTAGCCGCGATAATCAGGCCCAGATGCATGAGTCGCATGCCCGCCAAAAACAACATTCCAAAAGCGGTGGCAAACATGATCACTACAGCACCGAAATCCGGCTCAGCTAAAAGCAGAACTGCGACCAGACCCAAAATCATTAGGGGTCTCAGCACACCCTGCCAGCTCTCTTGCAGCGCTTTACCCTGGCGGACCAAGTAGCCGGACAGATATACGATCATTGCGGCCTTGGCTAACTCTGAAGGCTGAAGAGTCATAGATCCCAGCGCCAGCCATCGCTGGCTACCATTAACGTTACGACCTACCCCGGGGATGAGTACGAGAATCAGCAACAGGCTAGAGAGCAACAGAAGAAGCCAGCCGCTGCGATACCAGAGCTCTATCGGCACTTGATAGCAGATAAAACCGCTCATCAGCGCCAGGCCGAGATACACCAAATGGCGATAGCTGTGATGCCACATGTTCCCGTAGGTAGCCTCGGCATAACCTACTGATGCAGAGGTGATAGCAATCAAACCTATGAGCAACAACGCCACCGCTATAGAGAGCAGCACCAGATCCGGGAGTCGACCCACATCGGCGACAGCTGCTGTACGCGCGGTATTCATGAGTCAAACGCCCCCAGGACCAAGCGCTTGTAACACTCCCCGCGAGCGACATAGCTATCAAACTGATCGAAGCTGGCGCATGCGGGCGAGAGCAGCACTATGTTTCCCGGCTTAGCTGAGTCGCGGGCAAGCCCGACCGCGTTTTCAAGAGTACCGGCACAAACAAGCTCGCTCGTATCGTCCAGAGCAATCGCCATGGCATCGGATGCCTCACCGATCAGTAGTACGCGGTCGCAGTGCTTTGCAACAGCTGGCTTTAGCGCCCGAAAATCCGCATCTTTATCCCGCCCGCCCGCAATCAAGATAAGACGGTGGGACGTACCTAAACCTTCTATAGCCGCGAGCGCTGCGCCAACATTCGTCGCTTTGGAATCGTTAATCCAGCGCACGCCATCATGATCCAACACCAACTCACAGCGATGCTCTAAACCGGGAAAACTGCGAAGCACCTCCACCATGCCCTTCACAGGCAAATCGATAGTTGACCCCAAAGCCAGGGCAGCCAGTGCGTTTGCGATATTGTGCTGTCCGGGTAAAGCCAGATCCGCAGCCTTGATCAGTGGCTCGAACCCCTTCACGAGAGTCGCTTCGCCATCGATGTCTCTAAGTCCAAAACCATGAAGATCCGGTTCTCCCAGACGCCAGCTCACCTGGGAGCGATCCGCTGCCAGCGGAGGAATAGTCAGAGGGTCATCGAGATTGAAAACCACCTGACGGGAACCGTTGAAGATTCTGTGCTTGGCTTGGTGGTAGCGCGGCATACTGCCGTGACGATCCAGATGATCGGGAGTCACGTTCAGAACGGTAGCAACCTCCAGATTTAAAGCACTGGCGCGCTCTAACTGAAAGCTCGATAGCTCCAACACATAGAATTCGTTGTCATCGGAAAGTAGGTCCAGCGCAGGAACACCAAGATTCCCCCCCACTCCCACACGATAACCCGCGCCTTTAATCATAGCGCCCAGCATTTCTGTCACTGTGGATTTGGCATTGGAACCCGTGATACCAATGACCGGCGCTTTCGCGGCTGCGACAAAGAGATCTATATCGCCACAAAGCTTGGCTCCCGCATCCACCGCCTGCTTTAACCACGGCTCATCGATGGAAATCCCGGGATTAACGATAAGCTCGGCTGCCGTATCCAATACATCCTGAACGTTGTTACCAAGCATTACCGGCACGTGCGGTAATTCATCACGCAACTGTTCGAGCCCGGGCGGCTCTTCCCGGGTATCCACCACCGAGAATTCCTCACCTTGGCGCGCTAAGTATCTAGCCACGGACAAACCTGTCACGCCGAGACCGACTACGACTTTGCGGCGTGTACTGCTGATGAGAGACGACATGTCTTTAGCCACCACCCCCATCACCGCAACTTCAACGTGGCTAGGCCGAAAAGCACCAGCATGACCGTGATAATCCAGAAGCGGACGATCACTCGCGGCTCGGGCCAACCTTTCAATTCATAGTGGTGATGAATGGGGGCCATTCGGAAAAGCCGACGACCCGTTAGCTTGAACGAGGCCACCTGAAGAATGACGGACACTGTCTCGAGTACAAAAATGCCCCCCATGATGAAGAACACGATCTCGTGGCGCGTGATGACTGCAACGGTACCCAGTGCAGCTCCGAGAGCCAGCGCGCCAACATCCCCCATGAACACTTGTGCGGGATAAGTGTTGAACCAAAGGAAACCCAGACCTGCGCCGGCAATACTCCCGCAGAACACGGAAAGCTCTCCACTGCCCGCCACATAGGGAATTTGCAGGTAATCCGCAAAATTGACGTTACCCGTCAGGTACGCAATGAGGCCTAGCGCTGTACCGACCAACACGGTGGGCAAGATAGCTAGACCATCAAGACCATCGGTCAGATTCACGGCGTTGCTTGCGCCCACTATCACAAAGTACGCCAACACGACGAACAGCACACCCATAGAAATCGCGATGTCTTTAAAGAAGGGAATGTAAAGCTGCGTCGTTACCGGACTGTCAGAGTTCATGTACAGAAAGACAGCCGCAGATAGACCTGCGACAGACTGCCAGAGATATTTCCAGCGCGCAGGCAAGCCCCTGGGGTTTCGCTCGACGACTTTCCGGTAGTCATCCACCCATCCCACCGCACCGAAGGCGGCTGTCACCAAGAGGGCAACCCAGACATAGGCGTTAGATAGATCAGCCCAGAGCAGCGTGCTGATCGCAATAGCGACGAGTATCAATGCGCCGCCCATCGTGGGCGTTCCGGATTTTTCAAGATGGGACTGAGGACCATCGCTACGTACTGCCTGCCCCACCTGGTGATAGCTCAGGCGACGAATCATCACCGGACCCACAAGCAACGAAATAAGCAGTGCGGTGCCTGCGGCAAGAATTCCTCGAAGCGTCAGGTACTGAAACACGCGAAAGGCAGACTCAAACTGCGCCAGATAATCTGCGAGGATCATCAGCATGAACGGTCCTCCGAAGCGATGCCGCGAAGTTCTGCGAGCACTGACTCCATAGCAGCACCTCTAGAACCTTTCACCAGAACGGTGTCGCTACGCTCAAGCAGGGCCGGCAGATCCGGCGTCACGGCTTCCCGCGAGGGGTACCAGTGTGCGGTGTCGCCAAAGGCCTCGACCGCCGGCTTAAGCGCATCGCCAATTCCCACAAACTGCGAGATACCCAGCTCTCTGGCGAGCGAGCCCATCTCTGCATGACGCTGTGGACTCTCTTCACCCAGCTCCAGCATTTCCCCCAGAACAAGCAAACTCCTACCTCGAGTGCCTGCCAGTAGATCAATAGCAGCTCGCACAGAACCCGGGTTGGCGTTATAGCTATCATCGATGAGAACTTTACCGCCGCTCAATCGCTCGGTCTGCAAGCGACCCGGCTCGCTCTCTGCCATTTCCAGTCCCGCAACAATCTGCCCAAGACTTAGTCCTGCGGCTTTTGCGAGTGCTGCCGCAGCCAATGCGTTGGATACGTTGTGACGACCCGGTAGGGGGAAACTCACACCGCGACTTTCATCGCCCATGTGCAGTATGAAGTCGCTGCCTTGGAGGCCGCGGTCGGTCAGATCAGAAACAGAAATATCGCCGCCATCGACAAGGGAGTACGTCACACTGGCAGCGCCGGCCTTCGCGATACGCTCCCGCCAAAGATCCACCCAAGGCTGATCAAGATTCAAAACCGCGAAACCATCGCCGCTCAGACCGTCATAGATCTCCGCTTTAATGTCCGCCACGTCTGCGACGCTACCGAAGCCCTCGAGGTGAGCCTCCATAGCATTCAAAACAGTGGTGATTGAGGGCCGAGCCAGCGCACAAAGGTGAGCAATATCGCCGCGACGAGTAGCCCCCATTTCGACGATTGCGTAGCGGGTCTGATCCTCGATTCGAGAAAGGGTGAGAGGTACACCGATCTCGTTGTTGTAGTTACCCGAGGTCGCTAAGGTCGCTCCCGCCTGGCTAAATATACTGCGACACAGGTTTTTCACTGTGGTCTTTCCACAGCTTCCCGTGATGGCGACAACGATGCTTTGCGACAGGTCTCGACTGGCTCGCCCAAGCTCAGACAGTGCCGCTAGACAGCTCGAGACAAGAAGACAAGGAATGCTCGCGTCCACTGGTCGCTGCACCAACGCAGCAACAGCGCCATTGGCAACCGCTGCATCAATGTAATCATGGCCATCGACGCGCTCTCCAGGCAAAGCAACAAACAAATCGCCGGGGCCTATGGCACGCGAATCGATTGCGACGCCAGACACTGCTAAGGCAGCCCCTGTGTAGACGGCGCCTAAACGTTCGGCAATAACAGGCAGTGTCATTGCGGACATCATGCCGCGCACCTCGCCAATATTTGCTGCGCAACTGCCGCATCACTGAATGAGAGTCGCTGATCACCAACAATCTGATAGTCCTCGTGACCCTTGCCGGCAATGAGAACACAGTCATCCGACCCTGCGGACTCTATCGCCAATCGAATGGCGTCCGCTCGATCAGCGCAGACGGTGTATTTACCGTGCATTGCTGCCTCCACGTCGGCAATGATCGCCATAGGGTCTTCACTACGCGGGTTATCACTGGTGATGACCGCGCTGTCAGCGTTAGCCGAAACCACCTCGGCCATCAACGCGCGTTTACCTTTATCGCGATCTCCACCACAACCAAAGACTGCGATGAGAGAACCGGCACACTGCTCCCGTAGCGCCAACAGCACCTGTCGCAAGGCATCAGGCGTATGCGCGTAGTCCACAACCACCAAGGGGCCTCCCGCTCCGTGAAGGGGCTGCATGCGACCTGGCACTGACTGCAGGCTTTCAACGGCTGTCATTACGGAATCGAATGGCAGACCCGCTTGCAACGCTGCGGTCAGCGCCGCAAGCAAATTCGTAGCATTGAACTTACCCAACAAAGGACATTTGAGCGATGCATTGCCCCAAGGACTTTCAAACTTCAGCTGAAGCCCGGCACTGCTCAGCTGCAAGTTACTCAGTCGCACATCGGCACACTGCGCGTGAACGCCGAAACGAAGAACCGCCACATCAGCCGAAATCTTCTGCGCGAGGTCCTCACTAAAAGGATCATCGGCATTGAGAATAGCCGTGCGTAGTGACTCAAAGGCAAACAGCTTTGCTTTAGCTTCGCCGTAGGACTGCATGTCACCGTGATAGTCGAGATGATCGCGGGTCAGATTGGTAAAGATCCCTGAATCAACATCGAGGCCATTTAGGCGACCTTGATCTAGCGCGTGGGACGACACTTCCATGCTGACGAAAGGCACAGCCTGCCCCGCCCAGCCCGCCAGAATCTCTTGCAGAGCGATCGAGTCTGGCGTGGTGTGGATACTGTCTTGCACGTCTCCGGTTAGGGACGAGCCGAGAGTGCCTATTACTCCACAGTCATAACCCGCGCGGCGAACAAGCTGCGCGAACAACTGGCTCACTGTGGTTTTGCCGTTTGTTCCAGTCACCGCCGCCACGTGCATCTGCCGACTCGGATCGCGGTAGTAGCGTCCGGCAATCTCGCAAAGCTTGTGGCGCAAGTCTGGAACAACCACTGATGGTAGCGGCGCCCCCTCCCCAGGAAGCGCATCTTCTACTACCGCCGCGGCGGCACCCAGATCCGCAGCTTGCTTTAAATACTTGCGGCCATCATGCGAGGCACCGCGCAGAGCGACAAACAAATCACCCGCTCTGACTGTGCGGCTATCCAAACTTATACCGGCAATATCAAGCTGCGGAACATCGCTCGCCATGCCATTAAGCAATAGAGGCAGTGCACGACAGGTATCAGCAATGACGGGCGTCATGCTCCCCCTCCTGCTGCAACAGCGAGCATTTCTTCGGGAGCTTCCAGACTGGGTGCTACACCCAAGAGGCGAAGCGTCTCTGCCGCTACTCGCGCAAACACCGGCGCCGCCGCCGAACCTCCGCCATAGTTGTCGCCCTTCGGTCGATCGAGGACCACGACGGAGACAAACCGCGGATCCTCAATGGGCGCCATGCCGACAAACAGCGCGACGTACTGATCATCGAGATAGCCGCCTGCACCGACCTTGTGAACCGTGCCCGTCTTTCCGCCCACCTCGTAGCCGGGGACCCGTGCTTTACGAGCGGTGCCCTGAGAGCCGGTAACCTCGTGCAGAACATTACGTACCTTCGCGGCTATCTGAGCATCAACAACACGCTCACTGCGAACATCCACCGCCTCTCTCTGTAGCAACGAGAGCTCTGGCAATAAACCACCATTCGCAAAAACTGCGTAGGCCCGGGCAATCTGCAAGGGCGTAGCCGTCAGGCCATAGCCGAAAGCCAGAGTGACCTGCTCGATGGGACGCCACTTTGGACGCTGGGGAAGCAGGCCTGAACTCTCCCCAGGAAAGCCTGTTGCTGTCGCCTGCCCTAAACCAAAGCGGTTAAAGACATCCCAAACTGGCTCATGACCAATATCCAGTGCGATTTTGGTGATACCCACCTGACTCGACTTTTCCACCACGCGCGATAGCGTAATTTCTCCATAGTTGCGGGGGTCCGGCAGAACCTTCCGGCCTACGCGAATACGACCGGGACTTGTATCAATAAGAGTGGTGGTGTCGTAACGGCCGGACTCCAAGGCCGCCACAAGCGTCAAAGGCTTCATTGTAGAGCCGGGCTCAAATACGTCAGTCAACGCACGATTACGCGTCTGACTCATCGTCACCGTGCTGCGATTATTGGGATTGAAGTCAGGATAACTGGCACTCGCGAGGACCTCTCCCGTTTGACTATCGATGGTGACGATCACCCCTGCCTCGGCTCCCGTGACTTTTACTGCACGATTTAGTTCACGATGGAGCAAGTACTGCAAACGCAGGTCAATGGATAGCTGCAGATTCCGCCCGGGACGCACAGGCTCCACAACACCAATATCGCGCACGGCATCTCCATGGAGGTCCTTGATGTAACGTTTTTTCCCTGCATGCCCACGAAGCCATTCGTCATAGGCAAGCTCGAGACCCGCGACACCCTCACCATCTACATTCGTCATTCCCACCAGCTGCGCTGCAACTTCGCCCGCTGGGTAAAAGCGACGATACTCTCGCTCCGCACGAACCCCAGGAATGTTCAACGCAAGCACATCTCTCGCCTGATCCGGGATCAAGTGCCGACGCAAATACATAAACTGACGACCGGAATACCGTGAGAGACGATCCTCTAGCTCACCTGGACCAAGATCCAGCGCAGCAGCAAGCTCAGGCAACCGATCACTGCCCTTCAGCACTTTGGGATTTGCCCACAGAGAGATAACCGGCGTACTCACAGCCAGCGGCTCACCTCGACGATCCGTAATCAGACCGCGATAGGCGGGAAGCTCAGCGGTGCGCAACATACGCATATCGCCCTGACGCTTAAGAAACTCAACGCCGCGGCCCGAATCCAAGACCTGGAGAGACAAAACTCGACCAACCAGCGCAAGAAACATCATTACCAGCATGGCAATGACGACATAGGCTCGCCAGCTCTGCACGCTTACTTTGGCAGCCTTACTCATTGCGCCACCAAACGCGTTTGATCGTGACCGGGAGCAACAAGACCCAGCGCCTCACCTGCCTCACTTTCAATTCGGTAGTGTGAGGCTAAGGTGCTTTGCTCGAGGAGGAGACGACTGTACTCCTCCTCCAGATACCAGCGCTGTGCTTCCAGGTCTTGAAGCTGCGCATAGAAGCTGCGACTGCTATGCGTACTTCCGATAATCGAAAAAGCACTTATCAGCACAAGCGCCAGGGCTATAGCAGCCCATAAGGGCTTCACCAGAGCGGCGTTCATGCAAGCTTCTCCGCGCATCGCATAATGGCACTACGAGATCTTGGGTTATCTGAAACTTCGCTATCGCTGGCTCGCATGGCCTTGCCAATGAGGCGCATTTGAGCACCAGACTCCGCGTCTCTGACAGGCAGGTTTCGAGGCAGCTGAGGGCCACGACTCATATCTCGAAAGTGGCGTTTAACGAGACGATCCTCGAGAGAGTGAAAACTAATCACCACCAAGCGGCCACCGACACTCAGCACTGACAGCGCCAGCGATAACAAATCGGCGAGATCATCAAGCTCACGGTTCACGCGAATACGGATCGCCTGAAAAGCTCTAGTCGCAGGATGCTTATGCTTTTCCCAGCGGGGGTGCGCGTCGCGAACAATCGCCGCTAACTGCGCAGTTCGGGTAAGCGGAGACTCCTCCCGCGCTTTTACAATGGCTCCAGCGATACGCTTGGCATATCGCTCTTCACCGTAGTCACGAAGCACATCGACTATTTCCTGCTCTGACGCTGATGCGATCCAATCGGCAGCGGACTCGCCGCGACTGCGGTCCATACGCATATCCAGAGGCCCATCTTGCTGGAAGCTAAAGCCCCGCTCCGCCTGATCTAATTGCGGACTAGACACGCCGAGATCCAAAAGAATTCCATCTACCTCGCCAAGGCCTCGCGCCTTTAGGAGCTCGGGCAATGCAGCAAAGGAGTCTCGCGCAAAGGTAAAACGTTTGTCATGCGCTGCAAGCTTGAGCGCTTCGCGCTCCGCCTCTTCATCTTTGTCGCAGGCAAACAGATGACCTTTCTCGTCAAGCCGGCTAAGAATTTCTCGACTGTGTCCGCCACGACCGAAGGTGCCGTCGACATAAAGGCCGGCGGGGCTGCTTACCAGCGCGTCCACCGCTTCGTGCAACAATACAGTTTCATGGGGGGCTGCCATCTAGAGGGGCAGATTCATCAGCTCGTCGGGCCATGGCTCATCCACCCCGACATCTTCTAGCGCCTTGTCACGCTCAACGATCCAGAGTTCCTCACTCCAGAGTTCCATCTTGTTGCCCTGACCAACCAACACAAGCTTCTTCTCGAGCTGTGCATATTCCCGAAGCGACGGCGGTAACAGCATTCTTCCATTGCTATCGAGCTGAATGTCGGTTGCATACCCCAGCATCAATCGCTGGAATCGTTTTACGGCGGGGTTAAGAGAGGGTAGTTTCTGTAGGTCTTGCTCGATACGCTCCCACGCCGGGAGAGGATAAATACACAAACAGGAGGTCTGGGTATCAATAGTCACAACAATTTCGCCAGCACACTGACTCAGCAGCGGCTCACGCTGGCGCGAAGGTATCGCCAGGCGACCCTTTGCATCCATATTGATGTGCTGAACACCACGGAACACTAGTTACTAACCCCTTTATTCTGGCGAATTCCACAAATCACCAGAATTACCCACTTCTCTCCACTTCCCGACACTATAGGTGCGCGGGAAAGCTGAAGTCAAGCCAGAATTCGCAAAAAAGCCTGTTATTTCAGGGGTTTGGGCGTTAATCGGTGGGGGTTTCGAGGCGTTTTTCCGCTCGCTGCGCCGCGGTAAAAAATCACAAAAACAGCGCTCTAAGGCACTAACCTAAGCTTTTACTTTAAGTTAAAGCTCGTTTGATTATTTTGCAGAGCGGTTTTAGGCGAATTCCGTCTAAACGTTTCACCTGAACAAGGAGAATGTCGCCACAAGAGCACTACCGCAGGGCTGCAGCACTCTCGTGACGTACGGGAAATTAGAGGAGTTGGCCGATAAGCCGGGTTCTGTCGAGAACGATCATTCATCTGGGACCAGCGTCACCGCTCGCCTCTAGCGACCTACCCGAATCCACTGCGGGCCGCAGCAAACGGATTCCTATTTGGTCTTGCTCCAGGTGGGGTTTACCATCGCCACGCCTGTTACCAGCCGCGCGGTGCGCTCTTACCGCACCTTTTCACCCTTACCGAACCCTAAGGCCCGGCGGTATCCTTTCTGTTGCACTTTCCGTGGGCTCACACCCCCCAGGCGTTACCTGGCACCCTGCCCTATGGAGCCCGGACTTTCCTCCGTACCTCGTATCAAAGACACGACATACCGCGATCGCCTGGCCAACTCCGCGCGCAGGGTATCGACACGGCGGCAGAGGCGCAAGCGCCACAATCCTCAAAAAGCGCTCGGGGTCAGCCTGCGCGATGCTGCAATAGAAAGTCGTAAAGCTGTCGGGTGGGCAGACCCGAGTAGCCCGCAACCAGCTTCGCGGCTTTACGCGCCGGCATATGCTCGGCGATCCCTAACAGCAACTCGCCCAAGGCGGGGTCCAATTGAGCACCCCGCTCGTCTTTGCTGGGTGCCAGAAGAAGGACTATTTCACCGCGACTTTGATTGGCGTCATCGCGCACCCAGTCACAGAGCTCTCGAAGAGGTGCCCGCCGGATAGTTTCAAAGCTCTTGGTAAGCTCCCTCGCAATCGCAGCCTCCCTGTCATCCCCCATTACAGATTGTAGATCCTCCAGTGTGGCGACGATTCGGTGGGGCGCTTCGTAAAATATGAGGGTCGCATCCGCATGCGCAAGCGATTCCAGTCGCCGTCGCCGTGCTTCGCCGCGATTGGGCAAAAAGCCTTCGAAGGCAAAACGATCACTAGGTAAGCCGGAGCCGGAAAGCCCCACGATTGCAGCACAGGGCCCGGGCAAAGGGACAATCTTCAAGCCCGCATCCTGCATAACCCGCACCAGTCGGTACCCAGGATCAGAAATAGTTGGGGTGCCGGCATCAGAAACCAGCGCAATTGACTCGCCTCCCGCAATACGCGCGGCTAGCTGCTCCGCAACTTGCGGTGCGCTGTGCTCGTGGTAGGCGAGCATGGGGGTCTTGATACCCTCGCCACTCAATAGCTGGCCCGTTCGGCGCGTATCCTCCGCTGCGATACAGCTAACGCCCGAGAGGACCTCTAATGCCCGCCGGGAAACATCGCCCAGATTACCGATGGGCGTAGCTACGATGTAGAGCGCCGGTTCCAAGTGAGACAGGCTTCCTTATAATGCGATGATCTGTGCGGCGAGGGCCGCATCTCTAGAATCGAGGATAGCATGCTGAGCTTGCCCCACTGCTGGCGAAACGGTCTGATCGGAGCTCTTTTTGCCGCTCTGCTAAGCGCCTGCGCTTCAACGCCCGGCGACCTACCCGATCGAGCCGGCTTTCCCGGCGAATCCCCAGCGGCCACAACAGAGTCATCGCTACCAGACACCACCACTGACCCTCTGTTGGTTGAGGCCGTCACAATGGATGAAGAGCTATTTGCCGCAACGCGAGCCGCACTGCGCGACGGCGATTGGCTCGCGGCAACGCTAGCCCTCCCCACGCTAGAGGCACAAGACGACTCAGTCGCGGATATTGCGTTTGAACCAATTAACGCATCAACCGCCGTGACTGCACTGTGGATCGACTACTACAAAGCGCGTATTGCGTATTTGAGAGGCAAGCTTCCGACCTACGAATCAGCGGTGAACGCGTTAAAGAAACAGTCATTACCGGGCGATCTTCGCCGCGACCTCCTTCTTCACGAACTGGAGGTCGCGAAGAAACAAGGAGACAGCGCCAAGCAACTAGGGCTTAGCCTCCTTTTGTCATCAATGCCCAAGACCGATGCCGCCGCTGACACAGAATTGAACGACGCGATCTGGAGCGCTGCCCAACGACTTCACAATGAGAACTCCGCACCTGCCGTCCTCGACGCTCATACTCAAGGATGGATGGATCTTGCTACCGCAAGCACTGTCGACATCCCCTTGGAGAACGCGGCAGCCCTGGCGGCATGGGAGGCACAATATCCCGAACACATCGCACGAGCACATGCTGAGTCATTACGCGACGCAGCTCTTTTAGATGCACAGACAAGCAAACTAACACTCGTACTCCCTCTCTCGGGGCCCCTGGAGAAAGCGGGGGCCGCCGTAAGCCAAGGCTTTATTGACGGCTTCTTTGCGGCACAACAGGCAGGTCTCACTGTTGCTGTACTGGATAGTCGTCGATTCGAGAGCATCAGCGCAGCCTACCTTGAGGCTCAGGAAAGTGGAGCCAGTGTCATCGTTGGACCACTAGGCAAGCTACAGGTAGAGGAGCTGTTAGCGCAGCCTGACTTAAGCGTGCCCGTGTTGACACTGAATCGTCCGACATTCTCTACGGGACCGAACCCAAGCGTCCTGCTCTTATCTCTGGCGCCCGAAGATGAAGCGCGCCAATTGGCCGAGGATGCGTTCGCGAGCGGCTCTCGTCGTGCCCTGGTGATTCGACCCGAGGGTGACTGGGGTGAGCGCATGGAAGCCGCGCTCGTCGAGCATTGGCGTCGACTCGGAGGGCAGGTTCCGAGCACCGCGATCTACAGTAAAGCCAGCACTCACTCCCCGGCGATCCGCGACGCCCTCGGCCTTGGCGATAGCGCACAGCGAAGCGCCGCAATCCGCTCCCTTTTCAGCGATAAAGTAGAAACGGCCGGACGGCGCAGGGAAGATCTGGATACGGTGTTTTTACTGAGCAAGAGAAGCGACGAAGCACGGGCACTCAAACCGCTAATCAACTACCACTATGCGGGCGACCTGCCCGTTTATGCACTATCGACAGCAGACAGCGGCACAGGTAACGCTGGGCTCAATCGTGACCTTGGTGGTCTAAAACTACTAGCGATGCCTTGGCGAATGACCCCCGAAGGAATCAGTGCCGAAGATAACTCCGCAGCACTTCACGCCCTGGGCAGCGATGCTTATGCTCTCGCGCGCCGATGGTGGCGTATGCGCAGTGCCGCTGCCCCCCTGTACTTTGGACTTACCGCCGAACTGCGCTCAACGCCCTATGGTCTTCTAGAGCGGCGATTAAATATGGCCGAATTTAACCGAGGCGAGCTACGCCCTCGCTAACCTAGACTAACTCCTCACTCGCCGGATGCCTCAACAGTGGCATTCATCGGCGGAGCTGTTGCACGGGAGGGACTTAGGAATGCTCAGCGGCGACGAGTTCGAGCTGCGCAGTGCGGAACTGCTGCGCTCCTATGGTCTGCAAATTCTGGCAAGCCAGTATCGATGCAAGGGGGGCGAGATCGACCTCATCGCCTACGATGATCATCGCCTCTTGTTTGTAGAAGTCCGTGCCCGCCGTCACCGCAGCCACGGAGGTGCAGCGGCTTCGGTGAACCGATCAAAGCAGTGTAGAATTGCGCGGTGTGCAGCTTATTTTCTCAAATGTCACCCGCAGTGGCGCCACCTACCCTGTCGCTTCGACGTGATTGCCTGGGAACCTCAGCCTGCTGCGCAGAGTTTCGAAGCCCGATGGATTCAGTCTGCGTTTCTCACCTGAGAGCGCCTTATCTGAGCACCCCGGCCCCGCGGCACTGTCGAGTATAGACACGAATGAACGAAGAAGATTACGAGCGCACCGCCTCGAGCTTTCACCGACGGATAGAAACGATCGCTAATGCCGTGGACACCATGGCGCCGGGGCTGGCGACCGCAACATCCCTCCTGACGCAAGCTATGCTAGACGATCGCAAGATACTGGTATGTGCCTGCGGCCGAGATGCAACGCTTGCGAGCCATGTTGCCGTGGTACTGAGAACTCCCATGGACGCCGCCCCGGCACTGCCAGCGATCGCACTTCACAGCGACAGTGATAGTGGCGACGCTGGGCACTGGCGCGATTTACGCACCTTATCTCGAGACGGCGACATACTTCTGAGTATCGATACCCGCTCCGATATCGCTGTTGCCCAAAAGTACATCCAATTCGCTGAAACAAGAAACCTAGTCGTAATCTCGCTGTCTGAAAAAGTAGAACTTTCCGGCGGCGCCTGCATAGAATTGCACGCCGAGGATCAAGATTTGCGAAGCGAGCTGGCGTTTATGGCCAGCCACTGCCTTCGGGAACACATTAAACAAATGCTACTGGGAGAATGAACTAGCTATGTCGCGCCGCCTATTTTCAGCGACCACTTTGCTTTTAACGAATACCTTTTTTTCGAGGACCGATTCTTTTTTGAGGACCGCCTCTTTGTCGAAGAGCGCCTTCGGGATTCTGCTCCTGGCTTGCCTGCCCGTCCTGCAGGGATGCGGCTCTCTGCTGGCTACCTTCGAATCAGATGCCATAGAAGATGATCCCGGCGAACGGACTTTCTCTCAGCGCATCGCCGACGAATCTATCGAAACAAAGGCCGTGGTCAATCTCCACGCGGCCGACGACAGGTTCGATCAGGGCCATCTCGTGATTCAGAGCTACAACGGTTACGTCTTGATCGCTGGACAAGTGCCTGAAGAAGAACTCCGGCAAAAGGCAAACGATGTTGTACGTAAGATTCGCGACGTGCGGCGTATTTACAACGAACTGGAAGTCGCCGCAGCGAGTTCCGCGATGACCAGAGCGTCCGACACCTGGATCGCCAACAAGGTGAAGACCTTCCTTCTCACCAGCGGCGATACGCCGGGACTCCGCGTGAAGGTCGTGGCTGAAGACGGTGTAGTGTTCCTTTTGGGCATGGTGACCCGTGAGGAAGGCGATCGCATCGCCGAGGAGGCGGCAGACACCTCAGGGGTTCAGCGAGTAGTTAGATTGTTTGAGTACATCGACTAGAGAGCCATCTACAAGAGCTATCCACAGTCAAAAAGCCACCCGCAATCGATAAAGAACTTATTTTACGACGGTGAGACTCGGTTTCCCTGCGCGTCGAAACGGCGTGGGCTCGTTTCCGCCCTCTGGGGCTGGGTCATCATCGTCATCCTCCGGCTCGAAAGCCATGCCCTGACCATTCTCGCGTGCGTAGATACCCAGAATCGCCGCCATCGGCATGAACACATCCGTAGGCTTCCCTCCGAAACGACCGTTGAAGCTCACACAATCGTCTGCCAGCTGGAGCTCGATCACAGCCGAGGGCGATAAATTAAGAACAATTTGACCGTCCTTAACGTACTCCTCAGGAACATCCACACCAGGCGCGGTTGCATCCACTATCACGTGAGGGGTGCAGTCGTTGTCGACGATCCACTCGTAGAGAGCTCTAAGAAGATAAGGTCGACTAGAGTTCACAGATAAAGTCCGCGTCTAGAGACGCATCTCGCGCTCTTGCTCTGTAAGGCTCTGCTGAAAAGACTCTCGCTTAAAGAGCTGGTCCATGTAGGCGAACAAAGGCTTGGACTGTTTGCTGGGGCGAATATCGATACCCAGACTAGGCAGTCGCCAAAGAATGGGGGCAATACAGCAATCAACCAAAGTGAACTCGTCATTCATGAAAAACGGCTTCTCGGCGAAAATGGGCGCAATCGCGAGGATACCCTCACGCAGCTCTTTCACCGAGCGTTTAACAACGTTATCGCTACGCGAGTTCTGAATCGAGTCGATGAGTGTGCACCAGTCGTGCTCAATGCGATGCATGAACAAGCGGCTTTCCGCACGAGCCACGGGATAAACCGGCAAGAGTGGCGGATGCGGAAAACGCTCATCCAGATACTCCATCATCACGCGAGTTTCGTACAGAGAAAGCTCTCGATCAACCAGCGTTGGCAAAGAATTGTAAGGGTTATGCTCAGACATCTCCCTGGGTGGGTGTGCAGGATCCACATCGATAATGTCGGCGGTGACGCCTTTCTCAGCCAATACAATTCGTACTCGATGACTGAAGTGTGAAGTTGGATCTGAATAAAAAATCATGGATGTCTATACGCCTGTATTGTGCTTTCGCTGATATGCCTGAACTTGAGCTGATGTGCATGGGCTCGAGCTTGTGGATCTCAGCTCGAGCGAGCTTCCCTTAAATTATCTGCTTGAAACGCGCGTTTTTCAGACGCCCGTGTTGGAACGTCTTTAACCGGCGCTCCCGACCTTCCGTGCATGGTCGTAATAAACGCCAGCGCGGTATTCTAAACCAAGAAACGGCAGCGCAGGGTTTCTATCCCCATCGCCACCGTTTTCTGCAGGCACGGCACTTGTGAACCCAGCCGAGCCGCCCGAGTCAAACAGCTATAGTACCGACCCGATTAGTGAACGTCCTTCCAGTATTCACGATTGAGAAGCGTCGCAAACACAAAGAATATCGCGATAAAGAGCAATGAATAAATTCCGATACGCTGACGATCAGCCTTGATGGGCTCCGCGACGTAAGCGAGAAAATTCACCAGGTCGTAGGTTGCCTCATCAAACTCTTCGGTCGACATCGTGCCAGCTTCAACGACTTCTAGCGTGCCGCACGGGTCACTGTGATCAGCCATTTGCGTGCCTGACAGAGGCTCCATTTCACCGTGCCCAGCACCTGGAGCACAGGCCATCAGGCCCTGAAGGTCAAGCAATGCATGAGGCATACCGACATTTGGAAACACCCGGTTGTTAACACCATAGGGGCGTGACGGATCTTCGTAGAATGCTCGCAAATAGGTATATAGCCAGTTAGGGTTCCTCGCTCGCGCAACTAGCGTGAGATCGGGAGGTGCAGCACCAAACCACACCTTCGCTCGATCCTTATCCATCGCGTTACTCATCAGCGACCCAACCTTTACCTCTGGATCAGCAATGATGTTGCCGCGCATCAAGTCTTCCGGAATTCCGAGATCTTCAGACACACGGTTATAACGAGCGTACTGCAGTGAGTGACAACCCATGCAGTAGTTCATATAAACCTTTGCGCCATTCTGCAGCGAGCTCGTGTTGCCCATATCCATCTCTACCTTGTCGCAGGGCATCGTGCCGCAATCGAATGCAGACTCAGCACCCACGACTTTGAGAGGAATAATCGTCAGGGCCAGGATAAGAATCAGGCCGGCAAGAGATCCGAAGATGCCGATACCACCGTCCATGGTCACACGCTCGGGGACGGGTTTGGCTTTATCCATGCTCGACCAAATCGGCATGAACAAGAAGAAGCCGAAGTAGAAAATTGAGCAGATTTGCGCAAGGAAGGTTCTCGCCGGAGTCGGCGACTTCACACCCAGAACGCCCAGGATCAAGAACGATGCAACAAACAACACCAACATCACCTTGTTCAGATTACCGCGGTAGCGCCAGGACTTTATCGGCGATCGATCAAGCCATGGCAAAACAAACGGGATAGCCACACTGGCGGCGAAGGCGACAAAGCCCCAGAACTTATCGGGGACCGCGCGCAATACGGAGTAGAAAGGTGTGAAGTACCATACAGGCGCAATGTGGTCCGGTGTTTTCAGTGCATTAGCTTCTTCGAAATTCGCATACTCGAGGAAGAATCCACCCATTTCCGGCATGAAAAACATGATTGCACAGAACACGAAGAGGAATACCGCAATCGCCTGTACGTCATGCACGCTGTAGTAAGGGTGAAAGCGAATGCCGTCCAGAGGAATACCATCGGGTCCCTTGTTCTTCTTGATCTCAACACCGTCAGGGTTGTTGGAGCCCACCTCGTGCAAAGCCAAAATGTGCAGTACGACCAGCGCCAGCAACACTATGGGTAATGCAACAACGTGTAGTGCGAAGAAGCGGTTCAGCGTAATACCCGAGATCAGGTAGTCACCACGGATCCAGGTGACGATGTCTTCGCCCACTACCGGTATAGCGCCAAACAGCGAAATGATCACCTGTGCACCCCAGTAGGACATCTGCCCCCAGGGCAGTACGTAACCCACGAAAGCTTCAGCCATCAAGAGCACGAAGATCAACATACCGAAGACCCAGAGCAGCTCCCGGGGCTTCTTGTAAGAGCCATAAATCATAGCTCTGAACATGTGCAGATAGACAACAATGAAGAACGCCGACGCACCCGTGGAGTGCATGTAGCGCAGAATCCAGCCGTAATCCACGTCCCGCATGATGTACTCGACGGACGCGAAGGCGTTTTCAGCACTCGGGGTGTAATTCATCGTCAACCACACGCCCGTAAGCAGCTGGTTGACCAGCACTAGTAGCGAAAAAACGCCAAAGTAGTACCAAAAGTTAAAATTCTTGGGCGCGTAATATTCACCCATGTGCGTGTTCCACGCACGAGTGATGGGAAGACGCTCGTCAACCCAATCGCGTAATCCGACCAGCATATTGGCCATCAGACTGCCTCCGCATCAACGCCAATAACAAGGACGCTTTGTGTTTCGAATGAGTAAGGGGGAACTACCAGATTAGATGAAGCTGGCACGCCTGAGTACACACGCCCCGCTAAATCAAATTTTGAACCGTGACAGGGACAGAAAAAGCCGCCCACCCACGCATCACCTCCCAAATCTGCCGCACCTACCTCGGGTCGAAACTTCGGCGCGCAACCAAGGTGCGTGCAGAGTCCCTCAACCACCAACAGCTCAGGGCGTATGCTCCGCTCTTTGCTAGAGATGTAAGTGGGCTGCTTGGAGATCGCCGAATCCGGATCTTTGAGTTCTCCATCGACTTTGTCGAGATTAGCGATCATTTCCGGAGTACGATGAACCACATACACGGGCTTACCACGCCACTCCACGACAACCATCTGACCGGGCTCCAGTTTGCCGATATCGGCTTTCACTGGCGCTCCCGCTGCCTTTGCTTTCGCGGAGGGGTTCCAGGAACCCAGGAACGGCACGGCAATACCTACTGCTCCGGCTGCACCTACTGCAGTTGTGGCAACCGTCAGAAAACGACGACGGTTATTGTCGACTTCTGACTCAGCACTCTCGCTGGTCGCTGTGACACTGGACATATTGATTGGTCTCCTGTTACTTCGATGCCAACACTCTGGGCGCGACACTACACACTTTTGTACGCTGTTGAGTAGAACTTCGATTGGTTCTACGCAGCAAAAACGTCGCCCAAGCGCCAGATTTCACAGCGTTTATTCTACCGTAAACCGGGCGCACGAATGGTAAAGACTTTAGGCCCTTCAAACAAGGAAACTGGGGCCTTTTTACGCCACAAACCCTTGATTTGTCTCAAAACTTGGACAAAAACTACCGCACAAAAAAAACCCGGCCGGTTATTCCGGTCGGGCTTTTTTTGACAAACCACGACCTCCTTGTAAGAGGCCGCGTTGCTAGGCGTATTAGCGCTTGGAGAACTGTGGACGCTTACGCGCCTTTCGCAATCCAACCTTCTTACGCTCGACCTCACGGGCATCACGGGTTACAAAGCCCGCACCACGCAAGGTGCCGCGAAGCGCTTCGTCGTACTCCATGAGCGCACGTGTGATGCCATGACGTATCGCACCGGCCTGACCGAAGCTCCCGCCGCCCTCGACAGTCACCTTAATGTCGAATTTGCCGATCAGGTCTACCAGCTCAAGAGGCTGTCGAACGATCATTCGTGCCACTTCGCGGCCGAAGTACTGATCCAAAGGACGCTGATTAACTGTGATATCGCCGCCGCCATTGCGCAGAAAAACTCGCGCTGTGGAGGTCTTACGACGCCCGGTTCCGTAATACTGAGTTGCGCTCATTGTTTCTCCTAAACCTGCAGCGGCTGAGGCTGCTGCGCGGCGTGCGGATGTGCATCACCGGCGTATACCTTGAGTTTGCTGAACATCGCGCGGCCCAGAGGGTTACGCGGCAACATGCCTTTAACAGCACCCTGAATAACACGCTCAGGGGCTTTGTCGATCAACTTTTCGAAAGACATGGACTTGAGGCCACCGGGATATCCCGTGTGACGGTGATACATCTTATCGGTACGCTTGGCTCCGGTAACGTGAACCTTCTCCGCATTGATCACGACGATGTAATCGCCAGTGTCTATGTGCGGTGTGTACTCGGCCTTGTGCTTCCCGCGCAGGCGGTGGGCGATTTCACTGGCCAAACGGCCGAGCGTTTTATCGGTGGCGTCAACGACATACCAGTCGTGGCTGACTTCGCCGACTTTAGCGCTATAAGTTTTCATGGGTTTCGCCTCAAAAGGGCCAAAAAAAGAGCGCGAATACTACTGAAACCCCATGGTCTTGGCAAGCTGTAATTCAATAAGATTTACACTCTTTTTTGACCGCGTTACCACCCAGGAAACCCGTGCTCGCGGGCGGCGGCACCTACCGCCCTATCGCTTTCTCTAGGGACGATGCTCTAAGGCCAGATAGTCGTGGGATTGCATTTCGAACAAGCGAGACTCAGTGCGGGCAAACTCGAAGCTCAAACGCGTTCCGTGGTAGAGCTCTGTTGCAGGGACTTCGGCGGCAATCACGAGTTTTACGCTCCTGTCATAGAACTCATCAACCAGATTAATGAAGCGCCGACACAAATCATCTTGAGCAGAGCCCATTTTTGGCACTCCCGAAAGGACCACTGCGTGAAACTCTCGCGCCAGCTCTATGTAGTCATTTTGAGACCGAGGGCCATCGCATAGCTCGGGAAACTCAAACCAGGCCACATCATCTGCAAGACAGCGGCAGGTCAGATACCGTCCATTTATCTCTATTCTCTGCCAGTGTTGAATGGTGTCCGGCGCTAAACGCTGAAAACTATCGGTCAGACTGGCATCTGCCTCAGCGCCGAGAGGATAGTGGTACAACTTGGCCTGCTCGAGGGTCCGCAAGCGGTAGTCAACGCCCGCATCAACGGTAAGCACCTCCGTGTGCCGCTGGAGGAGCTCGATGGCGGGGAGAAACCGCGCGCGCTGCAGGCCATTTTCATAAAGGCCGGCCGGAGCAATGTTTGAAGTAGCAACCAAGGCAATACCACGCTGAAAAATTGCCTCAAGAAAGTTCGCCAAAATCATAGCGTCCGCTATATCGCTGACGAAAAACTCATCAAAACAAATAATCTCAGCCTCGCCGGCGAGCTTTTCGCCAACTCGATCGATGGGGTTTTTCTCCCCTTCAAGCTCGGCAAGCTCCCTGTGCACGCGCTGCATAAACCGGTGAAAGTGCACGCGTAGCTTCTTTTCGAAGGGAAGGCTTTCGTAAAACGCATCCATGAGGTAGGTCTTACCTCGCCCTACCCCACCCCAGAAATAGAGACCCTTCTCGGGCTCCACAGACTTGCGGAACCTGCGTCCGAGCCGAGCGGTAACAGTCTGACCCCGCCTATGTCGATCCACCACGCGATCATAAAGATCCTGCAGACGACGCACCGCCGCCTCCTGCGCCTCATCGTGACTGAAGTCGTCTCGCCTTAAGTCTTCTTGGTAACGCTGCCAGGGTGTCAGCACGTTGTTGTGGAGTCCAATGTTGTCGCGTTCAAAGTTGTCGCGCACCAACCTCTCGCGACCTTCTACTCTAAGGGTCAAAGCGCGATACCTTACTCGCGGAGCTCTACTTTTGGCAATCTCGCTACCAAGCTGTCACGAAGCAACGCTATACTCGCAGGCCAACATAGAATCTTGAGGAATTGCTTGTGAACACCGGTATGGATGAATCCTTTGTCTTCGCTATTGCGGGCGCCGTTATCGGCCTGCTGATTGGCTACTTTGCCGGTCGACGCACGGCACCCGGCAGCGAAACCGCACGGGAGCTTGGCGAGAAGCTGGAGCAGGCGGAGTCCGCCCGGGAGCGTTATGAGCAGCGAGTGAATTCCCACTTTGCGGATACTGCTAGCAAGCTCAACGCCCTCACCGCCAACTACCGGGACGTTTATGAGCATATTGCAGAAAGCGCCGCAGAGCTCTGCTCAGATGATGAGGCCTCCCGTTTTCAGGCTCTCGAAGCGCCAAAAGAACCGGAACATGACACCATTGAGGCAGACAGCGTGGTGGTAGAACCTCCTCGCGACTACGCTGCCAAAACATCTCCTGATGACCCCGGCGTGCTCGACGAGCGTTTTGGTTTGGATGGCGAAGAGACGCCGCCCGAGGACTCAAGCACGCGTAGCTAGGGCCAGAGTTTGGGCTACGGCGCCTTTACCGCACTTGTGGATTAGCCCACCCGGTTGTATCAGACTGGATTATCACAATCGATAAACGACCATTCCAGGCCAAAGGTCTCCGCGAGTGAAGCGGCCAGGGCCTGGACACCATAGCGCTCGGTCGCGTGATGACCTGCAGCGATATACGCAATGCCCAATTCTCGCGCTGCGTGCACCGTAGGTTCAGATATTTCCCCGGAGATAAACAGATCCGCTCCCGCCGCTGCCGCTTTCTCGATGTAACCCTGTGCAGCTCCAGTACACCACGCTACGCGCTCAACGGATGTTTTAGGGTCTCCAATCAACAAGGGACGCCGACTCGTTAGGGTAAGCACCTTGTCGACTACCTCCTCCAGCTCCATCGGATGAGCCAGTCGGCCCAGATTACCCACGGCCCTAGTGTCGCTCTTATCCAGAGGTTCAAAATCGGTAAAACCAAGGAGCTTTCCCCACTGCGCGTTGTTACCCAACTCAGGATGCGCATCCAGGGGTAAATGATAGGCCAAGAGACTCATATCGGCCGACAAGAGCGTGCCAAGGCGTTTACGCTTCATGCCGACTATTTGGGCGGACTCACCGCGCCAGAAGTACCCATGATGCACAACCAACGCATCTGCTCCCCAAGCTACAGCGGCGTCCAACACTGATTGATTAGCTGTGACCGCAGCAGCTAGGCGCGCTACCGTTCCGCGGCCCTCAACCTGCAGGCCATTCGGGCAATAGTCATTAAAGCGCGAGGAATCCAGCACGCTGTCGCAATGCTTGAGCAAATCCTTAAGTTCAACTGTCATGCGACTTCCTGAGGTCATATGAATGGGGCTGGGGCATCATATACAATCGCATTTCTTTATGACTAGAGAGGGCGCATGCGCGCTTTTCTTAAATTTTTTACATGGCCGGCTATTGCCGGTGCCCTCTGCGCGCTGCTGATCTTGCAGCAATGGGTGCTGCCTAACCCCAGCGCGGAGCGCAGTGCCGTTGCTCGCGACAGCTTCAGACAGGCGGTAGCCAGCGCCACTCCTTCGGTGGTCAACATTTACACAGAGAAACGCGTCGCGTCGGCAAACAGCCGTATGCTCAATAACCCCCTTATGCCCATCCCCCGGGGAGCGCCACGACAACAGGTAGAGCGTTCTCTGGGCTCAGGCGTCATCATGCGGGAAAACGGTTACATCCTGACTAACAACCACGTCATTGATGGCGCTGATGCAATTCAGGTTCTGCTCAGTGACGGGCGTTCTGCCGCAGCCCAGGTAGTTGGCAGCGATCGAGCGACGGACTTAGCGGCTCTCAAAGTCGATCTCGACGGACTAAGCGCTGTAACCATTGCGAACTCCGACCTCTTATCTGTGGGAGACGTGGTGCTCGCGATTGGTAACCCCCTTGGCTTTGGCCATTCTGTGACACAGGGGATCGTTTCCGGACTGGGTCGTTTTGGCCTCAGCCCCGGAACCTACGAGGGCTTCATCCAGACTGATGCCGTCATTCATGCCGGCAACTCTGGCGGCGCTCTAGTCGACGTGAACGGCGCATTGGTAGGCATCAACAGCTGGATCTACGCCTCCAACGAGGGTGGCAGTGGAAGCTCCGTAGGCATCGGTATTTCCCTCGCAATCCCCTCGAGCTTTGCAGAATTTGTAATGGACGATTTGATTCGCTTTGGACGAGTCATACGAGGCTGGCTGGGCGTGCAGGTGGAACAAATACCTGGAGACGCCCTAAATGATCAACGTCTACTGGTACGTGGCGTGGCCAACGGTGGTCCCGCGGCACGCGCCGGGCTTCAAGCGGGCGATATCATCACCCACTTCAATGACGATGCAATTGAAGACGTGCGCTTGGCAATGTACGAGGTATCGCTCCTTCGCCCCGGAGACAAACTCATGATGAGCGTTTCTCGAGAATCTGTCCCAGTGGAACTCACGGCGATTATCGGCACGCAACCCGACGCAACTGAGTAAGCCGAGTAAGCTGAAAGAGTCCACTCTGAGTTCAGCGAGTTGGATGACCGGCAAACAAACCGGCTGAGTTTACGCCGAGCTGAGTAGTGGTCTAATCAGCTATCCGCATTGCCGCACTTCTGGCATGGGCGGTCAGCGACTCCCCCTCGGCCAAAACCTTGGCAATTCGAGCAAGAGGGGCCGCCCCCTCAGAACTACAGTGAATAATCGAGCTGCGCTTTTGGAAGTCATACACCCCTAAAGGGGAGAAGAATCGCGCTGAGCCGGAGGTGGGCAATACGTGATTGGGTCCTGCGCAGTAATCTCCCAGCGCTTCGCAGCTGTGGATCCCCATAAAAATCGCGCCGGCCGCTTCGATTAGTGGCAGCAATGCCTCCGGGTCCGCAACGGCGAGCTCTAGATGTTCGGGCGCGAGGCGATTGCTGATCTCAGCCGCATGGGAAATATCTCGCGTTTTGATCAGGGCTCCGCGGCGAGCGAGCGACGCTTCGATAATCGCAGAGCGCTCCATTTGCGGTAGCAATCTATCAACGGCAGCATCCACGGCATCGATGTAATCACTATCGGGGCACAGCATAAGGGCCTGAGCACTTTCGTCATGCTCCGCTTGGGAAAAGAGATCCATCGCCATCCATTCGGGATCCGCGCTGCCGTCGGCAATGATCAGTATTTCTGAGGGTCCGGCAATCATATCGATACCGACTTTGCCAAATACTTGGCGCTTGGCCTCGGCCACAAATCGATTGCCCGGACCTACGATCTTGTCCACCCTGGGTATGCCCGTGGTCCCATAAGCGAGGGCGGCGACCGCCTGGGCCCCACCCACGCAAAACAAACGATCAACTCCTGCAAGCGCGGCGGCGGCGAGTACCAATGGATTGCGCTCCCCATCGGGGGTCGGCGCAACCATAACAATCTCGGAGACTCCGGCGACCCGAGCGGGGATGGCATTCATCAACACCGAAGAGGGGTAGCTGGCCTTACCGCCGGGAACATATACGCCGACGCGCTCCAAGGGCGTCACGCGTTGTCCCAAGCGATTGCCCAGACCGTCATCAAAACTCCAGTCTTCCCCCAATTGATTGCGGTGAAAGACTTCTATACGACTTGCCGCTTCACTGAGAGCGGCTCGTTGCGTCTCGGGCAGGTCGTGAAGGGCACTCTCAAGCTCGTCCCGCGAGACCTCAAGTTCAGCGAGGCTTGCCGCATCGAGTTGATCAAAGCGTTGCGTGTATTCCAGAAGCGCTGCGTCACCCCGGCTCAGAACATCCGAAATAATCCCGGCGACGGTTGACGTAACGTCGCTTCCCCCCCTTTCCCCGCTTTCCGTAGGTACCTCGAGATCAGCCAATGCCGACTCGAAACCCACGGCGCTGCCATCAAGGCGACGCATTAGGCTGCTGGCTCCAGCTCAGTAACCGCACGATCGATGGCATCGATAAGGTGATTAATAGCGCCGTGCCGCGAGCGCATGGAGGCTTTATTGACGATGAGCCGGGAAGTGACCTGCGCGATCTCGTCGAGGGGCTCCATGTCATTGGCACGCAAGGTGTTCCCCGTATCGACAATATCCACAATCATATCTGCAAGCTGCATAGCAGGAGCCAACTCCATGGCGCCATAGAGTTTGATGAGCTCCACCTGAACGCCACGCTGAGCAAAGTAGTCTCTCGCGACATTTACAAACTTGGTGGCAACGCGGATGCGACGGGCAGGCCAGTCAAAATCTATCGGTGCTGCCGTCATGAGCCTGCAGGGAGCAATACCCAAATCCAGCGGCTCGTAAACGCCCTCGCTCCCTTGCTCAAGCAGCGTATCCTTTCCTACCACACCCAAGTCAGCTGCACCGTGGCGAACATAGACTGGTACGTCCACGCCGCGCATAACCACAATCTGGACGTCATCTCGGGTAGTCGGGAACACCAGCTTGCGACTCTTGCTCATGTCCTCAAGAGGCTCTACCCCGGCCCGCGCCAGAAGCGGTAAGGTTTCTTTGAGGATGCGTCCCTTGGTTAAAGCCAGGGTGAGTTTGCCCGTTTCCATGCCGTCAGCCTAATCGTTGCGCTAGTCCACGAGTCGCCGAATATCGGCGCCAAGGGCCTGTAACTTTTCTTCGATGCACTCATAGCCGCGATCGATATGGTAGATGCGGTCAATCAGGGTTTCACCGGTGGCTACCATGCCCGCGATCACCAGACTTGCAGAAGCCCGTAAATCTGTCGCCATCACGGGCGCACCCGCAATGCTCGCCTGCCCAACAATAATCGCGGTGTTGCCCTCGATGGTGATCTTGGCTCCCATACGATTCATTTCATGGGTTTGTATCAAGCGATTTTCAAACACGGTCTCAGTCACCGTTGCGGTCCCATCAGCGATAGCATTCATCGCGGTAAACTGCGCCTGCATATCCGTTGGAAACCCCGGGTAAGGCGCGGTACGGATACTCACTGCTTTAGGGCGAAGCCCATGCATATCCAGAGTAATCCAGTCTTCGCCGCAACTGATATCTGCGCCCGCTTCCTCTAGCTTCTGCAGCACGACTTCCAGGTGCTCGGCGCGCGCTTCACGCAAATGCAGCTTTCCGCCCGTTGCCGCAGCCGCTACTAGGTAGGTGCCGGCTTCAATACGATCCGGCATGACATCAAAGTGGCAGCCATGGAGCTTTTCCACACCATCGATCACCATCCGATCGGTGCCGTGTCCTGTGATCCGTGCACCCATGGCGATAAGGCACTTGGCCAAATCAACCACTTCCGGCTCACGAGCCGCGTTTTCCAGTACGGTTTGGCCTTCAGCAAGCGTTGCGGCCATCATGAGATTTTCTGTACCACCGACGGTGACAGTTTCCATGACGATGTGCGCACCGCGAAGACGCCCCTCTACCGACGCATTAATGTAACCACCCTCTACATCAATAGTCGCCCCCATAGCTTCGAGGCCACGCAAATGCAGATCCACCGGTCGACTACCAATGGCGCAACCACCGGGAAAAGAAACCCGGGCCTTGCCAAAGCGCGCCACCATCGGCCCCAAGACCAAAATCGACGCGCGCATGGTTTTTACCAACTCGTAGGGCGCAGAACAGTCGCTAAGGGTGCTGGCATCGACCTCAATGCTCATCTTCTCGTCAATGGTAAGCCCCACCCCCATGCATCCCAGCAGCTCAATCATCGTAGTGATGTCGTGCAGATGAGGAAGGTTTCCGATGGTGACGAGCTCGTCGGACAGAAGCGTCGCCGCGAGGATCGGTAGAGCCGCATTTTTGGCGCCAGAGATGCGCAGCTCGCCTTCGAGACGTGCACCCCCTTTAATCAATAACTTATCCATACTTGAAGAGCGCTATCAGGCGCTCTGCTCCTCCCACTCTGCAGGAGTAAAAGTGCGTATATTGACGGCGTGGATGCTGCCGGAGGCGATAGCTTCGTTAATCGTGGCGTAGACCGTTTGCTGTTTACGCACCGGCCGCATGTCGGCAAACACCTCGCTCACCACAGTGATATCGTAATTCGCGCCAGAACCTTCGACGTTTACCGTAGCGCCTTCAAGAGCATCGCTAACCATTCCCTCAACAGTTTTAGCGTCCACTGCTGTACTCCTATATCCCGGCAAAGCGGGTAATCATAAAAAAAGGGTGGCGATTGTAGGGGAAAGTGCCGGAAAAATCGCGAATTTCAGTAATGGATTCGCGACACCCCGAGCTGTAGCGATATCCCTATTCGGCGGCAGTTTCCACCGTCCAGTTGGCTATCACCTTATCGATATCCCCGCCATAACGGCGAGCGGCGGACTCAAACTGACTGCGGAAAATTTGACCAAGATTCACGTTCTCCACAATTAGATTGCGCATACGCCAATCTCCAGCCTTATCGCGGGCCATGAGGTACACAACCACGTAGGGCTGGGCTTCGTCACTGTAAATTAGCTGCCTGAGCGTTGCTCGGTTCGACGAGGCATCCGACGGCTCGCTATCATCCAGCTCAACGCGAGATCCACCAAAAGCGAGCAAGCCCTTGCTGTAGGTGCGTACCAAACCCGCACGCATGGTGTCGGTAAACCGCTCCAACTGATCTTTGAGCTGCTCCCGGCCTGCCTCATCCAAACTTCGGTAACGGGCACCGGTGGCGTACTCCCCCATCACGCCTCGGGCGAAACCGCGAAAGTCGACGATGGGATCAAGCACCGTGTGCACTTCCTGATAGTAACGTTCGGGATCGTCATCGACGTAGGCTCGCGCCTCTTCGATGACCGCCAACACCGCATCGGTTGTTTGGCGAAGTGTTTCTTGTGCGGTCAAAGCCGTCGACTCGGTGTTATCCTGAGCCCCTACGCTTGGCGCGACCGACACGACAAGCAGCCCCGCTATAAGCGCAACAGAGGCGACCATCGAACGTGCCCAATTCCTTTGCGAAAACATGTTTCCTTCCTTAAGACTGCTGGCCTGATTGATCAGAGCGGTTATACTCGGCTACCCGCAACTTGGACCGAGCCAAATCGGGGCGAAAAGTGTACACGCTTTTCCCTCTGACTCGTATGACAGCATCGACACCCTTCAGGTTCAATCTTCAATTCGGCCCCCGCTACAAGCTTTCACCCAGCTTGGGGTTCAGTGATGCATAAACTGAGCAATCAAACCGAATGTTGATCCCACTGCTGACCGTTCTAGCCGCCTTTGCTGTGCTGATGTGGAGCGCCGATATTTTTGTTGCAGGTGCCGCCTCTATTGCCGGCAACCTCGGTATGTCACCGGTTGTAGTCGGCCTAACTATTGTTTCGCTGGGTACCTCTGCGCCGGAAATCTTGGTCTCGGTGACTGCCGCGCTTGCAGGATCTGGCGGACTGGCAATCGGCAACGCAGTCGGGTCAAACATTGCAAATATTGGCCTGGTCTTAGGTATTACGGTGCTGGTAGTACCCATTCAGGTGCATCCGGGCTGTATGCGTTCGGAGCTACCGACGTTGTTGGTGGTGACCGCAGGCACCGGCTTGCTCCTGCTAGATGTGGAGCTGGAAAGAAGCGACGCCATACTCATGCTTACAGCGCTGGTACTTATCCTCGCGCAAATGATTCGGTCGCAGATTCGCGACCCTGAAGTCGCAGAAGACGCCGCCGCTGAGGACGAAGACCTACCGCACCTCAGTCCGGTGAGAGCCTGGAGCGCTTTCGCGGTCGGGCTGATCCTGCTGGTAGGCAGCTCAAAAGCACTGGTCTGGGGCGCAAGCGTCATAGCCATGAAATTTGGCGTACCCGAGTTGATCATCGGGCTGACTATAGTGGCCGTGGGCACCAGCCTCCCGGAGCTGGCCGCCACACTTGCTAGCGCCCTTCGTGGTCACGCCGAAATTGCCATCGGCAACATCGTCGGCTCCAACCTCTTCAACTTACTCGCGGTTATGGCCATGCCTGGTTTACTGGCCCCGGAGCAGCTGCCCTACAACTTTTTATTCCGAGACTACGGCGCCATGTGCATCGCCACGATACTGATGGCCGCGGCCGCTTATCTCGGCCTTCGGCATCGGAGTGCCAAACCAGGCCACTCCTACCTTGGTAGAGGTGTAGGCACGCTGTTCTGCCTCGGATATGGCCTGTACTATTACGGGCTTTACGTAAGCCTGTAGATCGTTATGACTGAACCCGCCCGCTACCTGTCCTCCGCGCAGCGCACGATTCGCATGGAAGCTGAAGCCGTTGCCGCGCTTGAATCACGCATCGGAGGTGAGTTCGAAAAAGCCTGTGAGCTGATCCTAAAAGTGAGTGGGCGCACCGTTGTTACGGGCATGGGCAAGTCAGGCCATGTAGGCGGAAAAATTGCGGCCACGCTAGCCAGCACCGGGACCCCCGCTTTTTTTGTTCACCCTGGCGAAGCAAGTCACGGAGACATGGGCATGATTACCGCTGATGACTGCGTTATCGCGCTGTCCAATAGCGGCACTACCCCGGAAGTACTGATGCTGGTCCCACTGCTGAAGCGACTCGGCATACCGCTGATAAGCATGACAGGGGCGCCGGACTCCGCTTTAGCCCTTGCCTCAGACGCCCACATCAACACTGGGGTAGATGTCGAAGCTTGCCCTCTTGATCTAGCCCCCACATCCAGTACCACGAGTACTCTAGTCATGGGAGACGCACTGGCAATCGCATTACTAGAAGCGCGCGGTTTTACGGCTGAGGACTTTGCTTTTTCCCATCCGGGTGGTGCTTTGGGTCGCAAGCTTCTGCTCAAGATTGACGACGTTATGCGTCATGGCAAGGCGATACCGCGAGTGTCAGAGCATACACCCCTTGCTGATGCCCTCCTGGAGATAAGCGCCAAGGGACTGGGAATGACGACCGTAACTGCCGCAGGCAATGACGAACTTCTCGGTGTATTCACCGACGGCGATCTTCGAAGAGCGCTGGACGAACAGGTGGATATAAAAAACACGCACATCGGCGATCTCATGACGCGCTCACCGGCCACAGTGCATACCGGCATGCTGGCGGCGGAAGCGCTGCGCATTATGGAAGAGCGTCACATCAGTGCATTGGTCGTGCTCGACGAAGAGCAAAAGATTGCGGGCGTGGTTAATCTTTTGGCACTGCTTGAGGCTGGCATAGCATGAACGCAGATATCGCGCGAGACATTAAACTCCTCGCCTTGGATGTCGACGGCGTTTTGACAGATGGGCGCATCACCTATGGCAATGATGGCGAAGAGCTGAAATCCTTCAATATCAAAGATGGTCTTGGGATCAAACTTATCCAGGCCGCGGGGGTCGAAGTAACTATCATCACTGGGCGGCAATCGAATATTGTTGATCGTCGTGCAAAGGAGTTAGGGATAAAAACAATCGTGCAAGGTCGCGAAGACAAGCTCAGTGCACTGCTGGAGATATGCGAAGCTCGAGGGCTTGCCGTGCGCGAGTGCGCCTACATGGGCGATGACCTACCCGATCTTGCTGCAGTGCGCGCCGCAGGTATTGGCATGACTGTCGCCGATGCGAGCGTAGCATTGCTCGCGGCTGCAGACTGGCAGTCGAGCTTGCCCGGTGGAAATGGTGCCGTAAGAGAAGCTTGCGAAACGCTCTTGCACGCCCGCGGTCAACTTGCCGCAGCGGAAGCCGCATTCCAGTGACCGCCGGTAAGAGCCGTCGAGGCGTCAGAAAACGCTTGTCTATTCCGCTACTTCTCTGCGCTGGTTTATTGCTCTACACGCTGCTCGCCCCCACCCCCCGATTGATCACAGAAAGTGCTGCGCCAAAGACTGACGCGCGCATCCCCCAGAGTTATGCCCAAGATGTATCAGTGAATGACTTTGACGTAACGGGCGCATTGCAGGGGAACACGCAGGCAACATCGTTACGACGCTTTCCGAGCGAAGGCATCATCGAGCTGGATGAACCTAAGCGTTACAACTACACAGCAGACGGCGAGTGGTTCGCCAGCGCCCAAACTGGCCAGCTACGCGAGACGACCGAGGTTCTCGTGTTGGATCAGGAAGTACGTCTCCAGTACGACACGGAGAACGTGCAGTTTCTCACCGACCGCATGATTATCAACATGCCCAAGCAAGCGGCGCGAAGCACTGCAAGCGTTCGGATCTGGCAAGCAGACAACGAAACTATCGCGGACCAGATCTACATTAACCTCAGCCGCCAGGTCGCTTCCCTAAGCGGCGCTGTCAGAACTGTGTATGTTCCAGAGAATTAAGTCCTTGAATGCGCATATGCTCTGTGCGACGTCAGCGGTGTTCGCCCTATGCCTAGTGTTTACGGGACTACTGGCACCAGGTTTAGCCCTGGCCTTACCTGATGATCGATTACAGTCTATCGAGATAACTGCCGCGCGCGCCGTGCGCGATGAGCGGGCTGGATTCACAGTCTACAGCGGTGACGTGATCATGCAGCAGGGCAGCCTGCACATTACGGCGGACAAAATTACGATTTTTCATGATAGCGAGGCCGCCGATCGCATCATCGCCATCGGCGAGCCCGCAACCCTGCGACAGCAACCCGAGATCGACAAAGGTTTTGTCACTGCAAGTGCGGGACGCATCGTGTATCAAAAATCTCGCGAGTGGGTGCAGCTGCGTGAAGCTGCGGTGATCGAACAAGACGGCGCGGTGGTCAGCGGTGAGTCCATTGACTATTTCATGGCCGAGCAGCGCGTCCGCGCTGACGCAGACTCTGACGATGCTAATGGCCGAGTGCAAGTCATCATACCCGCTGCAGTGATTGAGGCAGAATCCAGCGACAACGCCGAGCCGGAATCTTCCGCAGTAAACAACACCTCAATCCCGCCCACGCAGGATGCTTCGGGAGGCGTCGATGGCGACCCTGACGGCGCGTAACCTCGCGAAAGCGTATCGCGGGCGCAAGGTAGTACGCGATGTCAGCCTCGAGGTGCAAAGCGCGCAGGTTGTAGGACTACTGGGTCCCAACGGCGCGGGAAAAACCACCTGCTTCTACATGATCGTCGGAATCGTGGCCTCAGATGCTGGCGACATACTCATCGACGAGAAAAGCATCACGGCGCTGCCCATGCACGAACGCGCTCGTCGCGGTATCGGCTATCTACCGCAAGAGGCCTCCATTTTTCGGCGTATGAGCGTCGGGGACAATATCTTAGCCATTCTTGAAACCCGCAAAGATCTGAATCGTGCGGAACGTCAAAAACGCCGGGATGAGCTTCTTGAAGAGTTCCATGTGGGCCACCTCAAAGAGAGCCTTGGACAGGCTCTGTCCGGAGGGGAACGGCGTCGCGTGGAGATTGCGCGAGCCCTGGCCATGGAACCCAAGTTCATTCTTCTGGATGAACCCTTTGCCGGTGTTGACCCCATCTCCGTAGGTGACATTAAAAACATCATTCGTCACCTTCAATCCCGAGGTATTGGCGTTCTGATTACCGACCACAATGTTCGGGAAACGCTGGATATCTGCGAGACCGCTTACATTGTTGGCGAAGGTCACATCATTGCTGAGGGCAGCCCGGAAGACGTTCTCGACAACGCTAAAGTGCGAAAGACTTACCTCGGCGAAAACTTCCGCTTGTAAGCGATGGGAAAACGCGCGATGAATTTTTGCGTTTTCCTTACGTGGCCTTTCGTCTCCCTGCCCCCATAAAACCTCCATCGCACTACCACAATGCAATAAATGCGCCAAGACGTTGCGTGGACCTTAGCGCAAGCCTACACTGACGATATAAGGCTGGCATTGAACCAGCCTAAATTGGGGATGTGCGACCGCCTTGTTGAGGCGATAGCGTACGTAATAGCGCATTCGAAAGCGGCTTTAGACCGCAGGTGCGTAGCGCAATTAAGCGGGACTAGTGCGCGATGAAGCAGGGATTACACCTTAAGCTCGGTCAACAGCTGACGATGACGCCGCAGTTGCAACAGGCGATCCGTCTGCTGCAACTCAGCACATTGGACTTACAGCAGGAAATTGAGCAGGCGCTGCAAGAAAACCCCATGCTTGAGGTAGAAGAAGATCAGGCTGACACTCCGGAAACGTCCAGCAGTGACGATTCGGGAAACCACGAAGGCCCCCTCGATAACCCCGAACGCAGTACCAATGTTGATGAGGCCTCGGCAGAGGGTGAGTTTGAGCCCAACATGCCTGATGACCTGCCCGTGGACACCCAATGGGAAGACATCCTCCCCTCAAGCGCGCCTCCGCCCTCCGATGGAGGCGGCGGAGAAGACTTCGACTTTGACAGCCGCAACCGCAGCAGTGAGAGTCTTCAGGATCACCTACGCTGGCAGTTGAACCTGACTCGGCTATCCGATAGCGACCGTATTGTGGCTTTGGCAATTATCGACGCCACAGATGCCAACGGCCGCTTTAACAGCACCGTAGAAGACATGCTTGAGCTGTTCCCGCCAGAGCTGGAAGTTGAGCAAGAGGAAGTAACGGCCGTACTCCATGCCTTACAGCAGTTTGAACCCGTGGGCGTTTTCGCAAGAGATCTGCAGGAGTGCCTCCAGTTACAGCTTAAGCAAATAGAGCCCGATACTCCGTGGCTGGATCAGGCGAAGATCTTAATCAATCGTCATCTCAATCAACTCAGTAGCGGTGACTACGCGCAAATCATGCGGCGCATGAAGCTATCTGAGGATGACCTGCGTGGCGCGCTGAAACTCGTACAGTCCCTGGACCCTCTGCCAGGCAAGCAGTTTGGCGACGATGACACCGAATACATCGTGCCGGACGTTTTTGTCAGTCGTAAAGAAGGTCGCTGGGTTGTAGAGCTCAATCCCGACACCGCCCCGCGTCTGCGCATCAACGATCATTACGCTGGCATGATTAAGCGTGCCGATAACAGCGCCGACAACAGCTACCTCCGGGATAACTTACAGGAAGCTAAGTGGTTCCTTAAAAGCCTCCAGAGTCGAAACGAAACCATGATGAAGGTGTCTACAGAGATAGTAAGACGCCAGCGCAACTTCCTCGAATACGGAGAAGAAGCAATGAAGCCCCTGGTGTTACATGACATCGCAGAGGCCGTAGAAATGCATGAGTCGACCATCTCGAGGGTCACCACGCGGAAGTACATGCACACCCCGCGGGGTATTTTCGAACTCAAGTACTTTTTCTCCAGCCATGTGGCGACTACCAGTGGTGGCGCCTGCTCATCAACAGCAATTCGCGCCCTGATTAGAAAACTTATCGCAGCGGAGAACCCTCGTAAGCCGTTGTCCGACAGCAAGTTGGCAGAACTGTTAGAAGGCCAGGGAATTCAAGTGGCCCGAAGAACCATCGCAAAATACCGGGACAGCCTCAGCATCCCACCGTCGAATGAGCGAAAGAGGCTTGTTTAGACGAATCGGCGCGGCGAAGCGCCAGAACAGATCGACACTGACGTAGCAAAACTAAAACAAGGAGAAGCGCATGCAAATTGTAATCAGCGGACACCACGTCGACGTCACGGATGCCCTACGGGAGTATGTAGAGGCCAAGTTTGAGCGTTTGCAGCGGCATTACAGCCAGATTAGTAAGTCGGAGGTGACGCTCATCGTAGAAAAAATGGTACAGAAGGCCGAGGCCACTGTGCACATCGCCGGAAAAGACCTGTTTGCCGCAGCCGACTCAGAAGACATGTACGCGGCGATCGACGCTCTGGTGGACAAACTTGACCGGCAACTGATCAAGCACAAAGAAAAGAATCGACCCCACTGAGCGCCGCGGGGCGCCTACGAAGTAACCAATGCAAGCGATACACACCATGAGCCAAGATCTATCCCATGCCGCGAATATTGTCAGCGATTTGCTGACGCCCTCGCGGAGCCTTTGTCAGATTCCCGGCGGCGGAAAGAAACGCCTGTTTGAACTCGTAGCCGACGTTCTGGGGAGCGAAAAAGATGAGTTCCATCCCGACGAGTTAGTCGCCGGAATGCTCGCCAGAGAGAAGCTTGGTAGTACCGCCCTTGGCAACGGTATCGCTATCCCCCATTGCCGCCTAAACGACTGTGAAACCCCTTGTGGCGTGCTTCTAACCCTCTCTAGCAGCGGGGATTTCGACGCGCCGGATGATGATGAGGTTGACTTGATCTTTGCCTTGGTGGTGCCCAGCGAAGCCACGCAGGAACACCTGAACCTCCTCGCCGATCTTGCACGACTTTTTTCGCAACCGGATTTTTGCGATGCGCTCAGAGGCTGCACCAGTAACGAGTCTCTCTTTGAGACTGCAAGCAACTGGAACTCAGGCAGCCGGTAGTGGACTTGATCATCATCAGTGGTCGCTCGGGCTCCGGTAAAAGTACCGCTCTGCACCAGCTTGAAGACGAGGGCTATTACGCCATTGATAACCTCCCTGCGTCACTTTTGCCTGCACTGGTCCGCGACACCGGCCCCGGTTTACCGGATCATTTCCGCGGAATAGCTGTATGTATCGATGCTCGCAACGCTTTTCGAGATTTGCAGGGGTTTAACGCAACGCTGGAGTCTCTTCCCGAAGAAGTGCAGCACCGGATCCTCTATCTGGATGCTGATGAAGCGACGCTCATCAAGCGCTTTAGCGAGACACGTAGGCGGCACCCTCTAACCAACGAGAATCTGCCGCTGGCTGAAGCCATTCGCTATGAAAGCGAACTTCTGGACCCCTTAGCCGCGCAAGCCACACTGACCCTCGATACCCGGGCCATGACAATCTATGAGTTACGGGACGCCATTCGCCAAAGGCTGGTAGGTTCAGAAGCAGAAGAAATGGCGATTTTGTTTCAATCCTTCGGCTTTAAGCGTGGCGTCCCGGGCGATGCCGATCTCATTTTTGATCTGCGTCTTCTGCCAAACCCTCACTGGTCACCAGAGCTTCGTAAGAAAACCGGTGAAGACCCGGCGGTGGTTGAGTACCTCGAAGGCCACGAGATCACACAGCAACTCTTTGATGACATAGCAGGCTTTATAGAGCGCTGGGTGCCCGCTTATCAAAAGAGTAGCCGCAGTTATCTCACCGTCGCCCTGGGATGTACGGGCGGACAACATCGCTCCGTCTACATGGCACATCGACTCCATGCTCATTTTCAGGGTCAGCTTTCGCAGCTACAGCTCCGTCATCGAGAGCTTCAGTAGGCATCAACGTGATTGAAAGCGAACTCAAAATCATCAACAAACTTGGCTTGCACGCCCGAGCTGCCTCCAAGTTTGTGAGTTGCGCGAGCCGTTTTGGCAGCAAAATAGAGGTAGGTAAAGACGAGCAATGGGTTGATGGCAAGAGCATCATGTCAGTCATGATGTTAGCCGCCGGACAGGGCAGCACATTAACGCTTCGAGCAGATGGCCGTGACGAAGCCGAGGCGACGGAGGCTATTCACGACTTGGTCAATGACTTCTTTGGCGAAGGCGAATGAACACACTTCAGGAAGATCAGAAACGCTCTAGAGATAGCGTTTCCCGAGCTCTGGAAAGCGGGACTTTGGTCGATGTTCGTCGGCGTATCCGTGTTATGGAACCCGGGGAAGTCGCCCACATTCTCGAGTCTTCCCCCCCACGCTACCGTCATGTCCTTTGGCAGCTACTGGAAGGCTCCCAGGAAGCAGAGGTTCTCAACGAACTTGGAGAGGAGCTAAAGCTCGACTTCCTCCAAACCATGGGGCCCGATCAGGTCGCTCAGATTACTGAAGAGCTCGATGACGACGACGTCGCGGATATTCTTCAGCAGCTACCCGAGGCTTTCACCCAGCAAGTGCTGGACGAGATGGATGAGCAGGACCGATCCCGTCTCGAACGCGTGATGGTCTACGACGAGGACACCGCCGGTGGCCTCATGAACACGGACACCATTTCTATTAGAGCCGATGTGACCTTAGATGTGGTGCTGCGCTTTCTAAGGCGTCACGAAGAAATACCAGAAATGACCGACACGCTCATCGTGGTAAGTCGCGATGATCACTATGTAGGGCTACTCCCAGTTCGCACGCTGTTAGTTTCTGACCCCGGTAGCTCCGTGCGTGAACTCATGTTGACCAAGCGCAAGCCCATCAATACCGATATGCCAGACAGTGACGTCGCGCGCCTCTTTGAGCGCAATGACTGGGTGTCGGCGCCCGTGGTAGATGATGATGGCGTAGTAGTCGGTCGAATCACTATCGACGACATCGTCGACGTCATCCGCGATGATGGTGATCACTCCCTGATGTCAATGGCGGGCCTGGACGAAGACGACGACACATTTGCCCCAGCCGTTAAAACCGCACGACGTCGTGCGCTGTGGCTGGGCATCAACCTACTAACAGCTTTTATCGCTGCTTCTGTGATTAATCTGTTTCAGGACACCATCGAAAAAGTAGTCGCTCTTGCGGTGCTTATGCCGATCGTTGCCTCCATGGGGGGTATCGCCGGCACCCAGACGCTCACAGTACTGGTGCGTTCCCTCGCTGTGGGGCAAGTTAACCGCAGTAACGCGCGCTGGCTCGTCAGTCGTGAGTTAGCATCGGCGGCGCTAAATGGAGTTTTGTGGGCTCTGGTCGTTGCTGTAGCCGCTTCACTGTGGTTTCAAGACACGACGCTGGGGCTTGTTATCGCTCTGGCCATTGTCATCAACCTGGTCACCGCAGGAGCAACCGGGGCCGTTTTACCGCTGATGCTTCAGCGCATGAAGATAGACCCCGCCCTGGCTGGCGGGGTTGTTTTAACAACCGTAACGGACGTGGTGGGATTTATGTCGTTTCTTGGACTGGCGACGGTGTTCTATGCCTAAACCCCAACGAGGTAAGAAGAAGCCACTCGCAATTGGCGATGAAGAGCTGGATTCGGAACTGGAGTTCGAAGAAGGACCGAGCAAGTCAGCACGTAAACGAGAGATGACAGCTCGCCAAGAACTGGGGGAAGCTTTGTGTGCGCTAAGCCCTAAGGAACTTAGCAGAATTCCGATCAATGACGAAGATTTACTAGCTGCTATTGAAGAGACATCACGCATCAAACATCACAGCGCTCTGCGGCGTCATCGCCAGTACATTGGCAAGCTTATGAGACGCATCGATCCCGAGCCGCTACAGAAAGCCCTCGACGCCCTTTATCAATCGCGACTGCAGGAAACTCGTGCCTTTCAGGATCTGGAAGTATTGAGAGACAGTTTGGTTCGCGATGGCGACAAAGCGTTGGGGCAAGTCCTCGAGAAATACCCGGACGCCGACCGACAACAGCTTCGACAGCTTATTCGTGATGCTCAACGGGAAGCAGCGGCAGAAAAGCCGCCAGCGGCTAGTCGACGCCTTTTTCGCTATCTTCGGGAGCTTCATTCCGCGGAGTGATTTTGTCGTCAAAAAGACGGCTAAAGTTAACCGCTGGCGTTTCAATAGGACCGGATACCTCGTAGACCGCCGAGGACATCCGGTTCACCTGCTTTTCAAAAACCTTACTTACAACGAACACCCCCGCAGCGACGGCCGGGCCCGCGGCAAGCGCGGCCACCCAAGGCAGATTGTTCGCCACGGGCAATGTCACCAGTAATTCGCCATTAATACTCCCCAGCTCCAAATCGCTAACGCCCGTGAACGCAAAAGCGCTGGCAGCGCCATCGATCTGCAAATCTGCCACCTCCAGCGTTCCTTGCCGCAGATAGAGCTGGGTACTCGCCGTCACAAAGGGAATGCCGGACTCAAACATGTGACTCAGGCTAAGCCCCCGCAGTATTTCTGCAAAGTTAAGAAAGCTGATCATAGACAGGGCACCTGGCCCGGATTCCAAGAGCCGTCCATTTCGCGCCTCAAGGGCCACCGAGCCCTGTGCGGCGATCACGCCATAGGAGGTAGGTGGACCCGGCCAGCGAAGGCGCAGAGACATGGAGCCCGCTTCGGTTTCCAAGGTTGGAGCAAAGCCTGCGGCCGTCATCACCGCGCCGAGATCTGTGTAGACCGCGTCGACCTCCAAAGCCGTAAACTCGTCGCTTCCCTCTTCGCCACCCTCTTCGCCACCCACTTCATACCAACGCAACATACCGGGCTGAGGATCATCGAGCTGCATACCCCAAAGATCGCCCTCGATACCCGTGGCGTAGAGCGAGCCATCGGAATGCTCGGTGTTTAAATCAAAGCCCACGCCGCCGAAAACACGTTCCTCACTTCGAAGCTCTAGTATGTCGACGCGCATACTCGGCACAGTCGCCCGCACTTGCGCAAGCGTTAGAGGATCACCTTCGCCGAAACTACCCATGTCGAGGTGCTCCAGCAGCAGGAGCAACTCATCATTCTCTCGGGTCAGGCTACCCTGCACGGAGTCAGATTCAATGGCACCCTGCCACAAGTTTTCCACGCCCCAGAGATCCACGCGCGAGCGACCAAAGCCGCGGCTCCCGAGACTAAGCTCACCTATCTCCAGTGAATCGATTTGATAACTCAGAGGGGTATCTGTATTTACGCTCGCATCATTGACGGTAATAGCAGTCGTTACCTCCAACGCGCTGTCTTCTGCTACTGACTCCTGAGAGTTTCCTCGCTGCGATTCGTCAATATAACGACTGTAGTGATTGTAAAACTCGCTCCACTGGGTGATATCCAGAGACGACACGGTGCCGCTGAGACAGAAACGCTGCTCACAGTTATCTAAATCCACGGGAGCGCCGCCTACCATCGCTACCAACTGGCGAAGGCTATCCTGGGCAAATACCAGCTCCATAGCTAATCGCTCGCCCAGATTCAGCGACATCACAGGGTCGGGTTTGAGGGGGATGGCCATTGCTAGCGGGAGCGCCTGGTCCGACAGTTTTCCAAAGGGTCTGGGAGCATCGATGGTCACCCCCAGCAACTCAGACCGTAGATGGAATCGGGGGTCAGATTTGTCACTCAACAAAAGCTCCGCCGAAAACGGCGTCATCCCCGAAGCAAAACCCAGCAAGGGTTGGTCCAGCCACCGCGACACTGATCCTGTGTCGATTTCACCGGCAAGCGACAGATCCATTCCTTTCGACAACGTAGGATCACCTCCGCTCCCAACATCGACCACACGCTCGATGCCTTCCGCCGCGCTCAGAGCCACACTCCCCCCAAGAAGGTCGCCACGGAGCTCGCTGCCCGCAAAGCCTTCCCCCGTTCGGTAGCGAAGCGTTCCATGAACTTGATCAACGGTGAGACTGAGCTGATTGATATCTGCGGAAGCGCCCGTGAGCTCCAGGCTGAGATCAACCTCGGGAAGCTTAGACCCGTCACCGATCGGTAAAGTCAGAGCCAAATCGCCATCAACTGAGCCGCTGAAGCCCCAGTCCGCGAATACGCCGTTTGTGACATCGCGAAGTGGTGAATTGCTGAGCAACACATGAGCGGCACTGGCTGGCCCGATAATACGGCCCGCGACATCCAGCAAAGCGCCGGGCGACTGCGGCAAAACGCGCACCATAAGATCAGAAACCTCAGCGCCTTCACTTTTCGCCGTAGGTATACGTCCCCAGGTTCGGCCATCATCAACCCAGATAGTACCGGTGACCTCGGTTAGCGTTGGCCAAGAGGGGTCGTAAATCAGGGTGGCTTCGCTAGTATCCAAAAACAATTGCACGGTCATATGAGGGACATTGCGACGACGCGTGCTCCCTCGCCAAACGAAGCCGGCGCGCTCCACACTTCCCGCTACGATACTTCGGTCCAACCAACCCAGAAGCGGCCCAGGCAAAGTAAACGGCAGATATTTGGCTCGCTCCTGTACTTGGGAATTCCGAAGACCGATGAGCAGCTCGAGCTCCACTCCCGTTACCCGTTCGCTGAAGGGTATATCAACGGCAAACAGTCCATTCGCCCGACCCTCTTCGCCAGCCAGACGCATAAGTCCGCTGTCAATTCGCAGGCCGGAGCCGTCCCACTTTAGGTAAACATCGCCAAGAGCATCGGTGTATCGCAGAGGTTCCCGATACACCGAGGGGTAGTGCATGCTGAAGTCCGTGGCATCCAGCTTTAACTGCCCGTTCCCCGGAGCTAACTCAAGGTAGCCGGTGACACCCGTAAGTGCCGGTGTGTTTCGCCAGCTATCAACACTGAGGTCTTCAACGATACTCCGCAGCTGCCAGCTATTTGCCGGGTCCGAAAGATCGTCTAAACGCAGCTCGACAACACTTAGAGTTCCCGATGGCGCCAGAGTCGGCAAAACGTCGCGAAAACCCTGAGGCAAGCCAGGCGCTGCGGCAAGTAGTGTTGGCAGCGCAGACAAACCCAGGTCGCTGGCTCGAATACGCATTGCCTGACCCCACCAGTCGAACTGCGCGCGATCCAAGTTCAAAGACTGCTCCGCTCGTTCAATGTGAAAGTCTTCTGTCAGTAGACTCCAGTGACGCGCGCGCTGCTCTAACGCCGCCTCAAAGGACAGCGCGTCCAAGGGCAAAGACCAAGCCCCATCGGGTTCATCCAATTGAAGGTCGGCGCCATCCCAACGCATCTTTGCTGTGGAGTCTCCTTCGGCGCGACTCAACCAAAATTGCGCGCTCGCCGATCCCGCAAGGCGGAAAGGCAAATCCAGGCTGCTCCAGATATCACTCAGTGCAGCGAGATCACTGCTGTTGGCATCGACGTAGACATCACCCGTCCAGGAAAGTGGTCGCAGTGGGTTTCCAACACCCTCCGCATTGACCTCAAGACTGATGCTGTCTCCCTCGATCATGCCGTGGAGGCGGCGAGCATTGCCTTCTCGTTCCAGTAGCACGTCAACGGTGAGGCCGACACGACCATTGGGGGTTTCCAGCGTCAGCGCGTTTTCAGATAGAGCAACGCGCTCGACAGTGGGAAGAAAGTCCTCCAGCCAGCCTTTAAGGGCACCACCGCCGCCCGAAGCAAAACCCACGATCTCAATTGCACCATCTGCCGTAAGCCGCGCGTCCACTGCAAGACCGGCAACGTCCATGCGAGATAACTGAAGGCTACCCGCAAGAAGACTACCGGGTACATCAAGCCGCAAAGACCCCTGTCCTATGAGAATGGGGGGCGTCTGCTCATCGTCTTGGGTAATACGCAACTGGGTAAAACTCAACTCCGGGCTAAAAGCATCCCAGCCGCCCGAAAGGCTTCCGACGGTGACGTTAAACGGAAGCTGCTTGTTGATCTGCGTGAGCACAGGATCGCGAAGCGCCGGCATCTGCTGCATGAGAAATCGTCCAGCCGCCACATACATAGCCAGAAGCACCACAAGAACAACAAGCAAACGCCACGCCCAAGGCGCCAGAGCGTGAAAGCCCCGGAGGGGCAGGCTTTCGTCGTGGTGGGGGTCGTTCATCATCTACGACCCGCTTCTATTGTTTTCCTAGAGCAACACAATGTCGAACTGCTCCTGAGTGTAGTCGGGCTCCGCGCGAAAGCTGATACTGCGTTTTATAAATGACTCCAGATCCCCAACGTTCGCGGACTCCTCATCCAACAGCCGTTCAACAACAGTCTGTGAAGCCAAGACCATCAGGCCACCGGTCTCGTAAGCTCGCGCATCGCGCATAATCTCTCGTAGTATTTCATAACAAACCGTTTCAGCGGACTTGAGTACGCCCCTGCCGTTACAACTTGGACAATCTTCGCAGAGGACCCGTTCCAAACTTTCGCGCGTGCGCTTACGAGTCATCTCAATCAAACCGAGCTCAGATACACCAGTAATTTTGTTTCGCGCTGGGTCCCTCGCCATCGCTTTCTCTAGCGCACGGTGCACTTGCCGGCGGTGCTCCGCATCGTGCATATCAATGAAATCGACAATGACGATCCCCCCAAGATTACGAAGGCGTAGCTGCCTGGCGAGGACCGTAGCTGCCTCAAGATTGGTCTTGAATAAGGTCTCCTCCTGATTGCGCCGCCCTACAAAAGAGCCGGTGTTCACATCGATAGTCGTCATCGCCTCGGTTTGATCAATCACCAGATATCCGCCGCTCTTAAGAGGAACGACACGCGCCAAAGCGCGCTGTATATCGTCTTCTACGCTGTGGAGATCGAAGATCGGTCGTTCTCCCTCATACAGCTCTACCAGATTCGCCACCTCTGGCATGTACTTAAGACAGAAATCATTAAGCAAAGCGTAGTTATCCTGGCTGTCCACAAGAATGCGCTGAACGCTCGACCGCGCAAGATCGCGAACTGCGCGCAGCTGCAGCGGCAGATCCTCATAGAGCAATTCAGGACCCCTGGCTTCAAACGCACGGCGCGAAACCACAGCCCATAAGCGCTGAAGGAACCTCAGATCCGCGCGAATCTCGCTGTCTCCAGCACCCTCCGCGGCGGTCCGCAGTATGTAGCCACCCTCCTCCATGGACTCATCGCTAAGCGCGGAGGCAAGTACTTCCTGTAAACGGGTGCGCTCTTCCGGGTCGTCAATTCGTTGCGACACACCCACATGATCACTTTGCGGCATGTAGACAAGGTAACGTGTAGACACCGAAAGCTGGCTGGTCAGGCGGGCGCCCTTATTGCTGATCGGGTCCTTGACTACCTGTACCGTAATCACCTGTCCTTCTCGCAGGTGATCAGCAATGCGCTCTTCCGCTGCCGCATTGGATCCCAGTACATCGTTCAGGTGAAGAAACCCGCTACGCTCAAATCCAAAATCTACAAAAGCAGCCTGCATTCCGGGCAAAACTCTTGCCACGCGACCCGCGTAGATGTTTCCCACCGTACCGCGACTCGATTGCCGCTCGATGTAGATATCCTGGGTAGCGCCATTCTCAACAACGGCAACGCGCGCTTCCATGGGCGTGGCATTGACGAGTATTTCCTCGTTCATGTTCCCGGCTCTTTCAAAACAGGAGCAATCGCAAACTGCATAAGCAATTCGCGGGTCTCAAGCATGGGCAAACCGATCACATTACTCACACTGCCGTCGATGCGGCGCACGAAACTCCCGCCCTTCCCTTGAATCGCATAGGAGCCGGCCTTATCCCAGGGCTCATCCGTCGCCAGGTAGTCTTTAATCAAACGGTCCGACAACTCCCCAAACTCTACGAGAGTTCTAACCAAAACCGCCTTACACTGTGTTTCCTGTCGTAAACACACGGCGGTATAGACTTCGTGACTTCGGCCACTGAGCGCTTCGAGCATAGTCTGCGCGTCAGCAAAATCCGCGGGCTTACCCAAACTCTTGTTGTCGAGAACAACGGTCGTGTCAGCGGTGAGCAACACCGTGTCATTACCGGATTCCAGAGCCTCGGACTTTTCTCGCGCCATTCGCTGCACGTAGTCTCTGGGCAGTTCGTCGTGAATCGGTGTCTCGTCTATATCAGCCGATCGAATCGTGAAATTCGCGCCAAGCTGCCTTAGGAGCTCGGCCCGACGCGGACTCGCCGAACCCAAAACCAATGTCGGCGACAAGGTACCCATCAGTTCACCTTATAACTACGACGCACTTCGCGAAGGACCGGCATCAACAGGGGCCAAAGTAATGCCGTACTCAACGCGGGAAAGAGAAATCCGAAACCCGGGGCAGCTCCGCCCTGGAGTCCCTGCAACCATTGCGTCACCAGTTGATGGAGTCCTACAAACACGAAAACTACCGACGCCTGCTGAACAAGCGTAAAGACACGCAGGCGCTGGTACATCAAACGGGCCAGAGTCACTACCACTGCGAGGGACAACATGTTTTGCCCCAGCACGGCGCCTTCCATAACGTCGACTAATAAACCCACAACCAGAGCGGTGACCAGGCCAACACGATGGGGCAATGCGATGGTCCAATACAGCAATACCAGTAAAATCCATTCGGGACGCCACCAGAGCAAACTGCGAGTGAGGGGAATCACCGCCAGCACCGCCGCGAACAACAGAGACGCAACAATCACCCAGTAGGCGGTAACCCGTTCACTCACTCGATATAGCTCGGGATTCAAGCACTGGCTCAACATCCGGCAACTGACTAAACACCAGTAGCACGTGGCGAGCACGGTCCAGTGCCGCCGTAGGGGTGGCGGTAATGCGCGCAAAAGCTTCACCGGGATTCCGCTCTACTGCAGACACGACGGCCACCGGATAACCGATGGGGAACCGACCTCCCAGCCCAGAAGTGACTAGCAAGTCACCCGCCAGAATATCGGTCGTCGCCGTCACATGATTCACCGCCAGCTGATCCAGGGATCCCACCCCTTCTGCCACTGCACGTACTCCGTTGCGATTCACCTGCACAGGCACCGAGTGCGTGGGATCCGTAACCAGCAGCACGCGAGATGTTGTCAAACCCACCTCGACCACCTGCCCCATGAGGCCCTGGGCATCAATGAGAGGCTGTCCCGGGTAGACCTCCGCCTCGGCGCCCTTGTCCAGGACGAGTTGATGACGCACGGGATCCGGAGAGACACCAATGATCTCGCTGACCAGCACGTCATCGCGCAACAGAGCGGTGGAGTTTAAAAGCGTGCGCAACCGAGCGTTGTCAGCCTGCATAGACGCTAGTTGTTGCGAGCGCCCTTGGAGCACCAGATTTTCTCTTCGTAATCGATCGTTGTCATCCAATAAACGCTGACGAGACCGGATGGTGTTGTCCTGCCAGTCACCGATCGCGGAGGGAATATCCGCGATGAGATAAATTGGCGTGAGCGCGGTATCGATCGCTGAGCGAACGGTCGCCAGACCGCTGTAGCGCAGATCGGCCAATAGCAACGCACCGACCAGTACCAGACCCAGAAAGAGTCTTAGGCCGAGATTAGATTCCTGTATGAAAAGCGGCTTGATTGGCAGCACCCAAAGCGGGCATTGCTTATACCGCCCGCGTTTACTCTGTAGAGAGTAATTCTATCGTATGGCGGTCCATACGTTCCATCGCCATACCACCACCGCGCGCAACGCAGGTGAGAGGATCTTCAGCAACCACTACCGGTAAACCGGTCTCGGATGCGATCAGTCTATCGAGATCTCTCAGCAAGGCGCCACCACCGGTAAGGACAATACCGCTCTCGGCAATATCTGCGGCTAATTCAGGCGGTGACTGCTCCAGCGCGGACTTCACAGACTGGACAATTGACGACAAGGGATCCTGAAGAGATTCAAGTATCTCGTCACTATTGAGCGTAAAGCTTCTGGGGACACCCTCCGCGAGGTTTCGACCACGGACGTCGATTTCTCGGAGCTCGCTGCCTGCAAAAGCGCAGCCCACCTCCTGCTTGATTTTCTCGGCGGTGGAATCACCAATCAGGGTTCCATAACGCCGACGCACATAGGCCACGATAGCTTCGTCAAAGCGATCACCACCCAGTCGAATTGAATCGGAGTAAACCACACCGTTTAGAGAGATGATCGCAATCTCTGTGGTTCCACCACCTACATCAACGACCATGCAGCCCGATGCCTCATCGACCTCAAGACCCGCACCGATAGCGGCCGCCATAGGCTCTTCGATCAAACGCACTTCGCGAGCTCCCGCCGAAAGGGCCGACTCTCGAATAGCGCGGCGCTCTACCTGCGTGGATTTACAGGGCACACACACCAAGACTCGAGGGCTGGGACGGATAAAGCGGGTTTCATGCACTTTGGCTATGAAATGCTGAAGCATTTTCTCGGTCACCTGGAAATCGGCTATGACGCCATCTTTTAGCGGCCGAATCGCCGTAATGTTCCCAGGCGTCCGTCCGAGCATACGTTTTGCTTCGGTACCGACTGCTTCAATGGTCTTCTGACCATTGTGAATACGGATTGCAACGACCGAGGGTTCATCGAGCACAATGCCCTGACCGCGGACGTAAATCAGGGTGTTGGCTGTTCCAAGATCGATGGAGAGATCGTTTGAGAACATGCCACGCAATTTTTTTAGCATGAAATTCTGTTACCTGAATAAAGGTAAAGTGACGGTAAATGTACCAACCAGCATGGATTTTATAGTTTCAATCCAGCGTTTCTATGCGGCGCAAGGTTATCAACCACGGGGGTGTTGGGCAAGAAACAAATGTTGTATTGTGCGCCGCACTTCCAGCGTCAATCCCGCTGATTTACCACTTTTAACAACACCTTAAGCAACAGATAAAGCAATGTCCGTATCCGGCGACACAATCCGAGAAATCGCACAACTTGCACGGCTTCGCGTCGAGGACGACGAGCTTCCAGAACTCACTGTGAGTTTCAACGCGATACTTGATCTCTTCGAGCAGCTTCAAGCTGCCCCGACCGACGGGGTAGAGCCCATGGCGAACCCTCTCGACAACCGTCAAACCCTGCGCGAAGACATCGTCACCGAAGAAAATCAGCGTGGGGCGCTGCAGTCCACCGCGCCGTTGACCGAAGACGGTCTTTACCTCGTGCCACGAGTCGTGGATTGAGGGTGTTGGACTGAAATGAGCATCGAACTCGACAGCCGCAGCTTGACTGAACTCGCATCAGCCCTGGTGAGCGGAGAGACCAGCAGTGTTGAACTCACTGAAGCAGCTCTCGGGCGCATTAATGCGCTGGATGGAGAGCTAAACTGCTTTATTACCGTGGACAGCGCAGCTGCCATGCGCGAGGCGAAGGCCGCGGACGAGCGTCTATCCAACGGCAGCCCGGGGCCTTTGACGGGTATCCCGATTGCTCACAAAGATATCTTTTGCACCAGCGGCCTCAGAACGAGCTGCGGTTCACGAATGCTGGACGGATTCACGCCACCCTACGATGCTACTGTCGTTGAACGTCTTCGCAGCGCGGGCGCAGTGCTCATTGGGAAGACCAATATGGATGAGTTCGCCATGGGCTCCTCCAACGAGAACAGTTTCTACGGCCCCTGCGCAAACCCCTGGGACCTAAGCCGAGTACCGGGCGGGTCGTCAGGAGGCTCCGCGGCGGCCGTCGCAGCGGGACTGATAAGCGCTGCCACTGGCACTGACACCGGAGGCTCCATACGCCAACCGGCGGCTTTTTGCGGTATCACCGGACTCAAACCGAGCTACGGACTCGTGTCCCGTCTGGGCATGATTGCCTACGCATCCAGCCTTGATCAGGGTGGTCCTATGGCCCGCAGTGCTGAGGACTGTGCCGTGCTGCTAAATGCTATGGCAGGGCACGACGCCCGAGACTCAACGTCGGCTCAGCGAACGCCAGAAAACTATTGTGATGGCCTTAACAGCACCGTCGAGGGGCTCCGTATAGGCGTGCCCAAAGAATATTTCGGCGAAGGACTGGACGGCAGTGTTGCGAAGGTAATTGAGGCAGCATTAAAAGAATACGAAGCGATGGGGGCAACACTTCACGAGATTTCCCTGCCCCGGACGGCGCTATCGATTCCCGCCTACTACGTCATTGCGCCGGCTGAGGCATCAACCAACCTGTCCCGCTATGACGGTGTACGCTATGGCCATCGCTGCGACGAGCCTCGAGATCTAGAGGATCTCTACACTCGCAGCCGAGAAGAAGGATTTGGTGACGAAGTCCAGCGGCGGATTCTTGTGGGAACCTATGCCCTTTCCTCTGGCTATTACGATGCCTACTACAAGAAGGCCCAGCAAGTGCGTCGACTCATCGCCGGAGACTTTTCTAGCGCCTTTGAGTCAGTAGACATCATTGCCGGACCTACGACACCAGGAGTGGCCTTTGAACTGGGTTCAAAAACCAGCGATCCAACCGCCATGTATCTGGAAGATATCTACACTCTCTCAGTGAATCTGGCGGGGCTACCCGCAATGAGCCTTCCCGCAGGCTTCAGCAACGGTCTCCCCGTGGGACTGCAGCTGATTGGGAGACACTTTGAGGAAGCACGACTCCTCGCCGCCGCACACCAGTTTCAGCAACGCAGCGATTGGCACCGCCAGACACCTAATTTGGAGCTGCAGCCATGAGCGAGAAACAGCCATGAGCCGAGAAATGGTGATTGGTCTGGAGGTGCATCTGCAGTTAGCGACGCGCTCCAAGATATTTTCCGGTAGCCCCACGACCTTCGGAGCAGAGCCTAACACTCAGGCAAATGCCGTGGACTTGGCGATGCCGGGGATGCTCCCCGTACTGAACCTTCAGGCCGTGCGTTACGCCGTGATGTTCGGTCTGGCTATTGATGCAGAAATTGGTAAGCGCTCGGTGTTCGATCGCAAAAACTACTTTTATCCGGACCTCCCAAAGGGTTACCAGATTAGCCAGTTTGCAGAGCCCATCGTTGGTCTCGGTCGTTTCGCCTTCAACCTGCCCGATGGAACAGCAAGCGAAGTGGGTATTACTCGTGCCCACCTAGAGGAAGATGCGGGTAAGTCCTTGCACGAAGACTTTCATGGGATGACCGGCATCGATTTGAACCGTGCGGGCACACCGCTCCTTGAAATCGTCACTGAACCAGATTTCCGAAGTGCCGAACAAGCAGTGGCGTTCCTCAAAGCCTTACACAGCTTAGTCACCTACCTTGGCATTTCCGACGGCAACATGGCCGAAGGATCCATGCGCTGTGACGTCAATCTTTCTTTGCGTCCAGCTGGTAGCGACTCGCTGGGCACTCGCACAGAGATTAAGAACGTCAATTCATTTCGTTTTGTGGAGAAAGCCATCCGCTGCGAACGCATCCGCCAGGAAGACATTCTCGATGATGGCGGCAGCATCGTGCAGGAAACTCGCCTCTACGACGCAGACCGCGACGAAACGCGATCCATGCGTAGCAAGGAAGTCGCCAACGATTACCGCTATTTCCCCGAGCCCGACCTGCTCCCTGTAGTACTCAGTGACGACGACATCGCCGATATCAGAGCAATGCTCCCAGAGCTTCCTCGGGCAAGACGAGCGCGGTTTCAGGAGTCTTTCGGTTTATCCGAGTATGACGCTGGGGTCCTAACAGACGAACGAGCTGTCGCTGACTATTTTGAGGTGGTGGCGAAGAGCAGTGGTGATGCAAAGCTCGCAGCCAACTGGATTCAGGGGGAGCTATTAGCTGCGCTGAACGCCCAAGACATGTCTATCGAGTCCTGCCCCGTACAGGCTGAGCAGCTCGCCGGGCTAATCGCGCGGATCAAGGATCAAACAATCTCGGGCAAAATAGCCAAGGACGTGTTTGAAGGAATGTGGAACGGCGAAGGCGGTGCCGACGCGATCATCGAAGCGCGAGGGCTCAAGCAGGTCTCTGACAGTGGCGCGCTGGAGTCTATGGTAGACAAGGTCATCGCCGACAACCCGGACCAGGTCGCTCAATATCGGGCAGCAGACCCTGCGAAACAAAAGAAGCTCAGCGGCTTTTTTGTGGGCCAGATAATGAAGGCATCCAAAGGGCAGGCCAACCCAAAGATGGTAAGCGACTTGCTGCTCGCTCGCCTGGACGCCTCCTAGACGCTCCCCAAACACCCCCTCAACGCCCAAAAATATCAGCGCTAAACGCGGCCCCTGCTATTTGCCTTAAACTCCGCTCAAATCCCAGCGTTAAAATGGGGCCCAGATTATAGGATGACAACGATGCGTAAAGACAAAGCCAAGGTTCTCGATGAACAGTGGGATGACGAAAGGGTCGCAAGTTTTCTGGAGCCTCGCCCCGGTGACGGCGAAAACGCGGATTTCAGGCTGTTGTTACGGGCCTATCAGAGTATGCGCGACAGCGATTTCGCTCGCTTCCTACCGCTGTTTTGCAGTGCCGGGCGAGATATCAACGCCGTGGGCGACGAAGGCAAAACACTCCTGCAAGAAGTGAGTGAGCATCGCTACGGAACGGCCTATGCCGAGGTCTTGAAAACACACGGCGCCACCGAAGGTGCTGGCTAAGCTTCGCGTTTAGGACGACCCCTGCTCGTAGGGAACACGGCCGCGCATAAACCGCTCGCGGTTCTCGCGCTTCTTCTCTTCGCTTTTTGCCAAGAGCACTAACACCGCTCCGGTCCCGCCCAAGTTGGGGGGTGCACTGTGAAACGCCTGCACCGGCACTAGCTCTCGTAGCCAGTGATCAACGTAGCCTTTGAGAATGCCCACTGCTTCGCTATTGGGGCTGCGCTCGCCCTTGCCATGGACGATGAGCACGCTGCGCAGGCCTAATTCATGACACTCGTTGATAAAACCGTAAATCTCTCGCCGGGCGCGCTGAACGTTCATACGGTGCATGTCTAATCGGGCCTCAGCCGCGTAGCTGCCCTTCTTGAGCTTGCGGTATACACCGTTCTGGATACCGGGGCGCTTAAACTCCAGCACATACCAGGGATCCAATGGCTTCACACCCTCATCGGCCAGGGGGTTAGTATCCCGACCACGCTCCGTCACCGCAGCCTCGCGGCGTAGTTGAGCCAGCGTTTTATCAGCCACATCGCGCCGCCGGCGTACCCGTGCCTCTGTTTTTATGGGCGTGACATCGCCCATCTCACTGAGGAAGTCGTCATCACTGCCTGTCATTGGCGCCTCCTTGAATTCATTACATGCCGTCACCGAGTACGCACATGCCTAAAGACATGCGTGCGGACATTCAAACCAAAAGTGTTCTCGTCGCAAATCTGACTCGGATTAACGCGCTCTGTACCGCTAAGACCGCACGAAACAATCTGCTCGCGTTAAACTACGTAAACTATCAGACTCACAGATCAGGAAGAAAATTGGAAGGCGATCCCGTTTACGGCGCAGGCTGCCTCATTCGAGGTGGCAAAATGCTTAGCCACCCGAAGCTACGGCCCTTTGTTCTTGTACCGCTGACTATCAATGTACTGATTTTTGGCTCCCTAATCAGCTGGGGTTTATCTAACCTCATAGACTGGGTAAACAGCTGGATGGCATGGCTACCCGAATGGCTGTCATTCCTCGAATGGATTCTTTGGCCCATTATTGGGCTGACCGTTGCTCTGGTCACCGGCTACCTGTTCACAGCAGTCGCACTCCTCATCGCCTCTCCCTTTAACGCATTGCTGGCAGAAAAAGCGGAAGAGCTAATCACCGGGCAGCCCGTGCAAGGCCTTGAAGGCCTTGGCGCCGCGTTAATGAGCGTACCCCGGGGCATCTTTCGGGAACTAGCCAAGCTCGTCTATTACCTTCCTATGGCTCTAATGGTGCTAATCATCAGCTTCATCCCTGCGGTGAACGCAATTGCTCCCCTTCTCTGGCTATTCCTGGGTGCGTGGATGATGAGTCTGCAGTTTGTGGATTACCCCATGGACAACCATCAGTTCAGTTTCAAGGACGTACGCATCGCTGTCGCTGACCGCAGGTTATCCAGCCTCGGCTTCGGCGGCATGGTCGCTGCGCTGGCAAGCATCCCCATCGTGAACTTCTTTGTGGTTCCCGCAGCCGTGGTTGGCGCGACGATTTTGTATGTTGAGGAGCTTCGATAAGCCTCTTAAAGTCTGAGTCTGAGTCACTGTCGGTTAGTGTCCAACCGAAAGCACCCAGACACCGCTATCCTGCAAATGTGGCGGTCTACCGGTGGTCGTATTGCCTGACAAGAACCATCAGTTTTTCGAAACTGTCAGGTTTTTATACAATTCGTCGAGGACCGAAATTGAAAAAAAATACAAACTATTGATTTTATTTGCTTTTCTCTGAAGCTGCGCGAATTTTGCTTTACTTCTTCGCAACACAGGGTGGGACGTGTATTTTGCCTACCCGTGTGTATGTAGAAGGAATCTCTCGGAGCAGATTATGAATATCCTCTCAAAGCTCATTCTCGGCGTAGCTATTTTCGCACCTGCACTAGCCTCAGCCGGACCTATATACACGTCATTTGACGTCAGAACACGATCGGGATTCACGGACTTTACGCCGGGAGCAGTTGTCGGCTCACAAACCAATGGAACTCCTGCTGGCGTAACAGGCGACTTTTTCAGGACGCTAAGCTGGGGCAATAGCTTACAAAGCGGGATAAGCGTGAGCAACAGAACACGCGCAGAAGCTAACAACCCTGCTAATAGTGATCCAATCCTTGTGGACAGTGGCTCGCCTGTCGTCATCGGTCGAGTGAACCACAATAACAACCCTATTAATGGCGAAACATTAGATAGCGCGATTTTGGCAACCCAGCTCCAGATTCGACTGGGAGGACTCGGTACGCCTTGGTCGGTTTTGGACACACTTTTCTTTAAGATTGACTTCGAAGAAACGCTAAACAGCTCCGACCCTTGCCCATCGAGCGCTGTAAATGCTGTTGGCTGCGGGGATATATTCGCTATTACGCCCATAGGATTCAGTTTTAACGAGAGCTTTTCTATCGTACGTAATCTTGGCGGACTCGGGGATCCAGACTTCAACTACATTGCAACGTTATCTATTCAAGGGCTCGGCACACTGGGCGACGCGGCCTGCGAGGCCGCACTGGGCCAAGGCTCTACAGGATGCACCGGGCTCGAAACCTTTGAAGAAGAGAACAACCGGTTTCGAACGTTCCTGAGGATTGACTCCACAGAGGTACCGGCTCCGGCGACACTCGCGCTGGTAGGCTTGGGCCTTGTCGGTCTCGGATGGAAAAGACGCAAGCAAGCGTAGAGCATGCAAATCGATCCACTGTAAAGCCCTCCATCGTGAGGGCTTTTTTTTACCCGGCACTTTTACTTAAACACCCCTACCTGAAAACGCCGGCCGAGCAGTTAATGGATTGGCAGGAACTTCCTGTTTGCAATCCCGGCCCCTTTCTAATCAGCGAGACAACAAATCCTCGGGCGGATGCTCACAAACCACCGGTTCGCCGAGCAAGGCTTCGAGATCAGGTAGCAAAAACGCGTCGTCTTCACTGGCGAAGCTAATGGACGTGCCGCTGGCACCTGCGCGACCGGTTCGGCCGATGCGGTGAACGTAATCTTCCGGGTCTTCCGGGAGGTTGTAGTTGACGACATGGGTTACGCCGTCGACATGGATGCCTCGACCGGCGACGTCCGTAGCCACCAGTACCGAAATCTCACCCTTCTTAAACTGATCGAGAGTCTTGGTGCGCTTGGCCTGGGCTATTTCGCCGCTGAGCATCCCGCAGGTGATACTGGCTTTACGAAGCCGCTCGAAGAGGCGGCGTACCTGGTCGCGACGGTTGGCAAACACGATGACCGAACTCGCATCATCACTACGCAATAGATTCACCAGAATACGGAAGCGCTCCTCACTACTTGCGAGATAAATGCGTTGATCCACGGTGTCTGTGGCCACGTGGTCAGGCTCGATCTCTACGGTGACTGCTTCGGTGGTCCATTGCTGAGATAGGTTGATAATGTCCTGGGTAAACGTTGCGGAAAACAGCAGCGTCTGACGATAATCTTTGTGCGGTGTTTGACGCACGATGCGTTTGACCTGGGGGATAAAACCCATATCCAGCATGCGGTCGGCTTCATCAAGTACGAGCACTTCAACCTGGTCTAGCACCAAGTCGCGGCGTCCCGTGAAGTCGATGAGCCGTCCCGGTGTCGCCACGACGAGATCGACTACTTCACGCCCCAACTGATTCAACTGCTTCTGGTAATCCATACCACCGATCAAAGTACAAGTGTTCAGACCGGTATGCTTACCGAGATCGGCCGCGTCTGCGGCGATCTGCATCACCAATTCTCTCGTCGGCGCAATCACCAGGGCGCGGGGCTCGCCCAAAAAGCGCTCACCTTCGTGGGGGTTCTTAAGGAGATCATCAAAAATAGTAATCAGAAACGCAGCAGTTTTTCCTGTGCCCGTCTGCGCCTTGCCGATAGCGTCATGGCCTTGGAGAGTGTGCGGCAAAACCTGCGCCTGAATTGGAGAGCAGTACTCGAAGCCAATTTCCGCAATCCCGTGCATCAAGCTGGAGTGCAAGTCTAGATCGTGAAAACGCGTTTTACCCTCTTCTGGTGCCACATCGAACTCATCGACGCTCCAGGAAGCCGTTTCCGCTGCGGTTTTTGCCCGACCATTTTTGGAAGAGCGGGCACCGCCAGAATGAGAAGAGGAAGTGTTAGATCGATTGGAACTCGTCAAAGGGGTATCTGCCTAAAAATTTAGGCGCGAAGTCTAGCATTTTTGGCGAATAATTGATCAGCGATTGAGCAGGCGACCGAGGTAGTAATCGACGCTTACGTATCGGCCACCTCCAGTAAACAAAAGCGTCAACAACATGACCAGATAGGTAACGGCGAACTCTATACCGTTGTTAAGAATCACAAAGCTCCCTTTCTCGGTGAGCCAGGTGTAGTTCCCATGATCCCTAAGCAACTCCCGGGCCGCCCCCAATCGCTGAGCGACTTCCGGCGCGCTGGAATCAGCAATCGCCGCCCACCCATTGCCCCAATGCACGGCAAAGATGGCGACAAGCATCGTGACTATCAAAGGAATTGAAATCCATCGCGTCGCCAAACCCAAGAGAAGCAGCAATGCCCCGATCGCCTCAGAATAAGCGGCCAAATAAGCCAGCACCGCAGGAAAAGGCAGACCTAGACCATACTCAGCGTTGCCAAACCATTCGATAGTGTTTTCCATGCCGGCAATTTTTTGCGTACCGGCCATCCAAAACACTGGGACGAGATAGAGTCTAAGGGCGAGCGGCCCAAGCCCATCAAGATAAGCAAGACGTCCGAACAGCGCTTCTTGAAAGCGACCAAAACCATGAACCAATGAACTCACTGCCGCTACCCTCTTGGACGTAAAAAAATGTGGCTTGTTAACGAAAGGTCTGACCGCGGTTCTTCCGTGCCGTTCCCGTAATTATTACCAATCGTTTACAAACCAAATCCCCGACGCAGTTCTCCACCACAGTCAGGGCAATCGTCCCGCCGAGAGATTTCGATGATGTTTTGCTCGTAACTCCTCAAATCCATCATCAGTACTTTTGATCGCAGGGACTCACCCCAGCCTGTAAGAACCTTGATCACCTCCAGTGCCTGAAGGGTACCAAGCGCTCCGACCACCGGCCCCAGAACACCATTCTCGCGACAGGAAAGAGCAGTAGTGGCTCCTTCCTGTGGATACAGGCAGCGGTAACATGCGCCCCCACTTCCTACATCAAAGGTTGCTAGCTGGCCTTCGGAGCGCGCGGCTGCGGCAGACACGAGAGGTTTACCTGCGCGAATGCAGGCGCGATTCAATGAAAAACGTGTTGGGTAATTGTCCGTTCCGTCCGCAACCAATTGCACGCTATTCACCGCTTGGTTTAATGCATCTTCTTCAAGGTTTTCGGTGAACTGGGAGACGCGGCAATCGGGATAGTGGGCGCTGATCAGCGCTGCCGCAGAAGCTGCCTTGGATCGACCGATGTCAGCCTCTCCATGGAGAATCTGTCGATGCAGATTTGTGCGCTCAACGGTATCGCCATCCGCAAGAATAAGACGACCCACGCCCGCAGCGGCAAGATAAATTGCGAGAGGGCTCCCCAGACCACCACAGCCAACGACCAAGACCCAAGCGCTACGAAGGCGCTCCTGATATTCCAGAGTGAAATCGGGCAACATCAGCTGCCGACTATACTGCTCTAACTCCCGGTCGCTCAGCACTCGCCTTCTCCCTGGCTTCTGTACAACCTACTCGGATACCTTACTCTGCCAGTTCTCCCTTCCACGCGCCACCACTAACACGCTCATGGCCCGCAAGGTCGCGCGAGCTTCCGACATTTAGGAAGCCAGCGGCCGTCAGCAGCGCACGTACCGGAGTTCCCTGTGCAAAGCCGTGCTCCAAAAACAACTGACCACCCGGCTCCAGATGCATAGGAGCCGAGTCAATGATCTCTCGAATGTCATCCAGGCCGTCGACCCCAGACGCGAGTGCGGATCGGGGTTCGAAGCGCAGGTCTCCGTTAATGAGGTGGGGATCCCCTTCAGCGATGTACGGTGGATTGCTCACTATCAGGGAAAAACGACGCCCTGATAGCTTTGAGTACCAGTCACCAAGAAGCCATTCAATGCGCTGTAATCCCAAGTGCTCGCCGTTGGCTCTGGCAACCTCGAAGGCCTCGATACTTTGCTCAACCGCTGTTATCCGCCAGAAGGGTCGCTCTTTTGCCAGTGCCAGAGCTATCGCACCGGACCCCGTTCCAAGATCCAGTACTGCGGCATCCCCAGACAGGTCTAGAGATAACGCAGTCTCAACAAGTAACTCCGTGTCAGCGCGCGGAATGAGCGTCGCCTCGTTAACCTGAAGAGACAGTGACCAAAAATCCCGCGCACCTAATAGGTAAGCAATAGGTACGCCTTGGACGCGCTTTTGCAGCCAATCACGGTAACGCCGTTCGGCAGCAGCTGGAACATCGGCCTCAGGCCAGGCAATAAGATAGCTTCGTGGCTTATCGAGAGCCGCGCAGAGTAACAACTGTGCTTCACGAAGCGCTTCCTCACCCGCCAGAGTTCTGCTCTGCGCAAGCAGATCACGAACACTCGCCATTACTGTCCAGACATAGCCGCTAGCTGGTCGGCCTGATGCTCCTGACGGAGAGGGCCAAGCACCGGATCCATATCACCCGCCACAACCTCATCGAGCTTGTATAGCGTGAGGTTGATGCGATGGTCCGTCACTCTTCCCTGAGGAAAATTGTAGGTTCGGATGCGATCCGATCGATCGCCGGTGCCGACGAGATTTCTTCGCTGCTCGGCCTGCTCGCTAGCCTGTGCATCCTCAGCACTACTATTGAGCTTGGCCTGCAGCAGGGACATAGCCCGCGCACGATTCTTGTGCTGGGAACGCTCATCCTGACACTCCACTACGATACCTGTAGGCAAGTGGGTGAGCCGCACCGCGGAGTCGGTCTTGTTGACGTGCTGCCCACCAGCTCCCGAAGCTCGATAGGTATCAACACGAAGGTCCGCCTTATTGATCTCGACAGCTTCAAGTTCCTCTGGCTCCGCGAGGATAGCCACAGTACAGGCGGAGGTATGAATGCGGCCCTGAGATTCGGTTTCGGGAACGCGCTGCACGCGGTGTGCACCGGACTCAAACTTGAGAAAGGCGTATACGTCCTTACCCTCTATGCGACTAATGATTTCTTTGTAGCCGCCATGCTCGCCGGGGCGCTCAGAAAGCACCTCCATACGCCAGCCCTGCCGCTCCGCGAAGCGACTGTACATCCGCTGCAAATCACCGGAGAAAATCGCGGCCTCATCACCGCCCGTACCGGCACGAATTTCTAAAAAAACATTGTGACTGTCTTTAGGATCCCGCGGCAACAGAAGCACCTGAAGCTCAGCTTCCAGCTCTTCTCGGCGAGCTTCACCTTCACTAATTTCTGCCTTTGCCATCTCCCGCATATCGGCATCGTCATCCGACAACATTGATTCCGCAGCCTCGAGATCGCCTTGGAGCTCTTGATAGTCAGCAAAACACTTAACGACGGTTTCCAGTTCAGAAAACTCTCTGGATAGGCGACGAAACTGGTCTTGATCCGAAATCACGCCGGGATCCCCCAGCAAGGCTGAAACCTCTTCGTGACGCTCGGAAAGCGTCTCCAGCTTGTAGAGCAGCGAAGACTTCACTGCAGCGTGGGGCCGGGCGCTCTGGGACTCTCGCTCTCGCTCGCTGCATTGGAAACCTGATCAGCTCCCACTGCCAATTGATCCGCCGCTTGTGACATGGAGCCATCAGCTGATACGGAGCCATCAGCTGATATGGAGTCATCAGCGTTCTGCAGACCGAGAAGACGCGCGGCATGACCTAGAACATCATGACGCCCTTCTGCGCTGGCCTTCTTGAGACCGGTGGTAGGCGCATGAATAAGTTTGTTGGTAATAGCGCGAGCGAGCTGCGCGACCACCTGTTGCGGGTCGTCCCCCCGACTTATGGATGCCAGGGCTCTTTCTAATTCTATCTGCCTGAGAGCTTCGGCCGATTGCCGATACTGCTTCACAAGGTCTACAGCGCCTAGCGAACGATGCTCCTCGCCAACGGTGGCGATACCCTTCGCGATGATTTCGTCCGCCTTACTCACTTCCTGCTGACGAGCGCGAAGGTTTCCGTCAACGATCTGCTTCAGGTCATCCACGCTGTACAAATAAACGTCACGCAGATCGCTAACCTGCGGCTCAATATCTCTGGGCACCGCGATGTCGACCATTAACATCGGGCGATGGCGCCGGGCTTTGAGTGCCGACTCCACCGTGCCTTTTCCAATGATCGGTAACTGACTGGCGGTAGAGGTTATGACAATGTCGGATTTAGGCAGGTGGTCTGGAATCTCAGCGAGAAGCACCGCGTCGGCCCCAAACTGCTGAGCCAACTCGCGGGCTCTTCCCAAGGTGCGATTCGCAATCACAATATTGCTCACGCCTGCTTCGATGAGGTGTCGCGTTACCAGCTCTATGGTTTCTCCAGCACCCACGAGCAGCGCGTTGCAGTCATTCAAATCGGTGAAAATTCGTCGTGCGACATCGACTGCCGCAAAGGCTACGGAGACGGGGTTCTCGCCAATGGCCGTATCGGTGCGCACTTTCTTGGCGATAGTGAAAACTCGAGGAAACAAACGACCGAGCTCGCTACCCACGGTTCCCGCGTCGTTGGCGACCGCATAAGCGGACTTAAGTTGTCCGAATATTTGCGGCTCCCCAAGAACCATCGAGTCCAAACCCGCGGCTACGTGCACCATATGGCGGAGCGCGGCCTCACCTTCATGGTGGTAGGCAGCACCGCGAAGATCATCCGCCGACAAGTGGTGATAACTCGCCATCCAATCAATCAACTCTCGGGCTTTTTCAGCGAGCGGCTTCACCGTCGACGCCACTGCGTAGATTTCGGTGCGATTACAGGTCGAAAGGACTACAACTTCGTCTATTTCCGCCGAACGACACGCATCATTCATAGCCTCGGACACTTGCTCCGGGGCAAAAGCCACCCGCTCCCGCACATCAACGTGCGCAGAGTTGTGGTTAATGCCTAGTGCTATCAAGTTCACAGCAAAAAGTGTCCAGCTTGCTTGTCAGTCGCTCTTGGGGAGGATTCTAGCAGTCTGAGAGAAAAATCGCAGGCTTAAATGTACCGCTGTTAGGGATACTAAAACTCAATGACTGCATCTTGCGCCAGCGCAGCCCACGAAACTCTTGCAATAGGTATCGAACGCAGCGTGGGTTTCGCTGTCTCACTGTGTCATCATTCGCGTTCAGCAACCCGGTTAGACACATGCTTTTTGACCCTCTAATTCGCCATTTCAGAACTCCGCCTGCTGGCCTTTTCCGACTGTCGCCTGCGGCGGTGACTCGCATTAGCGATCCTGCGGATAGTGGCTGCCGTGTTGCGCGGCTGGTCGCAACGCTTGTGGCTTTCGCGGCTCTCAGCGGCTGCGCCACGAACAACCAGATTGTTGACAGCGAAGATTTGGACCAACAGGCCGACAGCGTCGCAAAAGTCGACAGTCCGCCACCTCCACCGGTGCCCGAACGACCTATCCCTGAAGCCTCCGTGTATCCGCTGCTTCTTGCCGAATTTGCTCTCCGACGCCGAGACTTTGATACAGCGCTTGACACTTACCTCGATCAAGCGGATGTGCTTCAGGATCCTGCTGTCAGTGCTCATGCAACGCATCTAGCGCAGTACCTGCAGCGCGAACGCGAAGCCTTTCGGGCAGTTCGACTCTGGGTGGAGCTTGAGCCTGATAACGTCGAGGCAAACAGCACCCTCGCCACGCTGCTTGCACGACAGGGCCGCAATCGCGAAGCCCTTCCCTATTTAGCGGCAGTCGCAAGGGCTGGAGAGAAAGCCAAGTTCCCCGTATTACTTAACCGCTACAAAGCGCTTCGACCTGCCGATCAAGTTGGCCTTGATAGTGATACTCAGGCGTTGCTAGATGACGATCTAGGCGATGACGTATCGCTACGTCTAACCCATGCCCTCATGGCGGAAGAGCGCGGCGACGCCGCAGCTGCCCGGGCGCGTCTGGCACCGGTTTTCGCTCTGGAGCCCTACCAGCGCCAGGCACTAATTTTGGAAGCCAAACTCAACCTTGCGGATGGTGTAGATGAGCCTCTGGCACGCATGGAGGAAGCACTTGACGAAGACCCTTCTCGCACGGAGCTTAGACTGCAATACGCCCGGCTTCTTGCTAGCCAGGACATGGGAGCGGCAAGAAAGCAGTTTGAAATACTCTCCGCCGAAGCTCCCCACAATGCAGACCTGCTTTTCTCATTGGCGCTGATCAATCACGAGCTTGAAGACAATGCTGCTGCGAAGGTGTACCTGCAACAGGTCATCGCTCTGAACAAGCGTACCGATGAGGCGTATTTGTTCCTCGGACAAATTGCCCGCACTGAAGAAGAGCTGGATGAAGCGGTACAGCTTTTTCAACAGGTCGGAGACGGCACGGATTTAATGAAAGCCACCATTAGTATTGCGCAGATCCAGATTGGCCGGGGCCAGGATCAGGAGCTGTCGGCTTACATGGACCGCCTCAGACAAAGCTACCCGCATCGCAAGGAACAGCTCTTTGCGCTGGAAGCCAACATTTATAATGAGACCGATCGCGATGAACAGGGACTGGAGCTTCTCGATCGCGCGATTAACGAATTCCCCGAGTCCGACAACTTGCGCTACGCACGCTCTGTCGCCCATGAACGTACGGGTAACATTCCGGCGGCGGAGACTGACTTGCGGGCGATCATCGATCGCGACCCGGAAAACTCCACGGCGCTTAATGCACTGGGTTACACCTTAGCCAATAGGACTGACCGCTATGACGAGGCCAAGGTGCTTATCGAAAAAGCTCTGGCGCTGTCGCCCAATGAACCTGCCATTCTCGACAGCATGGGCTGGGTTCTATTCCGGCAAGGCGATCTGGAGAATGCTCAGCAGTACCTAACGCGAGCTTATGCCAGCTTTCCCGATCCCGAGGTGGCGGCGCACCTGGGCGAGGTTTTGTGGGCAAGCGGAAACACCACCGGCGCCATGGCAGTTTGGCGTGGCGCGCTTCAAGAAGACCCGCAACATGCGGTACTCAATGAAACTCTCACCCGTTTGGGTATCAGTCTTCAAGCCGACGCCGAGTCCTAATGCTCGCGACAGCTAAGGCGAGGCGCTCGGCGCCTAGCGCAGTTTCTTTTCTTCTTGGACGCGCTTTTGATTCTGCACAAATGTGCGTTTTTGCGATTGCTACGCTACTGCTTGTCGGCTTGAGCGCGTGCACAACCGCACCCCCAGTGCCTACCACCTCCGCCCCAGCACCTCCGCAAGCTCCGCTGGTCGGTGAGGAGGAGCGCTGGCTGGAGAGATTGGCGGTGGTTGCCGAGCTGAACGATTGGCGGGTAAGAGGCAAGGTCGCGTATCGCTTACCGAATGACGCGGGCAGTGTGAGCCTGGATTGGCAACAAACAAGCCAACAGAGCAACTTAAGACTTTCGGGCCCCTTAGGTGTCGGCAGCACTGAAATCAGCAATGACGGCGCTTTGCTGCGCGTGAAGCGAGACGGTATCGAGCGCCTCTATCCCGCTGACGCCGCTCCGTGGCTATCGAATGGCGCCCTACTTCCTGTTCCAGTCGCCTCTATTCATCACTGGCTTCGCGGTGTTCCTGACCCTCTTTTGCCCGTTTCGGATTTAGAGACGGATGAGGCGCTCGCTAAGGGCTTCGAGCAAAACGGCTGGGTGATAACGTACAGTGAGTATCGAGGCAAGCAGGGATTGGCGATGCCCACGCGCTTGAGCCTCGCGGAGCCGAAAAGCCAGCTAACGCTCAAGATTATATTGCGGGATTGGCAGCTGTAGCTGGTTTGCGACCCAGTAGCTGACAGAGTTTACGCCGGCAATAAGTCAATCCCCGGTTCTCCATGCGATAATCAGGCGTATGCCGTCCGTCACCGTTACTGCGCCAGCCAAGCTCAATTTATTCCTGCACATCACGGGACAGCGCAGTGATGGCTACCACAACCTCCAGACCGTTTTTCAGCTTCTCGATTATGGTGATGAGCTCACGCTATCCGCCCGGGATGACGACAGAATCATCATTAACGCTCAGGGCGCATCACTTAATGACGTGGCTCCTCAAGACAACTTGGTGGTTCGTGCCGCTGAAGCTCTTAGGGCAGCGGAAAACGTAAATAAGGCCCGCAAGAAACTCGGAGCAGACATCAGTCTGACCAAGCGAGTGCCCACCGGCGGCGGCCTTGGCGGAGGTAGCTCTGATGCTGCGAGCACCCTGCTCGCTTTGAACAGCTTGTGGAGCCTAAACCTGAGCACCGAGGCTCTTGCAAACATCGGCCGCAAACTCGGCGCGGATGTGCCGGTTTTCGTGCGTGGTCAAAGCGCCTGGGCCGAAGGAATCGGCGAAGAACTCACGCCTCTGGAGCTCCCCGAGCGCTGGTTCCTTGTGATTCACCCGAGCTGCCATGTATCAACAAAAGTGATTTTTTCGCACCCGCAATTGACACGCGACACCCCCGCCATCACAATGGCCGCCTTTTTTACGGGGCCTACCCGTAATGACTTCGAAAACCTCGTGCGACGCCTCGCCGACCCTGTTGATAAGGCGTTGATTTGGTTGGAGAAATTTGGGGAGGCAAGAATGACCGGCAGCGGCGCCAGTGTGTTTGCGAGCTTCGACAGCGAAGCGCAAGCTAACCGGGTTCAGCGAAAGGTACCGAGCGAATGGCATAGTTTTGTCGCTCGAGGCCTAA